>CP015195.1:0-330635 GCA_012221805.1 Pasteurellaceae bacterium RH1A | reverse complement strand
TGCGAGGGGGGGTTATAGCAAAAGCAATATAGATTAAAAAATAACCAATATTTTCCCCTTCTAAAACCGCTTATTCACAGCGCTATAACTCTTTGTTTTATATGATCTATTTTAAGGATCTCGATCCTTATTCAAAATAATTCACGGACTTTAATCAGATCTATCACAAGATTATCCACAGTTGGTTCGGATAAATCCCCAGGCCTGGATGGAAAGCAAATTTGCTTGCTTTTTTGCCTATCTTATAAGCAAAAAATAGGGACTTTCATCTCAAAAAGGGCAAACAGAAACATGTCAGTAAGCTATTTAAAATCAATGTCTTAGCTTAACTATCCTAGGCTTTCACCCATTATTCTCACAACTTATCCACAAGCGGTGTGGATTTTCCCTTTATTCGCAAGTAAACTGGCCCATGGCTCCCTTATCGGCTAACATCAGATCCGTCACCCCATAGCTAAAAGGCAGATCCTGACTGGCCTTGTGATCGAACTTGACCAAAATGGTCACCAATTCATTAGGGTTGAGCCAGACCGTGTCCTGCCAGGCCAGTTTTTTAATGGACTCCTGCTTGCCAGAGCGTGTTTCCACAATAAACTTGGCGCCCTGGATATTAAAGCCAATAGGATCGACCGAGCTTAAATACCAGCGTTCCACACTGCCCTGCTTGACGGTAAAATCGATCCGTTTAGGGTCGAAGCGTTGTTGGTTGATGGTACGATCCAGCGGGCGGAGGTTGAACTTGCGTTCTTGGTCAATTTTGAGCTTAAAGTCATCTAGATTGATTGGCGTAAGCTGGGGCAGATCGGTGAAGACCGACACCAAGCCCTCAGGCCGCAGCTCTAAAATCACATTATCTTTGAGGTAGTCATTATCGGCAAAAAGCTGGCTGACCTTGTCCAAGATCCCCCGCTTTTGGCCGGTAATCAGAGACACCTGGCCGCCCTCGTTAAGATTGGCCAAAACCTCTACCCGCTCGGATGGGGCCAGCCAAATCCGCTCCTGGGCCAGCGGCTCGGCCAACATGCCCATGCCAGTTGCAATCAGGTAAAGAGGCTGGCCATTGTCCAAGGCCAAATCATAGGCCCGAGAAAGGGAAGCATTGACGATACGCAGCCGCACCCAGCCACGGGAGACCACCAAATGCGGCGACTCCTGCCCATTCACAAAGAGGCGGTTGCCCAAAAACTGCGGTGCCTGGTTATCCAGCACCTGCACACCCTGAGTGTTAATAAGCTGATCCTGCAAAATCAGCGGAATGTCATTGACCCCGTATTGATTGGGCAGCTTGAGCTTGCGGCTGTTCTCATCTTCAATCATCCACAGGCCTGCAAGGCCACGGTAGGTCTGAAAGGCGGAATTAAAGAGGGTGCTGGCATGGTACCAGGCTGTAGCCGCCGGCTGGTTGATATTAACAATGGGCGACCAGCTAGCCTTAGGCTCAATCTTACGCTGTTTGGAACCCAGCATCTCAGTTGGGGTTAAAAGCCCCTGAATATTGACAGACAAGGCCTGGGGCAGGCTGTTGTTGTAGGTCAGCTTAATAAAGTTGCCTGAACGCACCCGCACCGTAGGCCCCAGATATTGGCCGTTCACCCCCCAAACATCGGCCAACTTACCCTGATTAAACTGGGTTTGAGCAGGGCGGAAGTCCAGCCTCACCGGCCGGCCACGGCCAACCTCAATCAGAGGCGGAATTTTTAAAGCAGGCCTATCTTGAGCCAAAAGCGGAGCAGGCAGGCCGATCAGCCCTGCAGCAAGGGCAGTTTTTTGCAAAAATTGGCGGCGGGAAAGGGTCATATCTTATCTTCTTTGAAAGTGCTAGAGGGAAGAAAGTCTAACAAATATCAGGCGGGAATGTTATACAAGCGGGGGAATTTTTAGTTTTTTTTGCAAGTTTTTAGGGAAAGAGGACTGCTTGTATTTACAGAATAGGTTCTTGCAAATTTCTTCAGCTTTCAACCCGCTTGTCCCCAAAAACAAAAAGGCAGAGATTTCTCTCTGCCTTCTTTTGGTTTGTCTCTTAGACCATCAATTACTTGATGATTTTCGCAACAACACCAGCACCTACTGTACGACCACCTTCACGAATCGCGAAACGAAGACCTTCGTCCATAGCGATTGGGTGAATGAGGCTTACAGTCATCTTGATGTTATCACCTGGCATTACCATTTCTACGCCTTCTGGTAATTCGATTGTACCCGTTACGTCAGTTGTACGGAAGTAGAACTGTGGACGGTAGCCTTTGAAGAATGGAGTGTGACGACCACCTTCTTCTTTTGATAGTACGTAAACTTCTGATTCGAAGTCTGTGTGTGGCGTGATTGTACCTGGTTTAGCAAGTACTTGACCACGTTCGATTTCTTCACGTTTTGTACCACGAAGTAGCGCACCAACGTTCTCACCTGCACGACCTTCGTCTAGCAATTTACGGAACATTTCAACACCAGTTACGGTTGTTTTGGTGGTTTCTTTGATACCTACGATTTCAACTTCTTCACCAGACTTGATGATACCACGCTCAACACGGCCTGTTACTACTGTACCACGACCTGAGATTGAGAATACGTCTTCGATTGGAAGAAGGAACGGCTTGTCGATTGCACGCTCTGGCTCTGGGATGTAAGTATCTAAGTGGTTAGCAAGTTCTAAGATTTTTTCTTCCCACTCTGCAACGCCGTTAAGGGCTTGTAAGGCAGAACCACGTACGATTGGTGTGTCATCGCCTGGGAAGTCGTATTGAGAAAGAAGTTCACGAACTTCCATTTCAACTAATTCTAATAACTCTTCATCATCCACCATGTCGCATTTGTTTAAGAATACGATGATGTATGGAACACCTACTTGGCGGCCAAGAAGGATGTGCTCACGAGTTTGTGGCATTGGGCCGTCTGTTGCTGCTACTACTAAGATAGCACCGTCCATTTGGGCCGCACCCGTAATCATATTTTTAACGTAGTCCGCGTGTCCTGGGCAGTCAACGTGGGCATAGTGACGAGTTTCTGTATCGTACTCAACGTGTGAAGTGTTGATGGTGATACCACGCGCTTTTTCTTCTGGCGCGTTGTCGATTTGGTCGAATGCACGCGCTGCACCACCGAAGTGTTTTGATAATACGGTAGTGATTGCGGCTGTTAAGGTTGTTTTACCGTGGTCAACGTGGCCGATTGTACCCACGTTTACGTGCGGTTTTGTACGTTCAAATTTTTCTTTAGACATTGAGAAAGTCCCTCTAAACAAACACGGTTACGATGGTTTACGTTACCACATTAACCAAAAGAATCTGACTGTTTTATGAAATGTTTAAGAGAATAAAGAGAGTGGTGCTGATAGGCGGATTTGAACCGCCGACCTCACCCTTACCAAGGGTGCGCTCTACCAACTGAGCTATATCAGCGCTTGGAGCGGGCAGCGGGAATCGAACCCGCGTCATTAGCTTGGAAGGCTAAGGTAATAGCCATTATACGATGCCCGCCGTTCTAAATTCATCTGTCCCATTAGCATAAAGGAATGGTGGAGGGAGAAGGATTCGAACCTTCGAAGGCTGAGCCAACAGATTTACAGTCTGCCCCCTTTGGCCGCTCGGGAATCCCTCCACACGATTTTTGATACTTGTTACACTCAAGCTGGTGCCGACTACCGGAATCGAACTGGTGACCTACTGATTACAAGTCAGTTGCTCTACCTACTGAGCTAAGTCGGCGTTACATGTCGTAAGCAAGTGGTGCGTATTTTAGGGATTTCTGGAATTCGTGCAAGCACTTTTTTCAAAAATTCTAAAAAAATCACTTCTTTTGCTTTTAAATTATGCAAAACGGCCGTTTTTTTAACAAAATCACCTGAATTTATGCCCCTTTCCTGCCATTATATTGTAATATTTAACTTATCCATTTCTGCCAAACCATTATTGAGAACGGGCCATGAGCCACAAAATCAGTCCTTTTTTAACCTTTAACCGCCAACAATGGGCGGAATTGCGAAAATCTGTTCCCCTCAAACTGACCGAACAAGATCTCAAACCCCTACAAGGCTTTAACGAAGACCTCTCCTTAGAAGAAGTCCGCACTATTTACCTGCCCCTGGCCCGTTTAATCAACTACTACATAGATGAAAACCTGCAACGCCAAGCGGTTTTGCACCGCTTTTTAGGGGTTGAACCGCCAAAAGTGCCCTATATTATCAGCATTGCCGGCAGCGTTTCGGTGGGCAAAAGCACCTCGGCCCGTATTTTGCAGGCCCTGCTTTCCCACTATCCACATGATAGAAAAGTGGATTTAATCACCACTGACGGTTTTTTATACCCACTCAAAACCCTGACCGAGAAAAACCTGCTCAAGAAAAAGGGCTTTCCCGAGTCCTACGACATCCACCGCTTGGTGGAATTTGTTTCCGATCTCAAATCTGGCAAACGCAAGGTTCAGGCCCCGATTTATTCGCACCTGACCTACGACATCATTCCCGATAAATTCAACACAGTCGATCAGCCCGACATCGTGATTTTAGAAGGCCTCAACGTCCTACAAAGTGGAATGAACTACCCTTCCAGCCCGCATAATGTTTTTGTATCTGATTTTGTGGACTTTTCTGTCTATGTTGATGCTGACGAAGCCCTCTTGAAAAAGTGGTACATTCACCGCTTCCTCAAGTTCCGCCGCAGCGCCTTCTCCGACCCCAACGCCTACTTCCACCACTATTCCAAACTCACGGAAGCGGAAGCCATTACCACCGCCTCCACCATCTGGGATGAAATCAACGGCTTGAATTTACGCCAAAATATCCTACCCAGCCGAGAACGGGCCAACCTCATCTTGGTCAAGGGTGAAAACCACGAAATCGAAACCGTTAAGCTACGTAAATAAGGCAACAAGCGGGCCAGATTTGCAAGTTTTTTGCAGATTTGACCCGCTTGTCGTCAAACATCTTATTGTTTTGTGCCAGCAAAACCAATATGAGCCGTATTTCCACCCTCTGGGGTTTTAAGGTTTGCACGGCGCATGGAATTTGGCACATTATCAAAAACTACTCGACCTGCGACTTCCTCAGCATTCGGGCCATAGAGGCCTAGGGTATAAGTGCCTGAAACAGGGCCATATGCTCCCTCCGCCTTATAGAAAGGATTTTCAGTTACTACGCTTGATTGAATAATATTGCCGTCAATCTTACCTTCATGCAGTACCACATCTGAAACATCAGCCACATCAACCAAATTTTTAATGCTGCCTGATCCTGATTTATTATCAAAATCAACCGTATAGGCAAAGTTACCTACCCCATAAGCACCAAATGCAATACCTTGATAGTTTGCCGTTCCTTTGGTTTGGGCAACCACATCACTTGAAGTCAAATCTCCAATTACACTATCAATCGTAAAACGAGAAGAGGTGGTTTCCCCATCTTTACTTACTCGAGCATCACGTACACGGCCCAATACAGCCGAATAGTTCTGTACATACCCACGATCTTGCCCAAAATATATTCTAGAACCAGCCTTTCTCTCAAATGGTAAATTACGATCAACATCCATTTTTTTACCATCCACCTCTATATAAGAAAAATTCCGTGTTTCTACATTAAATTTATTACCGTAATTACGCCACTTATCCATCTCTTCACTACCCATTTGAGATTTAAACCAGGCCTTCTCTTCCTCAATATACCGAGCATTTTCCTCCGCCACTCTTTGCTTTTCTACCGCCAGTTTTTCTGCCTCAAGTAATTGAGCCTGCTTTTCCTTTTCTAAAACTTGCAATTTGCTATTAAGGTATTTTAGCTCTTGCTCCTTGTTGGCTAAATCAGCCTCAACCTCAGCTTTCGCTCTTGTCAAATTGGTTACCTGATCTTGACTAAGCTTGAGTTTTTCTGCCTCTAATTTCAACTTTTCTTCCGCTAATTTCACAGCTTCTTTGGCATTATCTAAATCCTTCAAGGCCTTTTGTTTGGCAAGGCTTTCACCTTGGCTCATTAATTCAACTTGGCGTAACTTTTCCTCTGCTGCTTTCAGATCGTTTTTGGTTTGATCTAATACCTTCTGCTTGGCCGTTAATTGATCCAAAGCCTGGCGTTTTTCTGCAATTTCCGCAGCCAATCTTGCCTGCTCCTGTTTGAGTTGGTCGGAAGTTTGCTTGGCCTGATCTTGTGACTGTTTAAGCTCCGCCTCTTTATTGGCAAGCTGCTTGAGTGCCTCTTCTTTTTCTTTAGTTTCTTGGGCCATTTTAGCCGTTTCCTCTTCTAATTTTTTGCCTGTTTCCGACAGTTCTTGTTTTAAGCGATTAACCTCATCGCCATTTGAATTGCCAGAACTGCCACAAGCTGCCAAGCCAAAACTTAGCAATAAAAGGGTTGCAAGATTTTGGATTTTCATGTTTTTCTCCTAAAAGATTGAGGGTAAAAGATTAAATTCATACACCTATATGAAGACTGAAATATAACACGCTGTTGAAATTCCTACAACTGTAGGAGAAACCCCGTGGAACAAACCCTTATCGCCTTTGGCAAAACCCTAAGAGCCTTACGCAAGCAAGCCAATCTCACCCAAGAAGAATTAGGGTTTGAGGCCGATTTGCAACGAATTTACATCAGTAAATTAGAACTAGGCCAGCAGCAACCCTCGCTTACCACCTTATTTAAGCTGGCACGAGGGCTGAATTGCTCAGTCTCAGATATGCTTAAAGCCGTGGAAGCTCAACTGGCCGAAACATCATAGGCCAATGGCGTACTTCAAAGCCCATTTCTTCAAGGGCTTGACCCTTTCGGCCACAATCAGCCCCAAATTACGGGCGATTTTGACTGGCAGTAAATCAGTTTTAAAGGCCTTGTAAAAGACATCCATGCCGGTTTGCATGAGCAAATTATCCGCTCGGCGTTGTTTTTCATAGCGTTTTAAGACCTCAGGGCTGTGCAAGTCCTCACCCTTATTGAGGGCCTTTTCAAAGATCTCCAGCAGGGCAGCCACATCCTTAAAGCCTAGATTTACCCCTTGGCCGGCCAGAGGATTGATGGTGTGAGCCGCATCGCCCAAAAGCACAATGCCATTCTTAAAATAGTGCTGGGCGTGCTGGCGGGTAAGGGGGAAGGCCCCTGCTTTTTGCACCTTAATTCGCCCCAAACGAGGCGGGAAATGGCTGTGGATTTGCTCTGTTAAGGCCTCAGGCGTAAGCTGTTTGAGTTGGTTGATCCGTTCTGGGCTGTCGTACCAGACCAGGCAGGCCTGATTGCCGAGAAGCGGTAAAAAAGCCCGAGGGCCTGAAGGGTAGAACTGCTGCCAGGTAACAGACTGTTGGGCGGCTTCAGTATCGACCACGGCCAGCAAGCAGTGCTGGCGATAGTTCCAAGAGGTTAAACCAATCCCAGCCCATTGGCGGACTTGAGAATTAGCCCCATCACAGGCCAAGACCAGCGGGGCGGAGAAGATCTGATCATCCGCCCTAACCTGCCAAAGCCCATCATGGAAACTTGCAGAAAGTTGGGAAAAACCGACCGCTTGCTGGCAGTTGGAAAAATCCGCCAAGGCCTGCCAGAGGGCAATTTGTATCAGCTTGTTTTCCACCATAAAGCCCAGCTTGTCTAGGCCGATTTCCTCCGCCTTAAAGGCCGTATCAAAGCCCTCTATCTCCCAGGTTTCCAGGCCATCATAGGGGCTGGCCCGCATGGCTTCAATGGCCTGCCAGGCACCAAGTTTTTCCAACAGTTTGACTGAGGTAACGCTAATGGCAGAAATGCGTAAATCATAGGGCTGGCCAGGCTCAAAGGTCGGCAGGGGGTGTTTCTCCAAAAGTGCCACTTTTAGCCCCAAATTGGCCAGGCCCAAGGCCGTGGCCGCTCCCACCATGCCACCACCGACGACAATCACATCTTGCTGCATATTTCCCTCTTGTTTCAAAACTGAAAATGCTTAAGTTTATGCCCAATGGGCCTTTTTGGCACGCAGATTTTTTCAATTTTTCGATCTGGATCGAAAAAATAAAGATTGCCCCTTTTCTTGAGCGGGGCAAGCGGGTAAAAAAGCCAAAATTTTTGCAAAAGGAAAAGCCATGTCTCTTGCCATTGTCTATAGCCGAGCCTCTATCGGGGTAGAAGCCCCCTTGGTCACCATTGAAGTGCATATGAGTAACGGCAACCCCGGCCTGACCCTGGTCGGCCTGCCTGAAACCACGGTCAAGGAGGCCCGAGATCGGGTCCGCAGTGCCCTGCTCAATGCTAATTTTGAATACCCAGCCAGGCGGATTACCGTCAATCTGGCTCCGGCCGATCTGCCCAAAGAGGGTGGCCGCTTTGACCTGCCCATCGCTATTGGGATTTTGGCAGCCTCCGGCCAAATCGACAGCGACAAGCTACGACAGTTTGAATTTTTGGGCGAACTGGCCCTGACTGGCTTTTTGCGAGGAGTGCACGGAGCCATTCCAGCTGCCCTGGCAGCAAAAGCCGCCAAGCGGGAGCTGATCCTGCCCCGCTCCAACAGCAACGAGGCCAGCTTGGTTTCCAATACCCAGACCTTCTGTGCCGCCTCCCTCTTGCAGGTGGTCAATTTCCTCAATAATCGGGACAGCCTGCCCATCGCCCAGCAACTTCCGCAAAAAAATGCCCAAAATACCCCGCTTATCAGCCGGGACTTGACTGATATTATCGGCCAGGAGCACGCCAAGCGAGCCCTGATGATTGCCGCTGCCGGCCAGCATAACCTGCTCTTTTTAGGCCCACCCGGCACGGGCAAGACCATGTTGGCCAGCCGCCTGGCCGATCTCCTGCCTGAAATGAGCGATGATGAGGCTATTGAAACTGCTGCCGTGGCCAGCCTGGTGCAGAACGAACTTAATTTCCACAACTGGAAGCAAAGGCCCTACCGTTCCCCCCATCACTCGGCTTCTATGGTGGCCCTGGTGGGCGGAGGAACCATCCCCAAACCGGGTGAAATCTCCCTGGCCCATAACGGCATTCTTTTCTTAGATGAGTTGCCTGAGTTTGAACGCAAGGTACTGGATGCCCTACGCCAGCCCCTGGAGTCGGGCGAAATCATCATTTCCCGGGCCAATGCCAAGGTGCAATTCCCTGCCCGCTTTCAGCTGATTGCCGCCATGAACCCCAGCCCGACCGGCCATTATCAGGGCACCCATAATCGAGCCTCGCCCCAGCAGGTCATGCGTTACCTCAACCGTTTGTCAGGGCCTTTTTTAGACCGCTTTGATCTGTCCATTGAAGTACCTCTTCTGCCCAAGGGGCCTTGCAAAATAATACGGACAACCGAGGCGAAACTACGGCTCAGGTCAAGGAGAGGGTTCTTAAGGCGAGAGAAATTCAACTGGCTCGGGCAGGCAAGATCAATGCCCAACTGACCACCAAGGAAATTGAACGGGATTGTGCCATTGGCAACAGGGAAGCCCTCTTCTTGGAAAATGCCTTGACCAAGCTGGGGCTATCGGTTCGAGCCTACCACCGTATTCTCAAGGTTTCCCGCACCATTGCAGACCTAGCAGGAGAAAGGGATATTCAACAGGCTCATTTAGCCGAAGCCTTGGGCTATCGAGCCATGGACAGGCTCTTGCAGCGGTTGGCGGGGTAGATGTAATTAATCTTGCTTCTTCCTACGGCCATGTCGGGTCAGCATCAAATAGACCACCAGCAAGACAAACAAGCCAAAATAAAACCAGGGCTTAGGAATGCTAAAGGGGAAATTTTTATCAAACCAGTCAAAGCCCTGGGTGATAAGAAAAAAGCTGCCTAGGGTGATGATAAGGTCGAGGATATTCTTTTTCATGTAAGCTCCTTATACGGGGCTAGTGTGGCTGTTTGTGTCGTATTTTTCAAGCCCTAAAAAAATCCCCAACCTCTCGGACGGGG
This sequence comes from Pasteurellaceae bacterium RH1A, assembly GCA_012221805.1. Classification (NCBI taxonomy): domain Bacteria; kingdom Pseudomonadati; phylum Pseudomonadota; class Gammaproteobacteria; order Pasteurellales; family Pasteurellaceae; species Pasteurellaceae bacterium RH1A. Next base: position 320,803 of record CP015195.1, on the reverse strand, counting down.
ATTTGCAAGTTTTTGTGAATTTTAACCCGCTTGTTTTATTTAGCAGGTTTCTCTTCAGGTTTGAAACCTGATTTGACACCGCTCATATCAGGCAGATCGTGGGCGATACCCTTGTGGCAGTCGATACAGGTTTTGCCCTGTTCGATGGCCATGGTGTGCATTTGCTGGGCCACGTTTTTCTGTTGGGAGAAGTCCATGTTCTCGAAGTTGTGGCAGTTGCGGCACTCTTGCGAGTCGTTGGCCTTCATCCGCTCCCATTCACGCTCGGCCATGTGGAGGCGGCGGGCGTTGAACTTGTCGATGGTTTCCGTCCAGCCCATGTGCCAAGCAAAGACTTCACGGGCTGCCACAATCTTCCGCCACATTTTTGGGGCAAATTCGTGGGGAACGTGGCAGTCTGGGCAGGTGGCCTTCACGCCTGAGCGGTTTTGGTAGTGGGCGGTATGGATGTACTCCTGCCATACGTCGTTGGTGTGGCAGCTGATACAGAACTCTTCGGTGTTGGTTTGTTCTAAACCATAGTTAAAGCCCACCCAAGAGAAGATACCACCCAGGGCAGAAACCACAATCAGGGTGCCGACTGCAATCTTGCTGGGGCTTCTAAACCACTTCCAGAAGCCCTTGATAAGGCCAATAATCTTGTCTTTCATTCTTAGCCTCCAAAGGTGGATTTAAATTTGTTCTCAATGATTGGCTCAACATCTGCCTGCGGCACGTGGCATTGGAGGCAGAAGTAGCGGCGAGGGGCAGTGTTGCCCATTACCTTGCCGTCCCGATCTTGGAAGTGGGTTGGGCTAATGCGAGGGGCGCCGGTGGTTTGGTAGTGTTCAATCCCGTGGCAGCTCAAGCATTGGTTGGTGTTTTTGGTCACTTGGTAGCCTTTTACACTGTGTGGGATCATCGGCGGCTGATTGACAAAACTAATGCCGATCTTGCCTGTGTCTTTTGGCATATTGTGGAAGGCTGGGGCGACAGATTCCACCCCTTCTTCGATGGTAGAAGGGACTTTTTCAACCGTTGGGTTGGCAAAGGCCAGGCCGGCCAAGGCCGTTAATAAGAGGGTGAGGTACTTTTTCATGGTTCACTCCGTTGCACGTTAAAACGTGTGGTCAAATTAAAAACATTTTCAGCACAGACATCAATACAACGTCCGCAGCTAATACAATCTTTGGATAGCACAATTTGGCTTTCATCAGGCTTGCCGTTGAGCGGGATTCGCAGCACTTGCGGTTCAGGGCAGACGTTATAGCAATCCATACAGCGGTCGCATTTTTTTCTGTCCGTTACATTGACCCGCACCAGGCTCTTGGCCCCGATTAAGGCATAGGTCGCACCGATGGGGCAGAGATGGCCGCACCAGCCGTGTTCCACAATCAATAAATCAAATAAGAAAACCGCCAAGACCAACCAAAGCGTTGCCCCAAGGCCATAGACGAACACTCGCCCAAGGGCAGCAACCGGGTTGATCCACTCCCACAAGAGGGTGCCAGATACCGCACTGCCGACCAAGATCATGGCCAGGATAAAGTAGCGTAAATTGCGGGGCAGTTTGGCCGATTGGCGAATGCCTAATTTACGTCTGAGCCAGGCAGCGGTGTCAGTTACCATATTGAGTGGGCAGACCCAGGCACAGAAGAGCTTGCTGGCGATGAGGCCATAAAAGGCCACCACAATCCCTGCTCCAAGCAAGGTTTCCCATTTAGGCAAATAGCCCGTGGCCAGGCTCTCGGCAGTAATGAGTGGATCGGTCAAAGGCACAAGGTCTAACAAGAGACTTTGGCTGTAATTGCCCTTTAAAATCCACACATTCCAAAATGGCCCACTGAGGAACATTAAAATAATGCTCAACTGGCTCAACCGCCTTAGCACCAAGAAGCGGTTAGCTCGCCACCAGCCCAGTTTTTCTCGGGCTTCTAAGCCCGCATTTTTGGGTGAATTCGCCATTATTTCACTCCCTCGGGCAGTCGGGTTGGCAGGGTTAAAATGCCTTCTGGATTGGTTTCATCCAAGAGCGAATGGCCCGCCTTCTCTTTTTCCTCCCAGCCCAGACGATAGTGCTTACCTAACATTCCCTTGGCTAACTCCATCGGGAGAACCTTAATGGCTGCCTCTTCCAGCACGCAGGCTTCCTCGCATTTTCCGCAGCCAGTGCAAGCATCAGAATGCACGGTTGGGATAAAGAGGGCGTGTTTGCCGGTGCGGGTGTTGCGTTGCATTTCCAAGGTGATTGCCTTGTCGATCAGCGGGCAGACCCGATAGCAAACATCGCAACGCAGCCCCTGCCAATTGAGGCAGGTTTCATGATCCAGCAACACCGCCAAGCCCATACGAGCATCGTTGATGTCCGCGAGCTCTGGTGTAAGCGCCCCACTCGGACAGGCCTTTTGGCAAGGAATATCCGGACACATTTCGCAAGGCTTATCCCGGGCGATAAAGTAGGGCGTGCCAGCCTCCATGGGCGATAGGAGCGAAGCCAGGTGCAACATATCGTAAGGACAGGCCTGGACGCACTGACCGCAACGGGTGCAGGCGGCGGTGAAGTCCTTATCATCAGGCAAGGCCCCTGGCGGGCGAAGTGCCACCCCAGTTCTGGCCAGGCTTTGATTTTGTTGCAGGGCCAACACAATCCCCACGCCACAGACACCACCTGCGGTGCGGGTGGCGTTTTTCAGGAACTGGCGGCGGTTTGGGTCGAGTTTCATATTTGTTTATCTTACAAGCGGTTGGTTTGGGTGGAGATCTTGCAAAACCTCGGTAAAACTCCCCTCTTTGTAAAAGAGGGGCAGGGGGGAGATTTTTCAGCAGTGAAAACGAAGCTGGTTATCTATTTTGCAAAAAATAGCTCTTTTTACTCCGCTTGTTTATCTCACTTCGCTAACACGTCCGTTAAAATCTCCCCTAACCCCTCTTTTACAAAGAGGGGGATCAGATCGAGCTTAGCAGACGTTCATCATTCTCCATCAACCACTCTTGTGATTACGCCTTCACAACCTTAACCGCACATTTCTTAAAGTCGGTCTCTTTGGAGATTGGGTCGGTGGCGTCAATCGTTACTCGGTTGGCCAGCTGACCTGCATCAAAGAAGGTTGTATAAATCAAGCCTTGTGGCACCTTGTTACGGCCACGGGTGTCAAGGTGGGAAATCACTTCGCCACGGCGAGAGATCACTTTTACCTTATCCCCGTGACGCAGGCCACGATCTTTAGCATCTAATGGGTGCATCCAAACAAGGTTGTTGGGGAAGGAGCGATGGAGCTCCGGCACACGGCGGGTCATTGAACCTGTATGCCAGTGTTCGAGCACACGGCCAGTAGAGAGCCATAAATCGTACTCTTCATCTGGGGCTTCCGCAGGTGGCTCGTAAGGTACAGCCAGAATGATGGCACGCTTGTCTGGATAGCCATAGAAGGCCACACCTTCGCCCTCTTTGACGTATGGATCGTAACCTTCACGGTAACGCCAGAGGGTTTCCTTACCGTCCACCACTGGCCAGCGTAAACCACGGGCCTTATGGTAGGTTTCGTAGGTGGCTAGGTCGTGACCGTGGCCACGGCCAAATTCGGCATACTCTTCAAACAAGCCTTTTTGCAGGTAGAAACCAAAGTGATCGGCTTCATCGTTCATATAGCCTGGTTTGTCGGTCGGCACTTGGTATTTATTGACCTGGCCGTTGAGGTAGAGAGCCTCGTAAAGGGTTTTGCCCTTGTATTCTGGGTTGGCTGCCAAAACTTCGGCTGGCCACATTTCATCAGTAGTAAAGTATTTGGAAAATTCCACCAACTGCCAGAGGTCAGATTTGGCCTCACCTGGGGCTTTAACCTGTTGATACCAGGCCTGGGTACGGCGTTCTGCATTACCGTAAGCCCCCTCTTTTTCCACCCACATAGCGGTTGGTAAAATCAAGTCAGCAGCCAGGGCGGAAGCTGTTGGGTATGGGTCGGAGACGATGATAAAGTTCTTCTCATCACGCCAGCCTGGGAAGCGGTCTTGATTGATATTTGGGCCGGCCTGCATATTGTTGTTACACATCTGCCAAAGCACCCGCATTTTGCCGTCTTTGAGGGCTCGGTCTTGGGCAATGGCGTGGTAGCCCACTTGGGTTTGAACAACGCCTGTTGGCACCTTCCAGAGTTTTTCAGCGGTCTCAACGTGTTTCGGGTTGGTGACCACCAAGTCCGCAGGCAAGCGGTGGGCGAAGGTACCCACTTCACGGGCTGTACCACAAGCTGATGGCTGACCAGTCAAGGAGAATGGGCCACAGCCAGGAATAGAAATTTTACCTGTCAGCAAGTGGATGTTATAGATAAGGTGGTTGGCCCACACGCCACGGACGTGTTGGTTGAAGCCCATGGTCCAGAAGGAAACTACCTTCTTGTTTGGATCGGCATAGAGTTTGGCCAAGGCTTCAAGCTGGTCGGTCGGCACACCTGAAATTTCGTGGGCTTTTTCGAGGGTATATTCAGACACTAATTGCTTGAATTCCTCAAAGCTACTGTCGTGCATTTTGCCAGCCGTTTTGACGTTTTTCGCCGCTTGCTCAAGCGGATGGTTTTCACGCAGGCCGTAACCAATGTCGGTTTCACCACGTTTGAATTTGGTGTGCTTATTGATAAAGTCTTCATTCACCGCCCCATTTTGGATAATGTAGTTGGCGATGTAGTTCATAATAGCCAGGTCAGCTTGCGGCTTAAAGACCACGCCCATATCCGCCAACTCAAAAGAGCGGTGGGTAAAGGTGGAAAGCACGTTCACACGGACATCTGGGCTGGACAAGCGGCGGTCAGAAATACGTGACCAAAGAATTGGGTGCATTTCGGCCATGTTGGAACCCCAAAGGACGAAGGCATCAGCTTGTTCGATATCATCATAACAGCCCATCGGCTCATCCATACCAAAGGTACGCATAAAGGCCACGGCCGCAGACGCCATACAGTGACGGGCGTTCGGGTCGATATTGTTAGAGCGGAAACCTGCCTTAAAGAGTTTGGACTTGGCAATGCCCTCTAAAATGGTGGATTGGCCAGAGGTAAACATACCAGCACCATTTGGGCCAAGCTCTTTATAGGCCGCCTTGAATTTTTCTGCCATGATCTTGAAGGCATCATCCCAAGAAATTGGGGTAAATTCGCCGTTCTTGTCGAATTTGCCGTCCTTCATCCGCAACATTGGTGCGGTTAAACGGTCTTTACCGTACATAATTTTCGGCAGGAAGTAGCCCTTGATACAGTTCAAACCACGGTTTACTTCTGCATCTGGGTCGCCTTGCGATGCCACCACACGGCCGTCTTTTGTCCCCACCAAGACGCTACAGCCCGTACCACAGAAACGGCACGGGGCCTTGTCCCACTTGATTGAGTTGTCATCGGCATAGACATTTTTGACAGGTATGGCAATACCTGCAGCAACCGCAGCCGCTGCGGCTGCATTTGCTTTCATAAAATCTCGACGATTGAGTTCCATTTTGTGTTCCCCACGTTTATAAAAAATCAACTTAAATCTAGGGTAGGGAAATCCCCACCACCGTATTACTTATTGCTCATCCTGATGGCTATAAATCAGCGAAACCACAATCACCCCGCTGATGTCCTTAATGGCGTCCATCTTACCCACCAAATCAGGCTGGTAATCAGACTCCAAGACCACCACTAACTTGCCCTCATCGGGCTTCTCACCGTGAATTTCGGCATAAGGCAAATTAGTAATGGCCGCTTTCACACTCTCCAACTTCTCAGGCTTGGCCTGCACTACAAGGCTACAGACATACCAGTTGCCATCGACCTGATCGTGTTCTAATTTATCGGTTACGTTTCTCACGCTATTGGTTCTACTCTTATTGATGGCGCCAGCGTCCACGCTGGTGCCTTTGTGGTTATTGGCACCAGCGTGGACGCTGGCGCCATCAAAGATTTTAATTTTAGGCTCTCAACACCCTAATCGCCCCTGTCGGACAGCCTCGAATACAGGCCCCACAGCCATTACAAGCCTCCAAGTCCAAGCTCGGCATGGCAATTCCGCCCAAGTGACGGCGGAAAATAATGGCTCGGCTTTCGCAATTGTCCTCACAAGAACGACATTCAATCTGGCTTTGGGCCAGGCAGTTGGCCTGGATTTCCACCTTATGCTGCCAAGGCGCTTCACTTACAGGCAGAAAAATGGGTTCAGGGCAAACATCCACACATTTTTGGCAGAAGCTGCATTCACCCCGGCTAAAATCTACTTCAGGATAGCCGCCTGCCCCTTGAACCAGCACCTGAGTTTCACAGGCCAGCACACATTGGTTACAAGCGGTGCATTTATCTAAAAAAGTTGCAAGATTTGCCCAAGGTGGACGAAGCGCATCACTGCCCTGCAACTTGGTTTTCTCATCTTTAAGTGCATTTAAAAAATGCCCTCGCAGAAAACCTCGGCGGGAAAGGGATGGCTGTTCAGGTGAATTGGACAAAAATCAAACTCTCCATAGATATAAATATCGGTAACTTATTATCTATAGTTTAGGAAGGGGTATTCACTACCCTTAAGGGGTATTTTTGGGATTATTTGAGCTTTTCTTGATTGGGGTCAAATATAGTTTTTACTTGTTAAGAATGGTTCTTAAGAAGAAAGCCTATATTCCTTATGCCAACAAAAAACCCAACACAAGGTTGGGTTTTTTAGACAGTCTCTTAACGTCTGGCGCTTAAGGCACCTTTGGTTAATTCGTACACTCTTAATTTTGCAATTTCTCGTGCAAGTTTGGCGGTTAAGTCCGCATCGTGGGTTTTGGAGAGTTTCTCTTCCACCGCACGTTTGGCGGCAACAATGCGTTGCTCGTCTAACTCGTCACCACGAATGGCCACATCAGCCAAGACAGTTACCACAGTCGGTTGCACTTCTAAGAAGCCGCCCGAAACGTAGATCACTTCCTCGCTGTTATCAGCCAAAGTGAACTTCACCATACCTGGCTTGATGGAGGTTAAAAGGGGAGTATGGCCTGCATAGATCCCTAATTCACCCTCTGTACCACTGACACGCACGCTGGTCACTTGGCCCGAGAAAATTTTGCTTTCGGCACTTACCACGGTAAGTTCAAATTCAGTTGCCATTTTGTTCTCCTTTGTTTCTTAAGGAAACATTATAGCTTGTTGGCTCTTTCAACCACTTCGTCAATTGAACCTGCCATATAGAACGCTTGTTCTGGGATATGGTCGTAGTCACCGTTTAAGATGCCCTTGAAGCCACGAATGGTTTCTTTTAATGGCACATATTTACCTGGTGTGCTGTTGAACACTTCTGCCACGAAGAAAGGTTGTGATAAGAAACGTTCAATCTTACGGGCACGGGCCACCACAAGTTTATCGTCTTCTGAAAGCTCGTCCATACCAAGAATGGCGATGATGTCTTTCAACTCTTTATAACGTTGTAGGGTTTGCTGTACACCACGGGCCACATCATAGTGCTCTTGACCAACTACGAGCGGGTCGAGCTGGCGAGAGGTAGAATCAAGCGGGTCGATCGCTGGGTAAATACCAAGGGAGGCGATGTTACGGCTTAATACTACGGTTGAGTCTAAGTGGGCAAAGGTTGTCGCTGGAGATGGGTCAGTTAAGTCATCCGCAGGTACGTAAACCGCTTGCACCGAGGTGATAGAACCTGTTTTGGTTGAAGTGATACGCTCTTGAAGCACACCCATTTCTTCGGCCAAGGTTGGCTGATAACCTACCGCAGATGGCATACGGCCAAGAAGGGCGGATACCTCTGTACCCGCTAGGGTATAACGGTAAATGTTATCGACGAAGAAGAGCACGTCACGACCTTCATCACGGAATTTTTCCGCCATGGTTAAGCCTGTTAGTGCCACACGCAGACGGTTGCCTGGTGGCTCATTCATCTGACCATAAACCAGGGATACCTTATCCAATACGTTGGAGTCTTTCATTTCGTGGTAGAAGTCGTTACCTTCACGGGTACGCTCACCCACGCCTGCGAATACGGAGTAACCAGAGTGTTCGATCGCAATATTACGGATAAGCTCCATCATATTTACGGTTTTACCTACACCCGCACCACCGAATAGGCCTACTTTACCACCCTTAGCGAATGGGCAGATTAAGTCAATCACTTTTACCCCTGTTTCAAGGAGTTCTGTGCTGTTGGCCTGATCTTCGTAGCTTGGCGCTTCACGGTGAATCGCCCAGCGTTCTTCTTCGCCGATTGGGCCTGCTTCATCGATTGGCTGACCCAATACGTTCATGATACGACCCAGGGTTTTAGTACCCACTGGTACTTGGATCGGCTCATTGGTATTGGTGACTTTTAAGCCACGTTTTAAACCATCTGATGTACCCAATGCGATACAACGCACCAAGCCACCACCTAATTGTTGTTGAACCTCGAGGGTTAAACCTGTTTCAACGTTCAATGCATCATATACTTTTGGTACTGCATCTTGCGGAAACTCAACATCGATGACCGCACCGATGATCTGTACAATTTTTCCCGTTGCCATTACCGTTCCTCTTTGATTAAATTGCCGCAGCACCTGCTACAATTTCGTTTAATTCATTTGTAATGCTTGCTTGGCGAGCCTTGTTGTACACTAATTGTAATTCATCAATCAATGTACCAGCATTATCTGTTGCTGCTTTCATTGCTACCATTCGAGCTGCTTGTTCGGATGCAAGGTTATCAACGACTGCTTGATAAACCTGAGATTCTAAGTAGCGAACCAATAGGGTGTCTAATAAGACCTTTGGATTTGGTTCGTAAATATAATCCCAATTTGACCCGCTTGTTAGGTTATCGTCTTCTAATTCAGGCAATGGAAGGAGCTGTTCAATGGTTGGTTTTTGTGACATGGTGTTCACAAAGCGGTTGTATGCGATATAAACCGCATCAATCTCGCCCTCACGGTAGGCCTTAATCATGGCATTAACCGTACCCACTAACTCTTCCATTTGCGGTGCATCGCCGAGGCCTGATACCTGCCCCTTAATTTCCAAGCCCATTGGTTGGAAAAAGGCTGCACCTTTTGAACCGATAAACCCAAGCTGCGCACTGACGTTTTTGTCCTGCCACGCTTTGACGCTATTTAAAGTGGCTTTAAAGAGGTTGATGTTCAAGCCGCCGCAGAGACCACGGTCGGTTGAGATCACTAAAAAGCCTACTTTTTTCACTTCACGCTCAGTTAAAAACGGGTGCTTGTAATCAATGCTTCCTTTGGCAATATGGCTGATCACCTTACGGATAGTATCCGAATAAGGGCGACCTGCTGCCATACGCTCTTGTGCTTTACGCATTTTAGAGGTAGCAACCATTTCCATTGCTTTGGTGATCTTTTGGGTATTACGAACACTCGCAATTTTGGTTTTTATCTCTTTAGCACCTGCCATAGTTATTCTCCGCTGTTAGCTTACCACGAGCTGTTTTTCTTAAAGCCTTCAACAATGGCTGTTAATTGGGCTTTAATGTCGTCGTTGTAGTTGCCAGAGGCGCTTAAGTCTTTCATAAAGTCGCCGTGTTGGCTGGCAGCATATTCAAGCAAGCCTGCTTCAAATGAGCCGATACGCTCAAGTTCAACATCATCTAAATAGCCAAACTCAGCAGCGAATAAAACTAAACCAAGTTGAGCAACAGACATTGGCTCAAACTGTTTCTGTTTGAGTAATTCAGTTACTTTTTGACCGTGGGAAAGCTGTTTGCGTGTGGCTTCATCTAAGTCTGAAGCGAACTGGGCAAAGGCGGCCAATTCACGGTATTGGGCTAGAGCAGTACGGATACCACCGGCCATTTTCTTAACCAATTTGGTTTGGGCAGAACCACCAACACGAGAAACCGAGATACCTGGGTTTACCGCTGGGCGAATACCGGCGTTAAAGAGGCTGGACTCTAAGAAGATCTGACCATCAGTAATCGAGATTACGTTGGTTGGAACGAAGGCGGATACGTCACCTGCTTGGGTTTCAATAATTGGTAAGGCGGTTAAAGAACCTGTTTTACCCTTGACTTCGCCATTGGTGAAACGCTCTACATAGTCCGCATTAACACGGGCTGCACGCTCAAGTAAGCGAGAGTGGAGGTAGAATACGTCACCTGGGTAGGCTTCACGGCCTGGCGGACGGCGAAGAAGCAAGGAAATTTGACGGTAAGCAACCGCTTGTTTAGATAAATCATCGTAAACGATTAAGGCATCTTCACCACGATCACGGAAGTATTCACCCATTGCACAACCTGCATAAGGGGCAAGGTATTGAAGGGCGGCAGATTCTGAAGCAGAAGCCACAACCACGATAGTGTTGGCAAGCGCACCGTGTTCTTCTAATTTACGCACCACGTTGGCAATGGTTGAAGCTTTTTGGCCTACTGCAACGTAGATACATTTAATGCCTGAATCACGTTGGTTGATGATGGCATCAATGGCTAGAGCGGTTTTACCTGTTTGACGGTCACCGATGATAAGCTCACGCTGACCACGGCCGATTGGCACCATGGAGTCCACAGCCTTATAACCAGTTTGTACTGGCTGATCAACAGATTGACGGTCGATTACACCTGGGGCAATCACTTCAACAGGGGAGAAACCATCATTGTCGATTTCGCCTTTACCGTCGATTGGCTGGCCAAGAGTATTGACCACACGGCCTAATAGGCCACGGCCCACTGGCACTTCTAAAATACGGCCTGTGCATTTGACTGTCATGCCTTCCGCTAAATCAGCGTAAGGCCCCATCACTACAGCACCTACAGAATCTCTTTCTAAGTTTAATGCAATGGCGTAACGATTGCCTGGAAGCTCAATCATTTCCCCCTGCATAGCATCAGCAAGGCCGTGGATGCGAATGATCCCGTCACTTACTGAAACGATTGTCCCGGTACTTTGGGCATCAGATACCACATTAAACTGGGCAATACGTTTTTTAATTAATTCACTAATTTCGGTTGAATTTAGTTGCATCTTTTATTCCTCTTACAAGCACAACTCTTGGCTTAGGCGGTTTAATTGTCCACGGCTGGAGCCATCAATCACGGTATCGTCATAACGCACGATAACCCCTGCAATCAATGATTTATCCACATTGGACACGATACGCACACTGGAGCCGAGTCGCTTTTCCATCGCTGCTGCGATTTTACTTTCTTGTGCTTTCGTTAATTTCGAGGCGGCGGTCACAAAGACATCTTTAACGGCTTCGTGTGCTGCTCGTAATTGAAGAAATGCGGTTAATACCGAAGGTAACGCCGCAAGGCGTTTATTTTCAGCCATAATACGAATGAAATTTTGCCCATACTGGTCAAGTTCATCGCCACAGATACTGATAAAGAGATCTGCCACCTGTTGCGGTGCAAGGGATGAGCTTAAGTAGCTGGCAATCTGCTCGTCTTGGGCCACGGCGGCCGCAAAACCCAGCATATCCTGCCATTTATCTAGCTGACCTTGTTCTAAAGCAAAATCAAAAGCTGCTGAGCCATAGGGGCGAGCTACTGTAATAAGTTCTGACATCTGCCCCACCTCGTTATAGTTCTGCAACTAGCTTATCAATAATGTCATTGTTTGCCGCGGCATCCACCGTACGGCCGACAATTTTCTCAGCACCAGCCACAGCCAATGCCGCCACTTTTTGACGAAGCTCTTCTTGAACACGGATACGCTCGCTTTCCACTTCTGCATAGCCCTGCTCAATAATGCGAGCGCGCTCTGCTTCTGCTTCAGCCTGAACGGAGTCAAGAATCTCGTTACGGCGCTTATTGGCAAGATCAATAATCTGCTGCGCTTGTTCCTTGGCTTTTGCTAGCTCTTGCTCAACCAATTTTTCAGTATCAGCCTGTTCTTGTTTGGCTTTTTCAGCCGAAGCAAGGGCATTGGCGATACTTGATTGGCGATCTTCAATCGCTTTAATCAATGGCGGCCAAACAAATTTCATACAGAACCACACAAAGAGTGCGAAGGCAACTGCTTGACCGATTAGTGTTGCATTTAAGTTCACAACAACCTCCTAATAGTTGAAAAATTATCTAAGGTTAATTTACTCAACAATTAGTTAGTTAATAAACCGATGAATGGGTTTGCGAAGATGAATAGTAATGCGATACCTACAGCGATCATTGAGATAGCATCTAAAAGACCTGCCACGATAAACATTTTGGTTTGTAAGCTGTTAGCAAGCTCAGGCTGACGAGCTGAAGACTCTAAGAATTTACCACCTAAAAGGGCAAAGCCTAAAGCAGTACCTAATGCAGCTACAGCTAATAAGATAGCAGATGCAATGATTGTTGTAGTAATTACAGATTCCATAATGTTCTCCAAGAATGGTTAAGGTTAAGGGTTGAAAAAGTTTGACCAGATGGTCGGGTTAAAAAAATCGTTTCTCTTTTTCCCTCCCCCGCAAGCGGAGGAAGGCGTTAAATTAGTGCTCTGCCTTATTATAGGCCATACTCAAGTAAACCACCGTCAGCATCATAAAGATGAAGGCTTGTAGGGTAATAACCAAAATATGGAAGATGGCCCACAATAAGTGCATCGGAATACCCAAGGCTTGCAAGGCAAAGTTATCTGCCATATACATCACCGCAATCAGGATGAAGATAAGCTCACCTGCATACATATTACCGAACAAACGGAAGGCCAAGGAAACAGGTTTGGCAAGCAGGGTAACTGACTCAAGAATAAGGTTTACTGGAATCATGGCCCAGTGGTTAAATGGATGTAAGGTATATTCCTTGGCAAAACCCTTCCAACCTTTGGATTTGACGGTGTAGAAGATGATTAAACCAAAGACACAGATAGACAAACCAAGGGTCACGCTGATGTCCGCTGTTGGAACCGCACGCAGGTAGTGAATACCTAACATTTCAGCAAATTGCGGTGGGAAATCCACAGGGATTAAGTCAATAGCATTGAGTAAGAAGACCCAGCAGAAAATGGTCAGCGCAATGGCTGCAACCTGATGGCGAGGGCCGTGGAAGTTATCCCGCACCACACCATCAACCCATTCTACAATCATCTCAACAAAGCATTGTAGCTTGCCTGGCACACCTGTCGTTGCGTTTTTCGCCACACGGCGGAAAACCCAAAGGAACAAGATACCTGCAACAAGGGTAAAAAATAAGGAGTCCAAATGGACGTGCCAGAAGCCCTCACCTGTCGTTAAAAACGTCAGGTGGTGGGTAATATAATCAGCAGTAGTTTGCCCAGCCATAAACTATCCTTTTAAAAATAAATAGAAATTGAGTCTTACGCTTTCAGTTTTGCCACCAAGGGCAGAAAACTGGTTGTAAACAGCATTAAAAAGTAGCCTGAAAAGAAGAGGCCCAAATCCCGTTGGGGATAGCCTTTTAATACCACAATAATCAATAAAATGGTCAAAACCCACTTGATCCCTTCCCCCTGATAGAAAGCGGTCATAGGGGAGCGATTTTTTGCAGATTTTTGACGAAAAAAAATCCAATATACGAATACGCAGTAGGGAACAAAGCCCGCCAAACACCCCAAAACAAAGGAGATGGCAACCCAACCCTTGACCAAAGCAAGGATAAGGCTTGTGATAACTAAGAGTGCCAGCTCAATTTTTAAGAGTTTAAGGTAATCTTGCTTTGCTCTTTTTATCACCGCAGACATTTAGCGCCCTTTTGCTTAACTGGCACAAATCGTACATTTTTTATTCCGTGCCAATCTATAATCAAACGGCAAGGATTATACGATACTCCTCAATAGTTTAAAACCGAAAATAACGAAAAAACGGTAGTTTGTGTCGTTTTTGTTAAGAAGGTCACAAAATTGAAAAAATCTTGGGGGTGAAAGCCGTCATTTAGCGTAAACTCCAAGGCAATTTTTACTTTTTTAGGTAGGATAATATGCAAAAAACGCTGATTATTTCTGGCCACCCCGATCTGAGCCAATCGATTGCCAACAAGACCATCATTGAAACCCTGCAAAACCAGGCTCAAGGCACTTTACTTGTGCGAGATTTAGCCAAGCAGGCAAACGCTTACCAATTTGACCTTGCCCAAGAGCAGGCCGCTTTGCTTGCAGCAGACACTATCGTTTTACAATTTCCCTTCTATTGGTATAGCGCCCCAGCCCTCTTGAAAAAATGGATTGATGATGTCTTTGCTTTTGGCTTTGCTTATGGAGAGGGGGCTAGGCTTGCAGGCAAATCTCTGCTTGTCTCCTGCACCGTCGGCGGCAGAGAAATTGACTACAGCGGCCAGCCCTTCCGCCCAGTGGGCAGCTACTTACAGATGTTTGAAGACACAGCCAAATACTGCGGCTTAAACTGGCTAGAGCCAATTTATTCTTTTGATATGTATCCTGAAAAAGAAGAAGATAAGGAAAGGGTGAGAAGGCTTGCTAAGGCCCATGCGGAGAGGTTGATAAAACAGTTAAACTTATAAAGCACGGATGGCGCCAGCGTCCTCGCTGGTGCCTTATTTTTTTCAGCACCAGCCTAGAGGCTGGCGCTATCTTAGGAAATCCAGTTCCAATAAACAACAAGCGGGGCAAAATCAGGATTTTTTTGCAAATTTCTGACCCTTTTTACCCGCTTGTGGGTGTGGGCTACTCTTCTTGGGCAACAAGCTCCACCTTGGCCCGTTTAACCATATTTTCCCCCACCTCCAGGACGGTGATCTTGAGGTTTTGAATCACAAACTCGGTATCTTCATCCGGGATTTTTTCCAGGTGTTCCACGATAAAGCCGTTAAAGGTGCGGGCTTCATCCAAAGGTAGCTCCCAGTTAAACATCTTATTGAGATCCCGCAGGTTGGCCGAGCCTTCAATAATAACCGAACCATCCATTTGGGGTTTAACCTCTTCTTCCAGGGTTGGGGCGCTGGAAGTGGTAAATTCGCCCACAATTTCTTCCAAAATATCTTCCAGAGTAATCAGGCCCTTGATGTCGCCGTATTCGTCCACCACCAGGCCAATCCGTTCCTTGTTGGTTTTGAAGTTGATCATCTGGGTGGTCAGGGGCGTGCCTTCAGGGATAAAATAGGCTTCATCCACCGCCCGAATCAGGGTTTCCTTGGTAAATTCATTCTTGTCCAGCATGAGGCGGAAGGCTTCACGGATCCGCAAAATCCCTAGGATATTCTTGTCCATATTGCCCTTGTAAATCACCACACGGGCATGGGCTGCGCCTGTGAGCTGACGCATAATGGCCTTCCAGTCGTCATCAATATCAATCCCGCCGATGTCGTTGCGGGGCACCATAATATCGTCCACTGTGACCTTTTCTAAATCCAAGATAGACACCAGCATTTCCTGGTGCTCAGTCGGGATAAAGCGGCCGGCTTCCAGCACCACCCCCGCAATTCCTCGGCACTCAAGCCCGTTTTTTCCTGCTGGCGGATACGCAAGACTTTCATCAAACCGCTGATAACTACATTCATCAAAAAGACCAAGGGCATGAGGATTTTTTTCAGCGGAGTTAGGATGTAGCTGACAAAAAAGCCAATTTTTTCAGGGTAAATGGCAGCAGTCGTTTTGGGTAGGATTTCCGCAAAAACTAGCATAACAAAGGTCAGCAGGCCCGTGGCAATGGCCACACCAGCATCGCCTGAGATCCGCATACCAATCATGGTGGCGATGGCTGAGGCCACGATATTGACCAGGTTGTTACAGATAAGGATAAGGCTAAGCAGATGATCGGTGCGGGCCAATAATTTCTCGGCCAACTTAGCACCACGGTGGCCATTTTGGGCCAGGTGCCGCATCTTGTAGCGGTTGAGGGACATGAGGGCGGTTTCAGAGCCCGAGAAAAATGCAGATAAAAAAAGCAGAATAGCGAGAGTAATAAAGAGGCTACTCAGGGGAATACTGTCCAAGGTAAAAATCCTATGTTGGTTAAACAACAAGCGGTCGCTTTTTTGCAGATTTTTGCAAATTTCCGACCGCTTTCCATTCGTGGCTACATGATTTTAAACCACTCGACTACCAAAATAGCCGATCGTGAGCAATATCATACCCGAAATTGAATAAATTAGCACCCGTTTTCCACGCCAATGCAGCTTCCATTGGCCCAATAACTGAATGGCATAGACAATCCAGGCCATAAAGGAAAAGACCGCCTTATGCACTTGTTCAGGGGCGAAGAAGTTGTGCAGGTAAATCATACCTGTAATCAAGGCGATACTAAGCAAAACCTGGCCTGAAAGAGTCAGGGCGAAGAAGTGGCGTTCCACTGTCATCAGCGGCGGGAAGAGGGTACAAAAGACCATATTCTTGCTCTTGAGCTTCTTGTCCAACCACTTGAGCTGAAAAGCGTAGAGCAGGGCGATAAAAAAGAGGCCGTAAGAGAAAACCGCAATAGCCAAGTGGAAGAGCAGGCCGCTGTCTTCTTCCAGGTGCTTGATAAAGTTGCCGCTAACAAAGCTGGACAGGGCAACCGACACAATTCCCAAAACATAAAGTACCGAGAGCGGGTGCCAGATGGTTCGCCACTTAGGCAGGGCAAAGGTGGCAAAGGTGCTCATCATCAGGCTCATAAGAGAAACGATGTTGGTGACCGTGATATTTTGCCCCTCCCCCTGCCAAACCTGCTGGGACAGGTTGAAAAAGTGCAAGAGCACGGCCACCAGGCCAATAAGGAAGACCGCCTTAACATTGGGTTTACCGCTGTAATCAACCTTGACGATGGTGGGCATAATCCATAAGAGGGCACTTAAATAGGCAAGAATGGTTAAAATGGCCAGCAACATATTTCTCTCTTCTTCTCATTTGCAATAAGGTGTAAAAATACCAGTTTTGGCCAAAATTTTCTATGCAAACTTGCTTAAATTGATGAAAAACAAGCCAAATGGCCTCAATTCCTTTTTTTCTGTTTGACGACCCTGTATGAAATCTATATCATTCTGCCTGTTTTCGCTGTGGAGGAATGGCAGAGCGGTTGAATGCACCGGTCTTGAAAACCGGCGAGGGTTAACGCCCTCCGTGAGTTCGAATCTCACTTCCTCCGCCATCACAGTGAACCAACGCATCAACTCGGAGGAATGGCAGAGCGGTTGAATGCACCGGTCTTGAAAACCGGCGAGGGTTAACGCCCTCCGTGAGTTCGAATCTCACTTCCTCCGCCAGATTTCTAACCTCAAGCCTAGGCTTGGGGTTTTTTATTATCTAAAATCAGAAAAAATGCAGATTTTTGTGATTTTTTGCTGAAATGGCTTAAAATACAACATCTCCTCACCAAAAGAGGATGGCGCAAGCGTGAACGCCACAACTGTTCAAAAACTTGTCTTTGAACTTAAATCGCCTTTTGTAGGGACGCATTGCATGCGTCCATTGCGATATTTATGCCTCATCAACATTTGATATAATGCTTCGTTTGCGGACGCATGCAATGCGTCCCTACCGATCACGTTTAATCACATTTTGATGTTTTGAATAAGATGGTGTCCACGCCTGTGCCGAAAAAGAGATTGAGGCACCAGCCTGGAGGCTGGCGCCATCGTTTGATGATTACCTAATTTTTAAATATGAACAAAAAACTCCTTATTCCCCTGGGGCTTTTCTTAGTCCTGATTGTGGCCTTTACCGTCCAACTGCAACGCAATGCCGGTGGTGAAGATCCGAAAAAATTAGAGTCTGCCCTGGTGGGCAAGATTGTGCCGAGCTTCAAATTGGAATCGGTGCAAGACCCAGCAAAATTTGTCGATGAAAGCGTGCTTAAAACCGGCAAGCCCCGCCTGCTTAATGTCTGGGCCACCTGGTGTCCGACCTGCTATGCCGAACATAAGTACCTAACCGAACTGGCCGCTCAAGGGATTGAAATTGTCGGAGTGGACTACAAGGACGACCGCCAAAAGGCCATTCGCTGGCTGGCAGACTATGGCGACCCTTACCAAGCCATCGTCTTTGACCCTAAAGGCTCTTTAGGCTTAGATTTAGGGGTTTATGGTGCCCCTGAAACCTTTATCCTAGACGGCCAAGGCAAGATCTACTACCGCCACGCCGGTGATGTTAATGATGAGGTCTGGCACAAGACCCTTAAACCCATTTACGATAAATTAGTCGCCCAGTAAACATGAAAAAAATCTTCGCACTTTTAAGTCTAGTCGCCCCGCTTGCTTTTGCTAGCATTGAGGTACAGACCTTCGATAACCCCAAACAGGAAGCCGACTACCGATCCCTGGTGGCCGAGCTGCGTTGTCCGCAATGCCAGAACAACAACATTGCCGACTCCAACGCCACCATCGCCACTGATATGCGGAACAAGACCCTCGAACTGCTCAAGCAAGGCAAGAGCAAGGACGAGGTGGTGGACTATATGGTAGAACGCTATGGCAATTTCGTGACCTACGATCCGCCCATGACCCCAGCCACCATTTTCCTCTGGGCCCTGCCTCTTTTGCTTATTTTGCTGGGTGGAATCTTGGTCTTTAGACGCAAACAAGCGGGCCAGAAAGCCGAAAAACCTGCAAATGCACTCGATCAAACCCGTCTGCAACAAATTTTAGATAAGGATAAGCCATGATTTTCTGGATAAGCCTCGTAGCCATCACACTCATCATCTGCCTGATTGCCTTTTATCCGCTTCTCAAAAAATCAGTTAGCCTCAACAGCACTGAACGAGACAGCCTTAACAAGGCCTTTTATTTTGAACGCCTCAAGGAGGTAGAACAAGAGGTCCAAGAGGGGGTGATTGAGGATGCCGAACGGGCCAAGCAAGAGCTGCAACAAAGCCTCTTAGACGACATTCCAGAGCAGGCTGAAACCAAACCTGTGGCCGCCAAAAGCTACGGCAAGATCTGGTTTGCCACCCTGGCCCTGCTGGTGACCGCCGTGAGTACGGGGATTTATTTTTCAGTCGGTTCCTGGCAGGCCAATAGCATGCTCAATGCCAGCCACACCAAGCTAGATTATTTCTACGAACGGATTAAGAATGAGCAGAATGAGCCACTCACCGAACAAGAGATGAACCAATTTGCCGTGGCCCTCAGGGTGGAACTGCAAAGCAATCCGCAGGACGATAAGTCTTGGTTTATGCTGGGCCAAATTGGCATGGCCAGCGACAACGGCCAACTGGCCCTAGACAGCTTTAAAAAGGCCGCCGCCCTCCAGCCGGATAATTTGCAGTATAAGTCTAGCCTGGCCCAAATCCTTATGTTCTCAGAAGCCCAATCGGACAAGGATCAAGGTGAGGAACTGCTCAAGCAGATTTTACGGGTGGATCACACCAACCTAGAAGCCCTCAGCCTCCTGGCCTTCCGAGCCTTTGAGAAGGAAGATTATAAGATGGCTGCCACCACCTGGAGGATGATGCAACGCTTTATGCCTGAGGACGACCCACGGCATAAGACCATTGAACGCAGTATTAAGATGGCCGAATCCATGAGTTCGCCAAGCTCCAATCCATAAGATAAGTGCCTATGAAATACAAAAACCTACGCGATTTTCTTGATCTTTTGGAAGCCCAAGGCCAGCTGAAGCGGATTAAACAGGAAATCGACCCCCACCTTGAAATGACCGAAATTGCCGACCGTACCCTACGCATGGGTGGGCCGGCCCTGCTCTTTGAAAACCCCAAGGGCTATGATATGCCCGTGCTCTGTAACCTCTTTGGCACACCTAAACGGGTGGCCATGGGGATGGGCCAGGAAGATGTGTCGGCCCTGCGGGAGCTGGGCAAACTTTTGGCCTTTTTGAAAGAGCCTGAGCCACCCAAGGGTTTCAAGGACTTAATCGGCCAACTGCCTCAATGGAAGCAAATCCTCAATATGCCTAGCAAGGCCTTGAGCAAGGCGGACTGCCAGCAGGTGGTGCTGACAGGCGATGAGGTCGATCTGACAAAGCTCCCCATCATGCACTGCTGGCCGGGCGATGTGGCACCACTGGTGACCTGGGGCTTAACCATTACTCAAGGGCCTCACAAGAAACGACTGAATTTGGGCATCTATCGCCAGCAACTCATTGGCAAGAACAAGCTCATTATGCGTTGGCTCTCCCACCGGGGCGGGGCCCTGGACTTTCAGGAATGGCAAGCAGCCCATCCAGGCCAACCCTTCCCGGTGTCGGTCGCCCTAGGAGCCGATCCAGCCACCATTTTGGCCGCCGTTACCCCTGTGCCAGACACCCTTTCCGAATACGCCTTTGCTGGCCTCCTGCGGGGCAATAAGACCGAAACAGTTAAGTCTCTCAGCAATGATTTGGACGTGCCGGCCAGTGCTGAAATTGTGCTAGAAGGCTATATCGACCCAGCCGAAACCGCACTGGAAGGGCCTTATGGCGACCACACGGGTTATTACAATGAGCAGGAATATTTCCCGGTCTTTACCGTAACCCACATTACCATGCGTAAGGATGCCATCTACCATTCCACCTACACCGGCCGGCCACCAGATGAACCAGCGGTCTTGGGCGAGGCCCTAAATGAGGTCTTTATCCCTATTTTGCAGAAGCAATTCCCTGAAATTGTGGACTTCTACCTGCCACCTGAGGGCTGTTCCTACCGCTTAGCCGTGGTGACCATGAAGAAACAATACGCTGGCCATGCCAAGCGGGTCATGATGGGGGTTTGGTCTTTCCTGCGCCAGTTTATGTACACCAAGTTTGTGATTGTCTGCGATGATGATGTCAATGCTCGGGACTGGAAGGATGTGATCTGGGCAATCACCACCCGCTGCGACCCAGCCAGGGATACCACCCTGATTGAACATACCCCGATTGACTATTTGGACTTCGCCTCCCCTGTGGCTGGCCTAGGCTCCAAGATGGGCATTGATGCCACCAACAAATGGCCGGGCGAAACCAGCCGAGAATGGGGCACGCCAATTAAAAAAGATCCTGAAGTGGTTAAAAGAGTAGATGAAATCTGGGACAGCTTAGGAATTTAAGCATTTCATACACAAAAAAAGGGTTTAAGGCCTATGCCTTAAACCCTTTTCCATATTGTGCGATTATAGGCCTAACATCCCCGCTAAACGCTTTTCAATCCCTGCACTATCTAGTCCCAAATCCGCATAGGCTTCAGCCTGCGTGCCTTGTGGCACAAAGAAATCAGGAATCCCCAGCATAACAAGCGGCTTAAATTTGCCGATTTTTTGCAAGTATTCATTGACCGCACTGCCTGCCCCGCCCTGGATGGCGTTTTCTTCCAAGGTTACTAAAACATCGTGGCTGTCAGCAAGTTGGGCGATGAGAGCCTCGTCTAAAGGCTTAACAAAACGCATATCTACCAGGGTTAAATCATGCTTGTCTGCCACCGGTTTGGCCTCATTCAGCAATGCACCGAAGTTAAGAATGGCGACCTTTTTCCCCTCTCTTAGCACCTTGCCCTTGCCGACTTCCAGTGCCTGCATGGGCTCCAGCGTCACCCCTTGGGCATTGCCCCGTGGGTAACGCACCGCCACTGGGCTGTTCATACTATAAGCCGTGTAGAGCATTTGACGCATTTCGTTTTCGTCAGATGGGGCCATAATGGTCATATTAGGAATGCAACGCATAAAGCTCAGGTCAAAGGCCCCCTGGTGGGTTTGGCCGTCTGCCCCGACAATGCCGGCTCGGTCGATGGCAAAAATCACCGGCAGGTTTTGAATAGCTACATCGTGAATAAGCTGATCATAGGCCCGTTGCAGGAAGCTGGAATAAATAGCTACCACTGGCTTGTAACCTGCAATGGCCAGGCCTGCCCCGAAGGTTACGGCGTGTTGTTCAGCAATGGCCACATCAAAATACTGGCTTGGGAAGCGTTTGGAAAATTCTACCATGCCCGATCCTTCCCGCATGGCTGGGGTAATGCCGATGATTTTCGGATCTTTTTCTGCCATTTCGCACAGCCAATCGCCGAAGATATTAGAGTAGGTTGGAACAGACTTGCCTTTTGGCAGTTCACCACTTTTCGGATCAAATTTAGGTACGCCGTGGAAGCCAATCGGGTCACGCTCAGCCGGCTCATAACCCTTGCCCTTTTTAGTCATAATATGCAGGAACTGCGGGCCCTTGCGGTTACGCATATTTTTCAGGGTCGAAACCAACTCTTCCACATCGTGGCCATCAATGGGGCCAATATAGTTAAAACCCAGGGTTTCAAACATGGTACCGACCGGCGACACAAAGCCCTTGACGTGCTCTTCGGTCTTGCGGACAAAATCCTTAATGGGTGGCAGGCCAGACAGGAGTTTCTTTCCACCCTCACGAATGGTGGTGTAGAGGGAGCCTGACAGGAGACGGGCCAGGTGGTTATTGAGGGCTCCCACGTTTTCCGAAATGGACATTTCATTGTCGTTGAGGATAACCAGCATATCGGTGTGCAGATCGCCTGCATGGTTAATGGCCTCAAAGGCCATACCAGCGGTAATGGCCCCATCACCAATCACACAGACGGTTTTCCGCCCGGCATTTTCCTTTTCCGCCCCAATAGCAATGCCCAGGCCAGCACTGATGGAGGTGGAGGAGTGGCCAACACTTAGCACATCGTAAGGGCTTTCTTCCCGCCAAGGAAAGGGGTGAATGCCGTTTTTCTGGCGAATGGTGTGCATTTGGTCACGGCGGCCGGTCAGGATCTTATGCGGATAGGCCTGGTGACCCACATCCCAAATGAGCTGATCGAAGGGGGTTTGATAAACATAATGCAGGGCAACCGTAAGTTCAACCACGCCCAAGCCTGAGGCCAGGTGGCCGCTGGACTGGCTGACCGATTCCAACAAATAAGCCCGCAACTCATCGCACAAGGGCTTGAGGTCTTCTTTAGGCAGCAAACGCAGGGCTTCCGGCGAATCAATTTGTCTTAATAGGGGGTAAGTTTTTTGCATAGGTTTATCTTTTTAGGTAATCAGAGGCATCGTTCCCCTTTTCTACTATTCCCCCCTTTGAAAAAGGGGGCTAGGGGGATTTTGCTAACTAACAAGTGGGAAAAATTCCCCAAAATTTCGCCCTTTCTTCGTTTTCACTTCTGAAAAATCTCCCCTAACCCCTCTTTTTCAAAGAGGGGAACTGATCGAGCAAGGAAGACTATCATCGAATTTAAGGACAATACCAGCGTCAATTACGCCTTCAACTCATCCGTCAAGGTCGCCTGCAAGCTATTTAATAAGCCCTTAACCACACGGCCATTGCCGGCGACCACGTTGCCTGATTTAAGGTAGTCTGTGCCACCGACAAAGTTGGTCACAAGTGCACCTGCTTCACGGGCAATCAGATCGCCTGCGGCACAGTCCCAAGGTTTGAGGCCGATTTCAAAATAACCATCGACACGGTTAGAAGCCACATAGCATAAATCTAAAGCCGCTGAACCAGTCCGACGGAAGTCGGCTACCCCGTTGTTCATCAGGGCTTCAAGCATGGCTAAATGGGCTGGGCGGTGGCGTGGTGCCTTGAAAGGGAAGCCAGTGGCAAGGATGGCACCGTTAAGGTCACGGCGTTCGGTGTCAACACGCAGGCGGAATTCGTTGAGTTTAGCCCCCTCGCCCCGTACGCCAGTAAAGAGTTCGTTACGGATAGGGTCGTAAACCACGCCCACCTCGGTACGGCCATTCACACGCACAGCAATAGATACGGCAAAATGCGGCAGGCGTTTGACGAAGTTGGTTGTGCCATCTAGCGGATCAATCACCCACTGCACATCCTTGTTCTCACCCGCTAAAATCCCAGACTCCTCACCCACGATGGCGTGGTCAGGATAGGATTTGCGGATAACTTCAATAATTGCTTCTTCCGCTGCCTTGTCCACAGCGGTAACGTAGTCGTTGGCACCTTTGTTCTCAACAAAAGTGTCTTGAGGAGCTTGTTCGTAGCCTTTGGCAATGATATTGCCGGCCTTTCGTGCAGCACGAATGGCGATGTTTAACATTGGGTTCATAATCCACCAGATTTTAAAGAACAGAAATAGGCCTAATTATAGAGAATCTTGGGCCTAAAAGGAATACAAGCGGGCTGAAAATGGTGTTTTTTTGCAAATTTTTCGCAAAAAGCGCTATAATGCAGACTATTACACATTAATCAGTAAATTTATGTTATTAAATATCCTTATACTCTTTTTATATCTTTTATCTATTTTATTTTTCATCCGAAATAAAATGAAAAAAGAGTTTATCTCTAGCAACATCCTTACTGCTAATAAAAGCACAATAGTTAAAATGATGATAATGGGAAGCCGATTCGATGCAAAAGTGATTGCAATCGTCTTATCGCCTATTTTATTATTCGGTGCTTTGTTATATAAACTCAACCTTGCTCAACCTTATCTATCTGTGTTTTTAAATATTTACACATTTATCCTATCATTTATTTTGATATCTTCTTGCATAGGGAATTATTTTTATTTTAAGACTTATAACAACCATTATGATCTATTCATATTCGGTTTCATTGAAGATGATACAAAGGCTGTTTTAAAGAACATCATGGATGATTACCCTGTTTTCAAAACAATTGGTGTAATCTTAATGCTATCTGTTATATCTATAAGTATTTTAATTTTTCCATTGGATAATTATATTTATTTAAACAATAACTCTGTCTTTTATACTACCTTCATAATATCCATCATATTATTTGTGTATTTCATACGGGGAACAATCAAATCAAAACCTCTAACAAGAATGCATTCTCAAGTGTCTTCTCTTAGTATAATCAATAAAATGGTTCCTAATGGTGTTACCGCCTTAGAATGGGTTTTTAGAGATAGAAAAAAACAGATTTCTTTATTGCCTGTTGATATGAAAGAGGGAGAAGATTTGGCCTTGACAGCACTATCTCGAAAAGAACTATATAATAAAACTGAAAAAAATATTTTTATTCAAAACAACAAACCACATGTAGTTCTTGCCATTATGGAAAGTTTTGGTTCAAATATTTTACAGTTTGATAATAAACAAACCAATGATTTGTTAGGTAGCTTACGTCCATTTTTTGAAAATGATTATGTCTTTAAACGTTTCTTATCTTCCTATAATGGCACAATGCACTCTTTAGGATCGATTTTATTTCATAGCCCTATTGAAAATATTAGCCAATCAACAGAACAGAATACTAAGCTAAAAGAAACTGCTTTCTTAACCTATAAAAGAAATGGATATAAAACCATTTTTATTACTTCTGGCAGTGCTATGTGGAGAAGTTTAGGCGTTTACCTACCATTACAAGGCGTGGATCTAGTATATGATCAGAACACCATTATCGAATTATACCCAGAGGCAAAAAAATATCAGTCCTATTGGGGAATTCCTGATGAATATGCATTCTTACTAGCAGAAAAATTGTTACTTGAGAGTAAAGAACCTCTTTTTATTAGCTTATTAACAATAACTAACCACCCTCCCTATATGCCACCTAGAAGCTACAAACCGAATAAGGTTGATGTTACTTGTTTAGATAAGAGGTTAGGTAATAGCAACTTAGAAAGAAAGAATATCTTAGAGACATTTCAATATTCAGCAAGCTGCTTAGGTGATTTTATCCAAAGCGTTTCTCAAAATGAAAAAACAAAAAACAACACCATTATTTCAGCAACAGGAGATCACCATATTCGGTCAATGTATAGTGAACTACCTAAAGAGCTTGCTTTAATGAATGCTGTTCCATTTTTTATCCATATTCCAGACAGATTTAAAGAACAGCTCAAACTGAATTTCAATCCCAACAAGATAGGCTCTCATAAAGATGTTATGCCAACCTTATATGCCCTTAGCCTTTCAGAAGCATCTTTTTGGACTGTTGGAGGGCAGAACATGTTTGAAAACAGTGATAACTTTGCCTTTAATAGTAATGTATGGGCTGATGAAGAAGGTGCTGTAGATTTAACAAATCCAGACCTACCAAAATACAAATGGTTAAACAAAGAAAGCTTACACGTTGGAGAAAACATAGAAAACCCTTCAGTTAATAAAATTTCTGCATATCAAAAATTACTTAACTGGCAAATTAGTTACCTTGCAAAAGGTATAAAAAAATAGGGTTTATAAATTTGTATAAATTATTATATAATTGTTTTTTTCTAAATTTTATAAATTGATTTATGTTTAATAAAAATACTTTTATCGTTGGCTTTATGCTCTTTGCCATGTTTTTTGGGGCGGGTAATTTAATTTTTCCACCTAAGTTAGGCTTGCAAAGTGGGTCAGAATTTATTTTTGCTATTTCAGGTTTTATTTTAACTGGAGTGGGTCTGCCCCTTCTAGCGGTGATTATCAGTGCCTATTACACCAATGGCTATCAAGAGGCCCTTAATCGGATCAACCCTCTTTTCTCCACCCTATTTTTAATGGCCATTTACTTAAGTTTAGGGCCTTTTTTCGCCATTCCCAGAACGGCGGCCACCGCCTATGAAATGGCTATTTTGCCAAGTTTAGACGCTCCCACTGATCTCATTCGGCTAGCCTTTAGCCTGGTGTATTTTGCCCTTGCCCTATGGCTGGCCCTGTCGCCCAGTAAAATGGTGTCTAGAATTGGGGCGGTTTTAACCCCGATTTTGCTCTGTGCCATTTTGGCCTTGGTCTTGCGGGCCTTTTTCCTCTTTGAAGATAAAACCCTGCATATCACCACCATGCCAGAAGAGGGTTCTGCCTTTTTCAAGGGCTTTTTGGAGGGCTATTTCACTATGGATGCCTTGGCGGCCATTATCTTCTCGGTGATTGTGATTGCAGCCATTAAGGCCAAGGGCATTGCGGGGGAACACTTAACCAAGCAGGTTATTTTATCGGGTCTTGTTGCGGCCATTGCCTTAAGTTTGGTTTATGTTTCACTGGCCTGGATTGGCAACAAGGTCACTTTGTCGCCCGAGGTCTTGGCTAGCCTAAGCGAGAATAAGCAGGACATTGGCACCTTTATCCTGAATTCAGTCGCCCATCAAGCCTTCGGCAAGGCTGGACAGGTGGTGCTGGCTGTGATTGTCTCCTTGGCCTGTTTAACCACGGCCGTAGGCCTGATTGTGTCAGTCAGCCAATATTTCCATCAACTTTACCCTAGACTGGCCTATAAACACTATGCCCTGGTCTTTACCCTCATTGGTCTCGTAATTGCCAACCAGGGTTTGAATGAGGTGATTAAGGGGTCGGTGCCGGTGTTGCTTATTCTTTATCCGATTGTGATAACCGTGATCTTGGTCTTGCTGACCCATCTCTTTGTGAAAGTCCCCCTGATGGCCCAGCGTCTATCGGTGGGCCTGGTCACCATCGTGTCGATTTTGTCGGTGCTTAACCTTGAATTTATGCAGGCCTTGCCACTGAAAGCCTACAGTATGGAATGGTTGCCTTTTGCCCTGGTAGGATTGGGCTTAGGTTGGTTGAGAAAGGATAATTAAGATTGAGGCTGGCCCTACTCAAAGTCCTGGGCAAAACCCACAAACTCTTCAATTTCAGGGTGCTGTTTGAGCCACTTGTGCCACTGCACCTTGTCCACTTCCACTTCAATCAGCCTGTCGCCAAATTCATTGAAGTGTTCAGCACGGATACAGCCCTCCTTGTAAAATTTGGCGTAAAGGGCCCCGCTTGTAGCAGGCAGAAGCAGGCTTTCCTGCACCAGTTCATTTTTGAGTCGCTCCCGCATGGCCTCAAGTAAAAGATCTAAGCCCTGGCCAGTTTGGGCAGATAGGTAAACAGCAATCGGTGTGCCATCCTCCCGGCGTTCAATATGCGGAGCAATCCCTTCTAGCTTGTCCACCTTGTTATAGACCAAGAGGGTGGGCAGATCTAGCGCCTCAATTTCCTCCAGCACGGCATTGACCGCATCAATATTTTCGTTTTTCCGTTCATCAGCCCCATCAACCACATGCAGCAAAAGCGAGGCTTCGGTGGTTTCTTGCAGGGTGGACTTGAAGGCAGAGACCAAATCATGGGGCAGGAAGCGGATAAAGCCCACGGTGTCAGCCAAAATCGTTGTGCCTACGTCCTGGAGCTGGATCTTACGCAGCGTTGGGTCTAGGGTAGCGAAAAGCTGATCGGCCACATAAACATCCGAAGCCGTCAGGGCATTAAAGAGGGTAGACTTGCCGGCATTGGTGTAGCCCACCAGAGAGACAGTCGGAATATCGGCCTTTTGGCGGGTCTTGCGGTTTTGGTTGCGTTGCTTGCTGACCTTGTCCAGGCGGTTTTGCAGCTGTTGAATCCGCACCCGAATGAGACGGCGGTCGGTTTCTAACTGGGTTTCGCCCGGGCCCCGCAGGCCAACGGCCCCGCCCTTTTGCTGATCCTGATTGCCCAGCCGTCTGACCAAGCGAGTAGCTAGATGGCGGAGCTGGGCCAGTTCCACCTGCAACTTGCCCTCGTGGCTCCTGGCCCGTTGGGCGAAGATATCCAAAATCAGGCCGGTTCTGTCCACCACTCGACAATCGCAAAGAGAAGATAAGTTGCGGGTTTGGGCGGGGCTAAGTTGATGATTAACCAAGACCACACTGGCCCCAAAGGCTTCCACAGCATCTCGGATTTCCTCGGCTTTTCCTTGGCCGACATAGTATTTAATGTGAGGTGTAGCACGAGCAGTGGTTAGGATGGAGGCAATTTCTACCCCTGCCGACTGGGCCAGGGTTTGGAATTCGGCTAGGTTGTCTAAGTCTTTTTGGCCGGCTAGAAAAACATGAACCAAAATGGCCCGTTCTTCTTGATGGGAATAGTCCAGAGCCTGGTTTTCAGAAAAGACAGAACCAAACGCAGGCTGATGGTCTGCGTTTGGTGGGAGATGAGAAGTGGTCAAGGCTTATTGGTCTTGACTGGCAGTCTCTGATTCAGCCTGTTGGTATTGGGCTGATGCGGCTGCGTTATTGTTGTGATTGTTGCCACCGTTGTTGTGGGAAATGGCCCGGGCTGGCACCACGGTTGAAATGGCGTGCTTGTAAACCATTTGGCTGACGGTGTTTTTAAGTAAAATCACGAATTGGTCGAAAGACTCGATTTGACCCTGTAATTTAATGCCGTTGACCAGATAAATAGACACTGGAATGCGTTCACGGCGAAGTGCGTTTAAGTATGGATCTTGTAAAGATTGACCTTTTGCCATTTTATTGTCCTTTTTATTGTTGTTAAATTGTTCGATTGCCAAAGGCAGAGGGATATTAGCGAGATTGGCCGATCTTTTCAATCATTTTATGCAAAGATCCGGCTGGATCGAGGCTGTCTAGCCATTCTAACTCACTGCTCCAACCTCTTAGCCAGGTAATCTGCCGCTTGGCCAGCTGGCGGGTGGCACAAATGCCCTTGAAAACGGCCTCATCCAGCGAAATCTGGCCCTCTAAGTGTTCCCAGAGCTGGCGGTAGCCCACGCAACGGATGGAAGGCAGATTGCTGTGCAGATCCCCCCGCTCATATAGGGCTTGGACTTCTTTTTTAAAGCCCAGTTCCATCATTTTGTGAAAACGTTGCTCAATCCGCTGGTGGAGGACGGCCCGATCTTGGGGGCGATGGCAAATTGCAGGAGACGGTAGGGCAGGCTTTCTCCGGCTTGGGCGGTCAGCTCGGTCATAGTTTGTCCCGACAGATAAAAGACTTCCAAGGCTCGGTTGATCCGCTGGCTATCGTTGGGGTTAATCCTAGCTCCAGCCACCGGGTCAATCTTGACCAGCTCCGCATGCAGGCTGGGCCAGCCCTCTTTTTCAGCCCGCTCTTCAATACTGGCCCGAAGCTCAGGATCAGCCGAAGGCAGAGGGGAAAGCCCCTCCAGTAGAGCCTTGTAATACATCATGGTCCCGCCCACTAAGAGCGGAATCTTGCCCTGGGCGGTGATGTCTGCCATCTCTCTTAAGGCATCCTCCCGAAAGTTGGCCACCGAATAGCTTTCAGCCGGATCCAAAATGTCAATCAGGCGGTGGGGGGCCAATTTCAGTTCAGCCGGGCTAGGCTTGGCGGTGCCGATGTCCATGCCCTTATAAATCAGGGCAGAATCCACCGAAATCACCTCAACCGGAAGGTGTTGCCTAAGGGCGATGGCTAAATCGGTCTTGCCCGAAGCAGTCGGGCCCATTAAAAAGATGGCAAGTGGTTTGTTCATAGGGTCTCAATATAGGTACAAGCGGGCTGATTTTAGCGAAAATTTGCAAATTTTTGAAGAAAAGAGACCGCTTGTTGGGTTTTATAAGAGCCATAATAGGCCGTTCATCCCCCCAATCCCCAAGGCCACACTGAGCAAAACATTGCCCAACCATCGATAAGAAGCCACCACTAAACCTAAGGAAAGCACCTGGGCAATCAAGAGCTGGTAGCCCTCGTCTACTTGGGGGAAACTCAGGCTGGTAAGCACCAACAGGAGCAAAATAACCAGGGGCAGAGTTCGATTTAATTTTGCAAGAATAGGATGAGAAACCACCGCTTGTGGCAGAACCAGGGGTAAAAAACGGCAAAGCTGGGTGCCCAAGGCCAGGGCCAACAACATGGCGATAATATCTAAGGTATCCATTATTTACTCCCCATCAAGAAACGCTGTGGCAGGCAGGCCACAATCACTATTGCAATCAAAATCGCTGCCAATAAAACTGCTTCTGAACTGATCTGCTTGGCCAAGACAAAGCCCACCAAGGCAATGGCAAAGGGCTTCCATTGTTTTTGGCCCTTGTATTGCTCATAGGCCAGAATGGCGAACAAGCAGGGCAGGGCGAAATCCAGATGCGGGATCAGGCCTGCTACCGAATCGCCTAATAAAATGCCGACCAAGGATGCCAGCGTCCAATAGGCCACACCCAGCACTGAGCATTTAAGGATCATAGATTGGCGAACTTGGGCCGGAAAAGTCGAGAGCAGGGCAAAGTTTTCATCGGTCAGAAACATAAGGCTAACCACCTTCTTAAGCCTTTCCTTGGGCAGCACCGCCTGCATATTGAGGGTATAAAAAATAAAACGCAGGCTCATCAAAAAGGTGCTCAAAAAGACCGAGAGCAACCCCGCCCCCGAGACAAAAAAGGGAATGGCCGCATACTGGGCCGTGCCTGAAAAGACGGTAAAGCACATGACAAAGGTAAACCAGGCTGGCATCCCCGCCGCTGTGGCCAACATTCCATAGGCCACTCCTGCGGCAAAATAGCCCATAAAAATCGGCAGTGTTAATTTCACTGCCGCAGGCCAGCTATTTTCAATTTCTAACGACATAAGTCCTCATTTGCAAATTTTTGTGATCTTGAGAGCGCTTGTATTATAGGGGTAATTTAGCATGATCTTGCAAGTTATTTATTGTCCAACAAACCTCAACCTCACATGATCATAAATCCAATTAAAGACCATGGCATAGACCAGAATAAACATGGTAAGGGCAATGTCCATAATAAAGGCTTCTAACCAAGAAACCTGCATAATATAGGCCACAAGAGGAAGGGTAAAAATCAGCAGGCCTGCCTCAAAAGTGATGGTGTGGAAAATGCGAAACCAGAAGCCGCGCTCCTCCCGTTTGCCGGTGAAAATCTTGTCGAAGGCCCAGTTAAAGACGAAGTTCCAGAGCATGGCAATGGTGGCGATGGAAAGGGTCATGAGGGCGGAGTCGCTGGCGGAGTGATCGGTAAAAAGAACTAGGCCGATAACTGACAGGATAAGGGCTAATAGCTCAAACAAGACGGCGTGGAAAATGCGTTCGTAAATTGACATAAGAAATCCTTTTTAACAGGCCCCTTATTATAGGGCTTAAATGGCCAAATGGGCGGAAATTCCCCGCAAGCGGTCGATTTTTTGCTAGAATTTGCAAATGTTAAATGAGGAAAACCTGTGATAAACCCCTGTCTGTTCATTGCTCTTGCCCATCTTGAGGAGCCTGTGCCTAAGCGCTTTTGGGATTACGCCAAGCCGCCCCAAATTCAGCCCAATGCCCGCCAAGTGCAAAAATGGCAGGCTCGTAGAATGGCCTTTTATTTGCTCCATCTCTTGTTTGAAAAAGCAAGCTTGGATAGCCGTTTGCTAGACCATATCCAACGCACGGCCAGCGGCCGGCCTTATTTGGAGGCTGAAGAAATTGACTTTAATATCAGCCATTCGGGCGACTATGTGGCGGTAATCTTATCGGTTGGTCGCCCTAAAAAAGCGGTTGGCATTGACTTGGAGCATCCGCAGAAAACCCGCCGATTTCGGGATTTACTCAACCATTATGCCAACCCAGAAGAGCTGGCCTATGCAGAAAGGGTGGAAAATTTGTCAGATTATTTCTACCTCTCTTGGTGTTTGAGAGAGGCAGTGCTTAAGTCACAAGGGGTGGGGATTGTTAAACTGTCTGAGGTCCGCCACCTGCCTGAAGCCCAGAAAATTTTTTCTGCTCATTGCCCCCAAGGCCAGCTAGATTTTGTAAAATTAGGCCCTTGTTATTTAAGTTATTTTTACCAGACCAGCGAGGGGCTTGTGCCTCA
This sequence comes from Pasteurellaceae bacterium RH1A, assembly GCA_012221805.1. NCBI lineage: Bacteria > Pseudomonadati > Pseudomonadota > Gammaproteobacteria > Pasteurellales > Pasteurellaceae > Pasteurellaceae bacterium RH1A. Next base: position 288,590 of record CP015195.1, on the reverse strand, counting down.
AACTTTCCAGCTTAAGCAGGCCGTTTTGCAAAAAATCCACCTGCCTGACCCGCTTGTCTATCATGTTAATAAGGAAGCTTATGCCCAAACTTAGTCTTGAAGAACAGCACTCCCGCTTTGGCCGAGTGGTGTCTGAAATCTTCCAATGGACCCTCAATATCTCCCTGCTTTTGGCAGGCGTCCTCCTTGCCTATGCCCTTTTTGACGAGGCTTTCTCCTTAATTGAGTTGTTCAGACACCAAAGCGAAAAATTCCAAATTGTCGAGAAAATCGTGATTTTCTTCCTTTATTTTGAGTTTTTGGCCCTGATCGTGCAATATTTTAAGTATAACTATCACTTTCCGCTCAGGTATTTTTTATACATTGGTATCACCGCCATGATACGCCTCATCATTGTCGATCATTCCAATGCCATGCACACGCTTTTATTTTCCATTTCCATTTTAGTGATGATAATTGCCCTCTTTATTGTGCATACTGACAAACTTAAACGTAGCTAGGAGAACCTATGGCCAGTATTCATCAATTTCAGCAGCAGGATTTAGAAATCATCAAGGAAGAAGTGCTCTATAAGGGGCATTTCGAACTGAAAAAAATCTTCTTCAAACACAAGCTCTTTAAGGGCGGCACCAGTGATGTGGTGGTGCGGGAACTCCTGATGAAGGGCGAGGCTTCGGCCGTGATTGCCTACGATCCAGTGCGGGACAGCGTGGTCTTGGTCGAGCAGGTGCGGATTGGGGCCTATAACCCTCAATTAGACAGCTCCCCTTGGTTGGTGGAACTGATTGCTGGCATGGTAGATACAGGCGAAAGCCCGGCCGAGGTGGCCATTCGAGAAAGCCAGGAAGAAGCAGGCTTGACGGTTTCAAAAGTAGAGCACGCCCTCAGCGTCTGGGACAGCCCAGGCGGCCAGTTGGAGCGTTTACACCTCTTTTTAGCCCTGGTTGATAGCTCAGAAGTCGGCGGAATTTACGGTTTAGAAGAGGAAAATGAGGATATTCTCGTCCATGTCGTCAGCCGTGAACAGGCCTATGAGTGGGTGCAAGAGGGCAAGATCGACAATGTGATCGCAGTTATTGGCCTGCAATGGTTGCAGCTCAACTATAGCCGCTATTTAAGCCAACAAGCGGGTTAAAATCGCATTTTTTGTACAAATTTTGTGTAAACTTTTGTGAAAAATGTGCGTTATCGCACACTTTTGAAGTTTGCTTGCTGAAAGGCCGGGCAGAAAGGGGTAAAGTATTGGCTACTTGACTTTATTTGTAATTCAGTCGGCCAATATGGAAACCATTTATCAGCTTGTACCCGAGAAATCAACCATCAGCCTCCTTCAATTAACCGATATGCACCTCTTCGCCGACAGCCAGGGGGAATTATTGGGCGTAAACACGGCCCAAAGTTTTCAGGCTGTGTTGGAGGCCATTGGGGCGGAAGGCGGGCAGTTTGATGCCCTCTTGGCCACAGGTGATCTGATCCAAGACAATAATGAAGCCGGCTACCAACGCTTTGCCCAAATGGTTAAACCCCTGGGCCTGCCTACCTTTTGGCTCCAGGGCAACCACGATTGCCCCACTTCCATGCCCCATAAATTGGCCGAACAACCTCATATTTTCCCCCATAAGGTAATCCTAGCCGGCCAGCACTGGGTTATTTTGATGTTGGATAGCCAGGTTTATGGTTCGCCCCACGGCAGGCTGGGTTCCTATCAGTTAAGCTGGTTAAGCCAAATGCTGACCCAATTTGCCGGCCGCCACGCCCTAATCTGCCTGCACCACAACCTCTTGCCAACCCACTCAGCCTGGCTTGATCAGCACAGCCTGCGTAACCTACATGATTTGGAAGATTGCCTGGCCCCTCATACCAATGTTAGGGCCTTTTTGCACGGCCATATTCATCAGGAAGTGGACAGCCACTGGCTCCATTATCGGGTGCTGGCCACGCCTTCTACCTGTATTCAGTTTAAGCCTCATTGCAATACCTTTACCCTAGATATGCTGCCCCAGGGCTGGCGGGAGTTGGTGTTGAAAGAAGATGGGACGATTGAAACTCTAGTTAAGCGTTTGGCAACGAATGAGTTTTTGCCAGATTTTAATTCAGCGGGGTACTAGATAGCGCCAGCCTCCAGGCTGGTGCTTCAATTTCTCGATCGAGCAGGCACCAGCGAGGACGCTGGCGCCATCTAAAGTACAAAAAAGCGGCTAAACTTGCAAAAAATCTTGCAAATCCAACCGCTTGTTGCTTACCTAATCAGCTTTACTTAGCCGCAAAATAAGCTTCTAACTCTTCGCTGCCACCAATGTACTGACCGCCGATAAAGACCTGTGGTACGCTGGTTTTGCCAGTGATAGCACGCACAGAAATGGTGCTGGCGTCACGGCCTAAAACGATTTCTTCAAAGGTGTAGTCCTTGGCTTTGAGAAGGGTCTTGGCCTTGGCACAGAATGGGCAGCCTGGTTTGGTGATAACAGACACAGACGGTTTTGCTTGCCATTCAGGCTTGAGGTATTTGATCATGGTATCGGCATCGGACACCTTGAACGGATCACCTGGCTCTTCTGGTTCGATGAACATTTTTTCTACCACGCCGTTACGCACTAGCATAGAGTAACGCCATGAACGATCACCAAAACCCAGGTCATTTTTGCTAACTAATAGGCCCATGCCACGGGTGAAGTCGCCGTTACCATCTGGAATCACAGTGATGTTTTCAGACTCTTGATCGGCCTTCCAAGCGTTCATTACGAAGGTATCATTGACTGACATACAAATGATATCGTCCACGCCGGCAGCCTTAAATTCACAGGCAAGTTCGTTATAGCGTGGTAAGTGGGTGGAAGAACAAGTTGGGGTAAAGGCACCCGGGAGAGAGAAAACAACAACGGTTTTGTTGTCGAATAATTCGCTGGTGGTAACATCCACCCAGGCATCGCCCTGGCGGGTGTGGAAGGTGACTGAAGGTACTTTTTTACCTGTCATATCAGTTAAAGACATTGGGTTTCTCCTAATTTACACATTGTTAAAAAAATCCGCAAGTATTCTACCGCAAAATATGCCATAATTCTGCCTATTTTTACGATTGAGATTTTAGGAAGAGCCTATGAATATCCGTGACCTGGAATACCTAATCGCCCTGGCAGAATACAAGCATTTCCGCCGGGCGGCCGATGCCTGTAATGTCAGCCAACCCACCCTGAGCGGCCAGATCCGCAAGCTGGAAGATGAGCTGGGCACCATTTTGCTGGAACGCACCAGCCGCAAGGTGCTTTTTACGCAATCGGGGCTCATGTTGGTTGATCAGGCCAAGGCAGTCCTGCGGGAGGTCAAGACCCTGCGGGAAATGGCCAGCAACCAGGGCAAGGAAATGTCAGGCCCCCTTCATATCGGGATTATTCCCACCCTCGGCCCCTATCTCTCCCCCATTATTATTCCAGCCCTCAAGGAAGCATTCCCTGAGTTGGAACTCTTCCTCTACGAGCTACAAACCCCGCAACTGGTCATGCAGTTGGAGTCTGGCCAGCTGGACTGCTGTATCCTGGCCTTCTGCAGGGAAAGTGAGCCCTTTATCGAAGTGCCAATTTTCAAGGAGCGAATGCAACTGGCCGTAAGCCAAAAGCACCCCTGGGCCAAGCGTCCACAAATTGACCTAGGCGAGCTGAAAGATCAGGAAATGATGTTGCTAGACGATGGTCACTGCCTGCGTAACCAAACCCTGGACTACTGCCTGTCGGTGGGAGCTAAAGAAAATGTGCATTTCCGAGCTACCAGCCTGGAAACCCTCCGCAATATGGTAGCCGCCAATGCGGGTATAACCTTTATGCCTTCACTGGCCAGCCGCGCTAACCCTAATAATAAGATTGAATACCTGGCCTTTTCAGAACCTCAACCCTTCCGCTCTGTGGGCCTGGTCTATCGGCCTGGCTCCCCCCTCCGCCTGCGTTATGAACGCCTAGCCCAGGCCATCAAACAGATTGTGGGTGAAGAACTGTGAGTAGCTTAGGGGTTCGGGCCCAGCAAAAGGAAAAAACCCGCCGGGCCCTGGTGGATGCAGCCTTCAACCAGCTTAGTGCCGAAAAGAGCTTTGCCAACCTCAGCCTACGAGAAGTGGCCCGGGAGGCCGGCATTGCCGCCACCTCATTTTATCGCCACTTTAAGGACATGGACGAACTGGGCCTGGCCATGGTGGATGAGTCTGGCCTCATTCTCCGCCAACTTATGCGTCAGGCCCGCAAGCGGATTGAAAATGGTGGCAGCGTGGTTTCCACCTCAGTTGAAACCTTCTTTGAGTTTATTGAGCAGCGGCCCAATATGTTCCGCCTCCTGCTGCGGGAAAGCTCTGGCACCTCCCAAGCCTTCCGTACCGCTGCCTCTCGGGAAATCCAGCACTTTGTGGCCGAACTGGCCGACTATATCGCCCTCAAAGACCCCAACCACAATCGGGAGCTGGCCTATGTTCAGTCAGAAGGCATGGTGACCATCGTCTTTACCGCTGGTGCTGGCGCCCTAGATATGAACCAGACCGAGCGGGAAAAACTCAAAAAACGGGTAGTGCTGCAATTACGAATGATCGCCCGAGGCGCCGATTACTACCTCAACTATCACGGCTAAGGTTTGCAAAAAATGAAGAAATCTACCCCGCTTGTTATCCGCTTTCTCAAGAATATCCTGGTCTTTGGCCTGCTCTTTTTAGGCCTATCCCTGGTTATGGACTGGTATCGCAAGCCCAGCGCCCCAGCTCAACTAGCCCAAAGCGTGCTTTATGATCTAGATAATCAACCAAAAGTGCTGGCCCAGCTTAGCCATAATCAACCCATGATCCTCTATTTTTGGGGTTCTTGGTGCGGCTACTGCGACTACACCTCTCCTGCCATTCAAAGCCTGCACGAAGATGGCCTACCTGTCTTGGGCGTGGCCCTTAAATCAGGCAGCGATGAAGAGGTGAAAACCTTCCTCCAGCAAAAGGGCTATAGTTTCGCTTCCATCAATGATCCAGACGGCTCTTTCTCCAAAACCTGGAACATTCAAGCCACCCCAACCATCATCCTCCTCAAAGACGGCCAAATCGCCCACCACACCACAGGGCTGACCTCTTATTGGGGCTTGAAGGCAAGATTGGCCTTAAGCCAATAATCCACCCAAGGCACGATAGCGCCAGCCTCCAGGCTGGTGCTGGAAAATTTAGGCACCAACAAGGGCCTTGGTGCCATCTTTTAGATCGATTTTTATAACCAAACCTTATAAAACATTCCCGCCTTATATTTCCTTCTTCCCGCCCAACTTGGCAAAATAGGCCTTATTTCCACCGCTTATATCACCTATGAATTGGTCCTATGTCCTTGCTGCCAGCCCCAAATTTTTAGAAGCGGGCTGGCTGACCCTGCAACTGTCCTTTTGGGGGATCCTGGGGGCCAGTATCTTGGGCTTGCTCATCGCCCTGCTAACCTCTTACAAATTTTCGCCCTTTTTGACCCGCTTGTCCCAGGCCTATATTGAGCTTTCCCGCAACACGCCGCTGCTTATCCAGCTCTTCTTCCTCTATTACGGTCTGCCCAAGATCGGTATCAAGTGGGACGGCTTTACCTGTGGGATTATAGCCCTGACCTTCCTAGGTGGCAGCTATATGGCTGAAGCCTTTCGGGCTGGGATTGAGGCCGTACCTGCTAGTCAAGTCGAGGCCGGCAAGGCCCTGGGGTTGAAACCCGTTCAGGTTTTTCGCTTTATCGTCCTGCCCCAGGCTTGGGCCATTTCCCTACCTGCCTTTGGGGCTAATGTCCTCTTTCTGATTAAGGAAACCTCGGTGATTTCTGCGGTGGCGGTGGCCGAACTCATGTTTGTGACCAAGGACATCATCGGCATGGACTACAAGACCAACGAGGCTCTTTTTCTGCTCTTGGTCAGCTATCTTATCATTCTACTGCCCCTGTCCCTCCTGGCTCGCTGGGCAGAAAATCGGGTAAGGAGGGCCAAATATGGGCTTTGATTGGTTGTTTGAGGGGCAAAATGCCCTGCGTTTGCTCCAGGGCCTGGGCTTGACCGCCCAGATTTCCTTTATCTCGGTGGGTATTTCCCTGGTCACTGGGACGCTCTTTGGCTTATTAATGCGGTCAAATAACAAGATAGTGCAGCTAAGTTGCCGGATTTATCTGGAAATCATCCGTATTGTACCGATTTTGGTCTGGCTTTTTGTGCTCTATTTTGGCCTTTCCACCTGGACCAATATTCACCTGAGCAATGTCTGGGTCTGTATTTGGGTCTTTGTCCTCTGGGGCACGGCCGAAATGGGCGATCTGGTGCGGGGGGCCTTGGGCTCTATTGAAAAACACCAGATCGAATCGGCCAAGGCAATAGGCCTAAGCCGCTTCCAGATCTTCCGTTTTATCGAACTGCCCCAAGGCACCCGGCGGGTTCTACCTCCTGCCATCAACCTCTTTACCCGCATGATCAAGACCAGCTCCCTGGCTGCCCTGATCGGCGTGATTGAGGTGGTCAAGGTTGGCCAGCAGATTATTGAAAACTCCCTACTGACCCAGCCCAACGCCTCTTTTTATGTGTATGGCCTGATTTTTGTGCTTTATTTTCTGATTTGCTACCCTCTGTCCTGGTATGCCAGCCGCCTGGAAAGAAAATGGCAGGGGTAGCCACCCTATTTATATTTAGCGAGAACTCCCTATGGCACTGCTTGAAATTACCAATCTCCACAAACGCTATGGCGACACTATCGCCCTACCTGCCTTTAACCTCCAGCTCAACAAGGGCGAGGTGGTCGTCCTTTTGGGGCCTTCGGGCTGCGGAAAATCCACCCTCCTGCGTTGCATTAACGGCCTAGAGGAAAAACAGGGTGGGTCAATTTACTTAGAACAGGTAGGCGAATTTGGCCAAGAAGTCAGCTGGGAGCAGGCCCGGCAGAAGGTGGGCATGGTCTTTCAAAGCTATGAGCTTTTTGCCCATCTGAATGTGATTGACAACATTTTGCTGGGCCCCCTTCAGGCCCAAAAACGGGAACGAAAAGAGGTGGAAGCCCAGGCAGACAAACTCTTAGAAAGGGTTGGCCTGCTGGATCGCAAAACCGCCTTTCCTCGGGAGCTATCAGGCGGACAAAAACAGCGGATAGCCATTGTCCGTGCCCTGTGTATGAACCCAGAGATTATTTTGCTAGACGAAATCACTGCCGCCCTAGACCCTGAAATGGTGCGGGAGGTGCTGGATGTGGTTTTAGAACTAGCTCAGGAAGGGATGTCCATGCTGATTGTTACCCACGAGATGAACTTCGCCCGCAAGGTGGCCGACAGGATTATCTTTATGGACAAGGGCCAAATCATCGAAGAAGCCGCCCCTGAGATCTTCTTCAGCCAACCCCAAACCGAACGGGCCAAGCAGTTTTTGCAGGGGATGGCTTATTGATTATGGGGAAAAATTTGCGAAAGGTTAAAAATAGGGGTAATATAATGAAGTCGGGGTGGGGAACTCAATCCGCCCCTTGCAGTGCCGCTTACAAGATCAGTGCGATAAGTTGAAAGACAGTGTAAATTTCAACTGCTGCGATAAGTGCAGCCAGTATCAATAAGCATACGATCGTGCTTTTCATTGCAAGCCTCCTTAGTGCTACTAAGGATGATTTAGGCTCTCGTGCTATTGCAGTAGCCCGAAAAACGAGCCTACCAGTAGCACAAAAGGATTTTATCATAGGAAGCCGTGTCTCTCACGGCTTTTTCTTTTTCTATAAGCGGTTCAACACCCTCCAAAACTTGCAAATTTCCCTTCTTTTTCGCCCGCTTGTTCTCTCATCTTATAGCCTTTGGTTATGAAAAATGCTCCTCATTTATTTCACTTTCCTCCTCAAACTGGCCACAATAAGCCCGACATCACTTTTATATTACAGGAGATTTTATGAAACTTAGCACCACCCTCAAAACCCTCTTAGTTGCAGCTGTCACCGCCTTCGGCCTGACGGCTTGTGGGGAAGAAGCCGCTAAGGCCAGCGATTCTGTGGCTCAAATCAAGGAAAAGGGCGTGATTCGCATTGGGGTCTTTGGCGATAAACCGCCTTTTGGTTATGTGGATGCCAATGGCAAAAACCAGGGCTTTGATATTGAAATTGCCAAGGACTTGGCCACCAGCCTCTTGGGCAGCCCAGATAAGATTGAGTTTGTGCTGACGGAAGCGGCCAACCGGGTGGAATACCTCAAATCAGGCAAGGTCGATTTAATTTTGGCCAACTTCACCCAAACCCCAGAGCGGGCCGAGGTGGTGGATTTCGCCAGCCCTTATATGAACGTGGCCCTGGGCGTGGTTTCGCCTGAAGGTGCGGTGATTGAGAATGTTGAACAGCTCAAGGGCAAAACCCTTTTAGTCAATAAGGGCACAACAGCCGATGCTTATTTCAGCAAGAACCATCCTGATATTCAGTTGCTCAAGTTCGACCAAAATACCGAAACCTTTGACGCTCTCAAAGACGGCCGTGGGGTAGCTTTAGCCCACGATAATGCCCTCTTATGGGCCTGGGCCAAGGAAAACACAGGTTATAAGGTGGCCATTGGCAACCTGGGGCCAGTTGAGAACATTGCACCCGCCGTGCAAAAGGGCAACAAGACTCTCTTGGACTGGGTGAATCAAGAAATCTCAAACCTCAAACAAAATGGCAAGTTGGCTGCGGCCTATGATAAGACCCTAGCCCCAATTTATGGGGAGGCGGTTAAGGCAGAATTATTGGCCAAATAACCATCATGAAAAGAAAACGGTGCTTGGGCACCGTTTTTTTGTTTTCTAAATTAGCGAACCACCAAAACAGGCTTGCCGCTGTATTTGGCCACTCGGCGGGTGTTGTTGCTTAAGCCTGCGGCATTGGCCTTGCTGCTGGCCAGCATGACAATCAAGTCCACCGATTTATCGTTGGCGATTTGATTGACCTGCTCATAAATGGTGCCATAGGCCACAATGTGTTGCACCTTGGCATCTTTAGGGAAGCTGGACTGGGTGAATTCGTGCAGCTGTTTATTGGCCTCGGCCAGAACCGATTTATCGAAGTTCTTGGGCAGGAAGGCGGAAATCAGGCTGTTATCGACTGGTTCGATAATGGTCAAAACCCGATAGACGGCGTTAGGGTTGTGGGCGGTCAGCTCAAGGGCGGCGTCCACCACATATTTAGCGCTGAGGGGATTGTTTAAGTCCACCACGATCAGTAATTTGTTGTACATATATTTTCCTAGTTAAATGGATAGCGCCAGCCTCTAGGCTGGTGCTGATAAGTATAGATAAAGGCACCAGCCTGGAGGCTGGCGCCATCAAAATACCTTTAAGATTTTGCCCGCCGGCGTTGGTTGAGACCAACCAAGAAGGCCAACAAGAGAGCAGGAATAAACATCCATTCTTTAGCTGGGGCTTCTTGCGGCAGGCTGATACTAAGAATGGTTTGATCCCAGTTCAGGTCTGCCTTGGCGGCTGGCGAGTCGATTTCCACCATATCAATCAAGACTTTCGGTTTCATTTGGCCGTCAATTTCGATTTGTTCCCCCGTATCCAAGAGGGTTAAACCCAAGGACTTGAGGCGATCTTCCCCCGTCTTGCCCTCTGGCACGGGTAGTTGAGCGAAGAACTCAATCGGCTTGCCGTAAGGATTGAGGCCGGCCACCTTGAAGGTGATATTTTGGCCGACAGGGGTTTGTTCCAACTCTTGCACCAGCTGGGCGACTTCAACCGGCCGCTCGCTTGGATAAACCCTGTCCATAAAGAAGCCTGGGCGGAAAAGCATAAAGGCCGCAAAAATTAAGATGAGGGTTTCCCAGATCTTATTCTTGGTTAAGAAATAGTTCATGGTGGCCGCTGTGAAGAGCAGGATCCCGATGGTTGCCGTCACAAAGACCAGCAAGCCCTTGGCCCAGCCCACATCAATGAGGAGCAGGTCGGTATTGAAGATAAAAAGGAAGGGCAGAATGGCCGTTCTCAGGCTGTAGAAGAAGGCCACTAAACCCGTCTTAATCGGGCTGCCACCTGAAATGGCCGCCGCTGCAAAGGAGGCTAAACCCACTGGCGGAGTCACATCGGCCATAATGCCGAAGTAGAATACAAAAAGGTGAACGGCAATCAGCGGCACAATCAGGCCATTTTGCTTGCCGACTTCCACAATAACCAAAGCCATTAGGGAGGAGACCACAATATAGTTGGCTGTGGTTGGCAGGCCCATACCCAAGATAAGGCTAAAAATGGCCACCAAGACCAGCATAAGCAGCACATTGCCCATAGAGAGCATTTCGATCACGCCTGATAGCTGAACACCGAAGCCTGTTAGGGCAACCACACCCACGATAATGCCAGCCGTAGCCGTAGCTAGGCCGATACCAGTCATGTTTCTGGCCCCAGTTTCTAGGCCATCTAAGACATCTTGGAAGCTCTGCTTGAAGAGAGCTGTTGTTACCGCCTGCTTACGGAAGAAGTAGAGCAGAGGGCGTTGGGTCAGTTGAATGGCAATCAGGGTCAGGGTGCCCCAGAAGGCTGAAAGGCCTGGAGAGAGCATTTCCACCATCAAGCACCAGAGCAAGATCACCACTGGCAGGAGGTAATGGAGGCCTGCATTAACGGTTGGCTTGGCCGATGGCAGTTTGACGATTTGAGCATTGGGGTCATCTGGCTGCAGGTCTGGGAACTGGGCCACACGGTAAATCAAGCCCACATAAACTAAGGCCAGTACCGAGCAGATAATCAGGAAGGAATGGCTTGGTGCCACCACCTTAATCCAGCCTAGGCCGAATTTCACTCCGAAATAGAGCAGGCAGATGATGATAAAGGTTGCAAGGGCCCGCATCAGGCTAATTAAAAAGGGCTTAGGCGGATCAGTCCGTTCCAAACCTTGCAGGTTCATCTTGCAGGCTTCCAAATGCACAATATAGACCAGAGCAATATAGGAAATCACCGCTGGCAGGAAGGCGTGGGTGATGAGCTGGCTATAGGGCATATTGACGTATTCGATCATCAAAAAGGCCGCTGCCCCCATAACGGGAGGCATAATCTGGCCATTGACCGAGGAAGCCACTTCCACCGCCCCTGCTTTTTCATTGGTAAAGCCCACCCGCTTCATCATAGGAATGGTGAAGGTGCCGGTAGTGACCACGTTGGCAATGGATGAGCCTGAAATCAAGCCAGTTAAACCCGAGGAGACCACTGCCGCCTTGGCTGGCCCTCCCCGTAGATGGCCCAGGTAGGCAAAGGCAGTTTTGATAAAGTAATTGCCTGCGCCCGCCTTGTCTAACAAGGCCCCAAAGAGGACGAAGAGGAAGACATACTTGGTTGAAACGCCCAGGGCAATGCCAAAGACCCCTTCAGTCGTCACCCATTGCTGGTTGATGATATGGGACAACGAGCCAGTACGATGGCTAATCAGCCAGCTGCTGGGCAGGTATTGGCCGAAAAAGTTATAGAGCAAGAAAACAATGGCAATCAGTACCAAAGGCAGGCCTAAGCTGCGGCGGGTGGCTTCCAATAAGAGCACAATGCCCACACAGCCGGCGATAATGTCCTGCATAATGGGCGCCCCGAAGCGGGTCACTAATCCATCATAGAAGAAGAGGTAGTAAAGCCCCAAGAAGGCCCCGACCGTGGCACAGATCCAGTCAATCAGCGGCACACGGTGCTTGGGCGAGCTGGTAAAGGCCGGGTAGGAAAGGAAGGCCAGGAACATGGCAAAGGCCAAGTGAATGGAACGAGCCTTGGTGTCGTCCACCACCACATTTAGCTCAAAGCCTGCCGCCCGCAGCCACTCTTGCAGGGTAAAGGGAAAGGGGGAGGCATAATAAATTTGAAAAAGAGACCAGAGAATGGCCGTCCAGACAATGATTTTTTTGGTCAAACCAAAGGGGGTACGGCCACCTGAATCATTGGAAGTGACCATATCTTGCAGGTCGTCATAATTAACAGATTTTGTTTCAGCCATAGTGAATTCCACACGGTTTTAAAAACAGGGAACCCTTCTTGGCTAAGAAGGGTTATTTAGGGCTAGCAAGCGGTTAAAAAAACACTGAAATTTGCAAATTTTTCATGATTTTAAGCCGCTTGTTTAGGTTTGATAGCGCCAGCCTCCAGGCTGGTGCTGATTATCATGGGAGGTTCAGGCACAAGCGAGGACGCTTGCGCCATCTCCTAGACTATCAAGCCGATTACTTAATCCAACCTTTTTCTTTATAGTAACGCACCGCACCATCATGAAGTGGGGCTGAAAGGGCGTTTTTGATCATATCTTCTTGTTTGAGATTTTCAAAGGCTGGGTGGAGGCGTTTGAAGCGGTCGAAGTTATCAAAGACCGCTTTCACCACAGCATAAACCTTGTCTTCAGACACATCGCTTGAGGTCACAAGGGTGGCATAAACACCGAAGGTATCCACTGGGTTGTCTGTGCCTGCGTATAAGCCGCCTGGAATGACCGCTTTAGCATAGTAAGAGTGATCGGCCACCAATTTATCAATGGCTTCGCCGGTGATTGGCACTAGGTGGGCTGCACAAGAGGCCGCAGCTTCTTTTAAGGCGCCGTTAGGGTGGCCCACGTTGTAGGTGATGGCATCTAGGTTGTTATCACACATCACAGAGGCCATTTCTGCTGGTTTGAGTTCTGAAGCCACTTTGAACTCTTTATCCGTCCAGCCCTTGGCATTGAGGATAACGCTCATGGTGGCACGGGTGCCTGAACCTGGGTCGCCCACGTTTACCCGTTTGCCTTTCAGATCATCAAAAGACTGGATACCAGAATCATCCCGTGCCATAAGCGTAAACGGTTCTGGGTGAATAGAAAAAATGGCCCGTAATTTTTCGTTTTTCTTGCCCTCAAAAGAGCTTGAGCCGTTATAGGCATGATATTGCCAGTCTGACTGGGCAATCCCCATATCCATTTGCTGGCTGGCAATGGCGTTTAGGTTGGCCACTGACGCCCCTGTTGATGGGGCATTACATTTGATGTTGGTTTTGGCCGTATCACGATTAACTAATTGGCAGATAGACTGACCCACCACATAGTAAACGCCCGTTTGGCCACCTGTACCGATGGTAATAAATTGTTCTTCAGCCTGGGCAGAAAAAGCCGCTGTTGCAAGACTTGCAACAAGAGAAAGTTTAAGCAATTTTTTCATAATGGTTTCCTACAGTAGTGTTGTGTCAAATAACGCTCTGAAGATATACCAAGCCAGGCCTCAACTCAATATTTTTGTTATGAAAATGTTAAGTAGCTCACACTTTGCCCCAGATTTTTGCCTGCCTAGGCCCATTTAGGGTATGATTTTCGCCCTTTTTGTCTATTGTGCTCTTATTATGGAATACCTTATCCCCAAGCCCAGGTGGTTTTTGAAGAAGAAATCAAGAAAAGCCGCTTTATTACCTACCTCCGCCCCACCCAGGGTTTAGAAGAGGCCAAGGCCTTTTGGGCTGAAATCAAGACTCTCCACCCCACCGCCCGCCACCACTGCTGGGCAACGGTGGCCGGCTCGCCCCAAGATAGCCAACAATACGGTTTTTCCGACGACGGCGAACCCTCCGGCACGGCAGGTAAGCCCATGCTCTCTTACCTCTTGGGCAGTGGCTTGGGTGAGGTCAGTGTTGTGGTAGTGCGTTACTATGGCGGAATACTACTCGGCACTGGAGGCCTGGTACGGGCCTACGGCAACGGGGTCAAAGAAGCCTTAAAACAGGTGGAGAAAATTTGCAAAATCTTGCGAAAATCCTACCGCTTGCAGTGCGACTACGATCAGTTTCAACCCTTACAACACCTGTTCCAAGAATGGCAGATTGAGCTTGAAGAACAAGCCTTTGGGGAGAAGATTGACTTGGTTTTGGGGATTAAGCCAGATGAGATCGAGGACTTTGGGAAAGTATTGGGGCAGAGGTTTGGGGGAAAATTGGAGCTTAAAACCTTATAGAGGTAGATGGTGCCTGCCTCCAGGCTAGCATAAAAGAAGCACCAGCGAGGACGCTGGCGCTATCTTTTTCAAATACCATTCAGCCTACTGGCCATAATAGGCATTCTTACCATGCTTGCGCAGATAGTGCTTGTCGAGCAGTTCTTGCTGCATAGATTGCACATTTGGACGAATGAGTTTGGAGCAGAAGTTCATATAGGCCACTTCTTCAAGCACCACCGAATTATGCACCGCATCGTGGCCATTCTTACCCCAGGTGAAAGGCCCGTGGGAGTGAACCAGCACGCCCGGCACCATATTTGGGTCAATATTGCGTTTACGGAAGGTTTCCACAATCACTCGGCCGGTTTCCAATTCATACTCGCCTGCAATTTCTTCAGGGGTCATTTTACGGGTGCAGGGCACAGAGCCGTAGAAGTAGTCGCCCTGGGTAGTGCCAAGGGCCAAAATATCTTCACCCGCCTGGGCCCAGCCCACCGCATGGCGGGAGTGGGTATGCACCACGCCGCCGATGTTTGGGAACTGGCGGTAGAGCTCTAAATGAGTTGGGGTGTCAGATGAAGGTTTCTTATCGCCCCATACTCGGTTGCCGTCTAAATCGACAATCACGATGTCGTCGGCGGTCATCACATCATATTCTACGCCGGATGGCTTAATGGCCACCAAGCGGGTTTCAGGGTCGATTTCGCTCACATTGCCCCAGGTAAAGGTCACTAGGCCATATTTTGGCAGCTCAAGATTGGCCTTGAGTACCCGTTCTCTTAGTTCTTTTAACATTGGAATCCTCCAGCTTTCATTTGTTCTTCAATCCAACGGCGAGCCTTGATGATTTCGGCAATCGGCTCTTCGGCTTTTTCTGTCCACATTTCAATTAAAAATGCCCCACGATAATTGAGTTTAGCCAGGGTTTCAAAGAAAGCTTTGAAATCCACACAGCCTTCCCCAAATGGCACATCCCGGAATTGGCCTGGGCAGGTGTCAGTCACTTTATAGGTGTCTTTAAGGTGAATGGCCGAGATTTTGTCCATGCCGAGGGCAAATTCTTCGGCCACATTGTCATTCCAGGCTGAGACATTACCGACATCAGGATAAACGGTAAACCATGGGTTACGCAGAAGCTCATCCCATTTCTTCCAGCGGGTGATAGAACTCATAAATTGGGTGTCCATAATTTCCACGGCCAGGGTCACTTGGTTGCTTGCCGCCAACTCAACAGCCCATTCCAAACCCTCTTGGAAGCGTTGAATGGTGCCCTCGTCCTGCTCTTCGTAATAAACGTCATAGCCGGCCAGTTGAATAGTGCGAATGCCCGTATCTACGGCAAATTGAATGGCCTTTTCCATAATTTCGTAGGCCTTTTGGCGGGTGGCTTCATCACGGGAGCCAAAAGGGAAGCGACGATGGCCAGACAGGCACATGGAAGGAATGGTCACACCTGTATTGACGATGGCTTTGACCAATTTAAGCCGTTCTTTTTTAGACCAATCCAAGCGGGCCAAACGCTCGTCCGTTTCGTCCACCGACATTTCTACAAAATCAAAGCCACAGGCCTTGGCGATGGAGAGTCTATCCTGCCAACTGATGTTTTTTGGCAGAGCCTTTTCATAAATACCGAGTTTGTGTTTTCTCATAGGAGATCCTTGGGTGAGGTTGTTTTTTTATTAACTAAATACCCTCCCATCCTTTTTATATTCCCCCCTTTGAAAAAGGGGGGCTAGGGGGATTTAGCTATCTAACTATTTTCAAAACGACTAAGATACTGATAAATCATCTCCAATATATTATCCAGATTACTCAATATCTCATAATTATTAAACCGAAAAACGGTTAAACCTAAATTTTGTAATGCCTGATCTCGTAATTTATCTTTTATTTGATGTTATGGTTCGTAATGCTGGCCACCATCTAACTCAATAACTAACCTTGCTTTGGGGAAATAAAAATCCACAATATAATTAAGAATAGGTTTTTGGCGATAAAATTGCATGCCAAGTATTTGCTTTCTTCGCAATTTATCCCATAAAAGTTGCTCTTCTTTCGTCATTTCATTTCTAAGAGAGCGGAAGTTTTCCTTTAGTTGGCTTAAATAAGGTTCCATGATGTTTTAGATCCTTTTAGTTAGCTAAATCCCCCTAGCCCCCCTTTTTCAAAGGGGGATTTTAGGCCAAAATCACCTTCAATCCCTTATCCCTCAATTGCTGCACAATTTCAGGATCAGCTTCTTTTCCCGTAATTAAGACATCAATTTTAGCCAATTCGCTAAAGAGCATACCAACTCGCTTGCCTAGCTTGGTGCTGTCTAGCAAAACCACCAGTTTATCCACCTTTTCAATCATATGCTGTTCAGAGTTAGCGATTAAAATATCATTCTTATAAAGACCTTCTGCCGTCAGGCCTTTACCAGAGGTAAACATAATATTAGCGGCATATTCGGTTTTTTCACTGTTGATCGACAGCATAATGGCTTGATTTTTATTATATTGGCCACCCATAATCACCACATTTTGATGATCTTGCTCAATTAAATTATTAGCAAGCGGGAGATAATTGGTAATTACCTGCAAATTTCGTCCACAAAGGAAATTGCTTAATAAAAGCATGGTGGAACCACAGGTTAAAATAATACTGCTATCGTCTTCACACAATTTGGCTGCGGCTTCCGCAATACGGGATTTTTCGTCTAAATTATTGATTTGACGCTGGAGAACCTGTTTTTTTTCTAGCTTCTTAGAATTTAACAGGGAATTGGCATCCAAGGCCTCCGCCCCGTTACGTACCTTCTTTAAGAGGCCCATTTCATCGAGTTTGTTGATGTCCCGGCGGGCCGTGGCA
Source organism: Pasteurellaceae bacterium RH1A (assembly GCA_012221805.1). Classification (NCBI taxonomy): domain Bacteria; kingdom Pseudomonadati; phylum Pseudomonadota; class Gammaproteobacteria; order Pasteurellales; family Pasteurellaceae; species Pasteurellaceae bacterium RH1A. The sequence continues at coordinate 271,869 of CP015195.1, read as the reverse complement.
GGGGAAACGGCTAAGGCACGAATAATATCGGCCGTGGATATTCTTTTTTGCTGATTAACCAGCTCCAGTAGTTGTTGGTGACGATAGTTTTCATTCATTATTATTCGCCCAGTTTATCTTATAAAAACAGAAAAAGACTGCTCAACCTTGCCCGCAGCCTCTTAGAGAAAAGCTCTCCCCAAAAGGCTTAGGGAGAGCAAAACAACTATAACATAGATTTAAATTGAATGTTTGGTTCTTGTTCAAAACAATCATCAAAACCACGTGGATGGTGGTATTCAATTAAGTCCTTATCGCGTGGATAAACATATTTGCCACCCACTTCCCAAATAAATGGATGGAATTTGTATTGAAGACGGTCTTTACGCATCCGCCACAATTCAATGATCTCTTGGGTGCTGGCCATAAAGTTGGTCCAAATATCGTGATGGACTGGAATAATGACTTTCGCACGCAAGCATTCTGCCATACGGAGTAGATCGACAGATGTCATCTTATCTGCAATACCTACTGGGTTTTCGCCGTAGTTATTAAGGGCGACATCAATATCGAATTGTTTACCATGTTTGGCGAATTGGATAGAGTAGTGGGAGTCTGCCCCGTGGTAAATGGTACCACCTGGGGTTTTAAAGACATAGTTCACTGCTTTGCGACCCATTTCTTCATCAGATGGGCAAAGGCCTGCTAATTCGCCGCCGTTTTCTTCTGCCCCTTCAACTGGCAGGGTCACTAAGCAGGTACGGTCAAAGGAGTCTAGGGCGTGGATTTCTACATCCTTGAGAGTAACCACATCGCCAGGTTTAACCACGATGATACGCTCTTCTGGCACGCCCCATTTTTTCCAGAGTTCAGCACAGTGCCATGGGCCTACGAATTTAACATGGTCAAGATTTGGGTTATTGACAATAGCGGCAGCCACGTTTACATCAATATGGTCGCTGTGATAGTGGGAAGCAAGAATGAAGTCCACTTGGTTAATGGCAAATGGGTCAAGCACCATTGGCTGGGCACGGAGGTTAGGTTGCAGTTTACGCACACCCGCCATATTGGCCATTTGGTGGCCCCGTACCATGTCTTTTACCTTCTTGGTGCTTTTGCCACGGCCACACCAGAGATCCATACAAATGTTGGCGCCTGCTGGGGTCTTAATCCAAACACCGACACAACCCAACCACCACATGGCAAAGTTGCCTTCTGGCACGACTTCGTTTTCGATTTCTTCGTTTAACCAAGTGCCCCATTCTGGAAAGGTTGATAGGATCCAACTTTCACGGGTGATTTCTTGAATTTTGCTCATTGTTCGCTCCTTTAAGCGTTAAAAATAAGATAGAAAGGGGTTGGCTTACCCAGCCAAAACAATCACAAACAATCATAAACAATCATATCTTTTTGTAAAACACTTTTTTGTAAAATTGTGATCTAGGTCTAACTTTTTTCATTCCATCCCCTTTTTTGTCAATTTTTTCAATTTTTCGACCGCTTGAATAAACCCTTGAACCATCATTAAAAACATCTATCAATCTTGTGTTTTTATATGGATCTTCCTCTAGCAATAGAGGAGTTTTGTAAATTTCCACTTAAAAATGTGATCACCATCACAAATAATCACAAAACATCTTTTTCCATCTTTGACTGTTGTATATCATTCTCAACGACTAGGATTGGGTCATACAACCTAATGCTTTTTTTCATTCACTCCAATATATAGAGGCTTTCTATGGAAATGCTATACGAACTCTTCTTAGGCTTTAACAATCAAGTCTTGTCAAAAGCCCCCTTCTTACTAGGTATTGTTGCCTGCTTGGGCTACATTCTCCTTAAAAAAGATACCACCACCATTATCAAAGGCACGATCAAGACCATCGTAGGTTTCTTTATCGTGCAGGCCGGTTCTGGTTTCTTAGTTTCTAACTTCAAACCGGTCATTGAAGGCTTATCCAAATACCACAACCTTACCGGTGCGGTAATTGACCCCTACACCAGTATGCAGGCTACCATTCAAACCATGGCAGATAACTATGCCTGGGTGGGTTATGCCGTCATTCTTGCCCTCTTCTTAAATATCCTTTTAGTGGTATTTAGACGGATTACCGGTGTGCGTACCATTATGCTCACCGGCCACATCATGTTCCAACAAGCTGGCCTTGTGGCGGTTTTCTATATGATTATCGGTGCAAGTATGTGGGAAACTGTGATTTATACCGCGGTACTGATGGCCCTTTACTGGGGTATTTCTTCCAACATCATGTACAAACCAACTCAAGCGGTAACAGGCGGTGCAGGCTTCTCTATCGGCCACCAACAACAAATCGCCTCTTGGATTGCAGTCAAACTTGCCCCGAAACTCGGTGACAAAAAAGACTCTGTTGACCATATGAACCTACCAAAATGGTTACATATCTTCCACGACAGTATCTCAGCTACTGCCCTTGTGATGACCATCTTCTTTGGCATTATCCTCCTATCTTTCGGTTTAGATAACCTGCAACAAATGGCAGGCAAGACCCACTGGTTTATGTACATTCTTGAAATGGGTCTCAAATTTGCGGTAGCCATCCAAATCATCGTTACCGGTGTACGGATGTTCGTGGCCGAGCTTTCTGAAGCCTTCAAGGGTATTTCTGAACGTCTCATTCCAAACTCTGTATTGGCCATTGACTGTGCGGCCATCTACGCCTTCTCCCCAAATGCCATGGTATTTGGTTTCATGTGGGGTGCAATTGGTCAATTCGTGGCGGTTGGTCTCCTCCTCGGCTTTAGCTCACCAATCCTCATCATCCCGGGCTTTATCCCAATGTTCTTCTCTAACGCCACTATCGGTGTCTTTGCCAACCAATTCGGTGGCTGGAAGGCTGTGATGAAGATCTGTTTCGTGATGGGGATGATTGAAGTGTTAGGCTCTGCTTGGGTTATCCAAATGCTTGAAAGCCAAGGTACCGTCTTTAATGGCTGGATGGGTATGGCTGACTGGGCCCTCTTCTTCCCACCAGTCCTACAAGGTATCATCAGCATCCCTGGCTTCTTCTTCGTTATCTTGGCCCTTTCAATGGTTTATATGTTCTTCGCAGGCCGTCAATTATGTGCCGATGAAGCCACAGCGGCTGCCGCTGGCAAAACCCTTGAACAAATGGACGGTTATGGTTTAGATGAAGCACCTGAAGCTCCAGCACAAGAAGCTGCACCTGTACAAGCAGCCCAAGCGGGCCTAAAACCAATCCGCATTCTTGCAGTGTGCGGTTCAGGCCAAGGCTCATCTATGATGATGAAAATGAAAATTAAGGGCTACCTAGACAAACGTGGTATCCCAAATGTCATGGACTCTTGTGCCGTGACTGACTACAAGGGTAAATTAAGCGAAGTGGACATTATCGTTTCGTCTAAACACCTAGCAGGCGAAATTGAAGTGGGCGAAGGTAAATCAGTATTAGGCGTACAAAATATGCTAAACCCGAACTCCTTCGGTGATGAACTGGTTGCCCTGATTGAAAAACATCAACACGCATAATTTAATTTTCTAGATAGGGACAGGGTATGCCCTGCCCGCACCCAAACGGACAAGGTATGCCTTGTTTCTATCTGGATTTCAATTTTAAGGACGCAGTATGAACCTCAAACAATCTCTTATCGAAAACAACTCCATCCGCCTCAACCAAACTGCCGCTAACTGGAAGGAAGCCGTAAAATTAGGTACAGATCTCCTTATTGAGGCCGGCACCATTGAGCCACGTTACTACGACAATATCATCAGCAAGGTCGAAGAATTAGGCCCTTACATCATTCTGGCCCCAGGCCTGGCCATGCCGCACGCCCGCCCAGAAGAAGGGGTAATTAAAACCTCCTTCGCTTTAGTTACCCTCAAAGAACCGGTTTATTTCGATGGCGAAGATGAACCTGTTTCCGTGCTTCTCACCCTTGCAGGCAGCGACTCTGACCAACATATGCAAGGTTTAATGGAAATCACCCAAGTATTAGACGACCCTGATAGCGATACCGGTGTCGATTTAGACAAGATCCGCCATTGCAATACTGCTGAAGACGTTTATGCGGTGATTGATGCAGCGCTGAATTAAGATCAAACCCAGCGTAAATGCACGAACTGATTTTACGCACATAAGTTCCCCTCTTTGAAAAAGCAGGGCTGTCAAGTTCTAAATAATAAATTCAATGTGATTGGTAGGGACGCATTGCATGCGTCCGTAAACGAAATAAATTCTATTTTATCTGTGATTTTTATATCGCAACGGACGCATGCAATGCGTCCCTACAATAGGACTTGACAGTCTTGCTTTTTCAAAGGGGGGAACAGTACAACCCAATTTCAATCTTAAAAGGAATAATATATGTCAAAACCCCTCCTCCAAATCGCCCTTGATTCTTTAAGTTTAGAAAAAGCCGTTGCTGACGCTAAACAGGCTGAAAGCGTAGTAGAAATCATCGAATGCGGTACAATCTTAGCCTGTGCCGAGGGCATGAAAGCGGTTTCAACCCTACGCGCCCTTCACCCAAACCACATCATTGTTTGTGACCTTAAGACTACCGATGGCGGTGCAATCCTGGCCAAAATGGCCTTTGAAGCCGGTGCTGACTGGTTGACCGTCTCTGCTGCTGCCCATCCAGCCACCAAAGCGGCTTGCAAGAAAGTCGCGGATGACTTCAACGCTGCTCACCCAGAACTCAAGGTGAAAAAAGAGATCCAAATCGAAATCTACGGCAACTGGACTGTTGAAAAAGATGCCAAGGAATGGGTGGAATTAGGCGTAAAACAAGCCATCTACCATCGTTCCCGTGATGCAGAATTAGCGGGCAAGGGCTGGACGGCTGAAGATGTGGATCTGATGAAACAGCTTTCAGTCCTCGGCTTAGAGCTTTCCATTACCGGCGGTATCGTGCCTGAAGACATCCACCTCTTCAAGGAAATTAAAAACGCCAAGGCCTTTATTGCTGGCCGTGCCCTAGTGGGTGAAAAGGGTAAACAGACGGCTGAAGCCATTCGGGCGGAAATTGATAAATATTGGTGTTAAGCCTAATATAGTTATATAAAACTTCTTATTGATCTGCATCCCAAACGTTGTGCCCAACTGATTAAGATGCAGATTTTTTTATGTATTTTGTGATCGATCTCTCAGATTTTTTTTAAATTTAGATAGACAATAAGCCCAAAGGAAATGAAAAGAAAAAGGGATTTAATCATTAACTAACCTAAAGAGGAGCCTATTATGTCAGCACTTGATAAAACAATGATGATGGCACTACTACAACATTTAGGTGGGCCAACCAATATTGCAAGAGCGGGCAACTGCATGACCCGCTTGAGAGTATCATTACATACCCCAAATCTTGTTGATCTTGCCTCTATAAAAAAACTTCCTGGTGTCTTAGGTGTTGTTGAAGTTGAAGACCAACTACAAATTATTTTAGGGCCTGGTAAGGCCGCCAAGGCTGCAGAGTTGATGAACCAATTATTGGCTGACGAAAATGCCCTTTCTTTGGCCCAATTAGCAAAACAACATAAACAAGAAATTAAGGCCAAACAAACCAGTAAGCTCCATCAATTTTTAACCAAGTTTGCCACCATTTTTACCCCGCTTATTCCAGGGTTTATCGCAGCTGGTCTATTACTGGGTTTTGCTACCCTTTTCCAACAAATGTTTATTACAGGCCATGAAAGCCCCAATACCTTCTTGGTTGAGCTGGTTAATTATATGAAGGTTTTCAGTAAGGGCTTATTTAGCTTCCTAAGCATTCTCATCGGCTACAATGCCGCTAAAGCTTTTGGTGGCAGCGGGGTTAATGGTGCTATTATCGCTTCGCTCTTTATTTTAGGCTATAACCCCGATGCGAAAGCAGGTATTTATTCTGGAATGTCTACCTTTTTTGGTTTAAGTATAGATCCTAGAGGCAATATTATAGGGGTTTTAATTGCTGCCATTATTGGTGCAAAAGTTGAACAACTTATCCGTAAACAAATACCTGATAACTTGGATATGGTGCTAACCTCCACCCTGACCTTGCTGGTTATGGGCATATTCACCTTCCTGATCATTATGCCTATTGGGGTTCTTTTGTTTGATGGAATGTCTTGGCTCTTTAGCCATCTCAATGGCAATCCTCTAGGCAGCGCAATACTGGCTGGCTTATTTTTAATTGCGGTGATGTTTGGTATTCACCAAGGTTTTGTACCTGTTTATTTTGCCCTAGTTGAAACCCAAGGCTTTAATGCGCTATTTCCTATTTTAGCTATGGCAGGAGCCGGCCAAGTGGGAGCAGCAATTGCCCTTTATGTTAAAGCTCATAAAAACTCTACCTTACGCACGCAAATTAAAGGAGCGATTATTCCAGGTTTTTTAGGTGTGGGAGAGCCCCTTATTTATGGGGTAACACTACCTAGAGTCAAACCTTTTATTACTGCCTGTATTGGTGGTGCAGCAGGCGGTTTTGTGATTGGACTAATAGCCTATTTAGGCTTCCCTATGGGCTTAAATACCGTCTTTGGCCCATCTGGCCTATTGGCTATTCCCTTAATGACATCAAATAATGGTATTCTGCCTGCAATTGCCATTTACTTATGTGGTACAGTCACAGCATACCTTGTTGGGTTTGCCACAACCTATATCTTCGCAACAAAGAATGTAGATTTAAGCTAAAAACCCCCTTCAATAAAAGTATCATTATCCCAGCCTGCTTGTTGAAATAGATAAATGAGTTTTACAAGTAGGTAGGGATTTTTAAAAGCTGTGGATAAGTAGCGAAAATCCTTGAGATAAGCTAAGTATTATTCCTTATTTTTTAAGCAACATTCTAGAACTGTGCATAAGTCGCTTGCTTATCCACCTTCTTTCTTGATCTAAAAAGCAAGATCTTAAAGGGTTATGATCTTCATAAGCACTTGATCTTAGAAGAGAAGATCTACTTATACACAGATCTTGCGATCACTAATAATCACTATAACAAGATCTTTATATATAAATAGATCTTTTATATTAGTGCGTTAAACTTTTCCAAAAGCCTTTTTGAGAAATGCCTTTTTTCAGGTAAAATAGCCCACTTTTTGTTACTTGATAGAAGATATGATTTATAACCAAATTTATGATGTGATTGTCGTTGGTGGTGGTCACGCAGGCACGGAGGCAGCACTTGCACCAGCCCGCATGGGGCTAAAAACCCTCCTTCTTACCCATAATGTTGATACCCTGGGCCAAATGTCCTGTAATCCAGCCATTGGGGGATCGGCAAGGGCCATTTGGTCAAGGAGATCGATGCCATGGGCGGGTTGATGGCTTTAGCTACCGATCAGGCCGGGATCCAGTTCCGTACCCTCAATTCTTCTAAGGGGTCTGCTGTGCGAGCCACTCGGGCCCAGGCCGACCGGGTGCTCTACCGCCAAGCCGTGCGAGTTGCCCTTGAAAACCAGCCTAATTTAGATATCTTCCAGCAGGAAGTGGTGGATATTTTGGTCGAAAACCACCGTGCGGTGGGGGCAGTGACCAAGATGGGCCTGACCTTTAAGGCCAAATCAGTTATTTTGACTGCAGGCACCTTCTTGGCCGGTAAGATCCATATTGGTTTGGATAACTATGCGGGTGGACGAGCAGGCGATCCAGCGGCCACTACTTTGGCGGCCCGCTTGCGTGATCTCAATTTACGAGTGGATCGGCTTAAAACCGGTACCCCTCCTCGTTTAGATGCTCGTACCATTGATTTTTCGGTCTTAGCCCAACAACATGGTGATGCGGAACTGCCGGTCTTTTCCTTTATGGGCAGTACCGATCTACATCCTCGCCAGATCCCTTGCTATATCACCCATACCAATACGGAAACCCACGATATTATCCGCAATAATCTGGATCGTAGCCCTATGTATACGGGGATTATTGAGGGGATCGGGCCGCGTTATTGTCCATCCATTGAAGATAAGGTGATGAGATTTGGTGATCGTAACGGCCACCAGATCTACCTAGAACCAGAAGGCCTGACCTCTAACGAAGTTTACCCAAACGGGATTTCTACCAGCCTGCCTTTCGATGTGCAGATGGGGATTGTTAATTCCATGAAGGGCCTGGAAAAAACCCGGATTATCAAGCCAGGCTATGCCATTGAATACGACTACTTTGACCCACGTGATCTTAAACCGACCCTAGAAACCAAGGCTATTGAGGGGCTTTTCTTTGCCGGCCAAATCAACGGGACAACGGGCTATGAAGAAGCCGCCGCCCAAGGCCTCTTGGCCGGGATTAATGCTGGCTTGCAGGTTCAAGGCTGTGATGCCTGGTACCCAACCCGTGACCAGGCCTATACTGGGGTCTTGGTGGATGACCTCTGCACCCTAGGCACTAAAGAACCTTACCGGGTTTTTACTTCCCGGGCCGAATACCGCCTGCTCCTGCGTGAAGACAATGCCGATATCCGCCTAACCCCAATCGCCCACGAATTTGGCTTGATTGATGAAGCCCGCTGGGCCCGATTTAATCAGAAGATGGACAATATGGCCAAGGAGAAAGAACGCCTCAAGCAGATCTGGATTCACCCGCAATCGGCCCACTTAGAGGCGGTTAATCAGATGGTCAATAGCCCGCTAACCCGTGAAGCCAACGGCGAAGATCTGCTCCGCCGGCCAGAGGTGACCTATGATAAACTGACTGCCCTTGAGCCTTTTGCTCCTGCCCTAGAAGATAGGCAGGCGGCAGAACAGGTAGAGATTTCCATCAAGTATCAGGGCTATATTGAGCACCAACAAAATGAGATTGAACGGCATAAACGCCATGAGAACACCCTCATTCCAGAGGCCTTTGACTATGACAAGGTAGAAAGCTTATCCAACGAGGTGCGGGCTAAACTGCTTCAACATCGCCCAGTTTCCATCGGCCAGGCCTCACGGATTTCAGGCATTACGCCGGCAGCCATTTCAATCTTGCTGGTGTCCTTGAAAAAACAAGGTATGCTCAAGCGGGGCGAATTATGATGAATCTTGCAAGGGCCGAAAGCCTGCTCAAAGAGCTGCCTTTTTCTGTGTCCGATCAGCAAAAAAATCAGCTATTCAAGCTGGTTGAATTGCTGGACAAGTGGAACAAGGCCTACAACCTGACTTCGGTGCGAAACCCTGATGAAATGTGGGTCAAGCATATCTTGGACAGCCTGGTGGTTAGCCCTTATCTAGAGGGCCAACGTTTTATCGATGTGGGCACGGGCCCCGGCCTGCCGGGCCTGCCTCTGGCCATTATCAATCCTGATAAGGAGTTTGTTCTGCTGGACAGCCTGGGCAAGCGGATCCGCTTTATTCAACAGGTGCTCTTGCAGTTGGGAATTAAGAACGTGCAGGCCGTTCAAGCTCGGGTGGAGGAATACCAGGGCCAAACCTTTGATGGTGTACTGAGCCGGGCCTTTGCCTCGCTCAAGGATATGGTGGACTGGTGTTATCACCTGCCCAATGAAAACGGCCGTTTTTATGCCCTTAAGGGGATTTTTTCAGAGGAAGAAGCCAGTCCTATTCAGGATTTGGTAAAAATCGAGCAAATCCACCCGCTTGTGGTGCCGGACTTGGTGGGAGAGCGGTGCTTGGTGGTGCTGAAAAAAGCCTAAAAAGAAAAAATGGATACTTGGTCAGAGTATCCATTTTAGTTTGTAAATTTGAGCTTTACTACGATGAAGGATTTTATGAATAAAGTCTTTAAAGTCTTGGACTGTCCTCAAATTTACCCTATTATTCTACCTGTCTACCTGTCTACCTGTCTACCTGTCTACCTGTCAAGGCAGTTTTTGTCAATATTTTTTGCAAAAATTTCGCAAATTTTATCAATTAGAAAAAATTTGTGGCGAAATCATTCGCATTCTTGTCACTTGGTCAATAAAAATGCCAGTATAACTGGCATTGTGTTTTATTCGTCTTCGGCAAAATCGGTTAGGTCTAACAATTCAGGCGAAAGAATGACACCGGTTAAATCGGCATAAACATAGTCTTCTGGGAAGAAGGTCACGCCGCCAAAATTAACTGGCGTATCAACTTCGCCGATGGTTTGCTCGTCCGCTCCCACTGGAATAGGGGCGATGGCCTGAATGCCGATGTCCAGAGTTTCTAAAATATCCAGCTGACGGACGGCACCGTAAACAATAATGCCTTCCCAGCCGTTATCCACCGCCAGTTGGGCCAGTTCGCCATTGATAAGCGCACGGCGTACCGAGCCGCCGCCATCAATCAGCAGAACCCGGCCTTCCCCATTTTCTTCCAGCACTTCTTCAATTAAGCCATTGCTTTCAAAGCATTTGACCGTGGTAATTTTGCCGAAGAAGGCAGGCACGCCGCCGAAGCTGGATAAAATGGGTTCAACCACGTCCACCTGATCGGAATACACATCACACAATTCAGAAGTATCAATACGCATAACAAGTTCCTATAAAGACTTAAACTTGAACAGTATAGATCTGTTTGGGGCATAACTCAAATTTTGCAAAAAATCGCAGAAAGTTACCCGCTTGTTACTCTCAACAAGCGGGCCAAAAAGGCGGAAAATTTGCAAATTTTGCTTACATTTCATCGGACTTGATCCATAATAAGCAGGCGTTTTATTTAAGGAGGTTCTATGTTTAAACAACTTCAACAGGTCGGTAAGGCCTTTATGTTGCCCATTGCTATTCTCCCAGCTGCGGGTTTGCTCTTGGGGATTGGCGGGGCGCTTTCCAATCAAGCCACCATCCAGGCCTATCCTGTGCTGGATAACCCAACCCTTCAGGGGATTTTCCAGATTATGTCAGCCGCTGGAACGGTGGTTTTTGCTAATCTGGCTCTTTTGCTCTGTATCGGCTTGGGTATTGGCCTGGCCAAGCGGGACAAGGGCGTGGCGGCTTTAGCGGCTGTGGTGGGTTATTTGATTATGACCGGCACCATTGCTGCTCTTATCCCTATGTTTTCGCCTGAGGTCACAGCCATTGATACGGGCGTGATTGGGGCGCTGGTGATGGGCTTGATCACGGTTAAACTGCATAACCGCTACCACAACATTCAACTGCCGCAAATCCTGGGCTTCTTTGGCGGTTCCCGTTTTGTGCCCATTGTGACGGCCTTTGCGGCCATCTTTGTTGGGGCCATCTTTTTCCTTATTTGGCCAACCTTCCAAGGCTGGCTGGTGTCTGCCGGCCAGGGCATTGCGGCTATGGGCGAAATCGGGACCTTCTTCTATGGTTTCCTCATGCGTTTAAGTGGGGCAGTGGGCTTACACCATATGATCTACCCGCTCTTCTGGTACACCGAATTGGGAGGCACGGAAATCGTTAATGGCGAAACCATTGTGGGCGCTCAAAAAATCTTTTTTGCCCAGTTGGCCGACCCTAACCACCAAGGCCTCTTTACTGAAGGCACTCGCTTCTTTGCCGGTCGTTTTGACACCATGATGTTCGGCCTGCCAGCGGCCTGTTTGGCCATGTATCATGCCGTGCCTAAGGCCAAACGGACTAAAATCGGCGGTCTTTTCTTGGGTGCTGCCTTAACCTCTTTTATCACGGGCATTACCGAACCGATTGAGTTTATGTTCCTCTTTGTGGCCCCTTGGCTCTATGTCTTCCATGCTTTCTTAGATGGGGTTTCCTTCTATATTGCCGATCTGCTCAACATTTCCATCGGTAACACCTTCTCTGGAGGTTTTATCGACTTCTTGCTCTTCGGTATCTTGCAGGGCAATGAAAACACCCATTGGCTACGAGTGGTCATGGTCGGCCTGCCTTGGGCCTTGCTCTATTACTTCTCCTTCCTCTTCCTGATTCGCAAGTTTAACGTGGCCACTCCAGGCCGGGCCGATGATGTGGAGGATGTCCTTGAGCAAACCGAAACGTCTTTAACCGATAATGCCCGCAAGATCATCACGGCACTTGGTGGGGCGGATAACATTGAAAATGTGGATGCCTGTATTACTCGCCTTCGGGTCTCTGTTAAAAACGTGGCCAGCGTCAATAAGCTGGATTTAAAACGCCTTGGTGCCATTGACGTACTGGAAGTAGGCGGCGGCATCCAGGCCATTTTCGGGGCCAAGGCCGTGCTTTATAAGAGCGAGGTCAATCAGCTTTTGGGCAAGGAAGATTAAGATCCTAAAAGATCGTTTTAATTGCGAAAAGGCCTTTACAAGCAGGAGGCGACTGACTATAATGTCGCCTCTTTTTGCCGTTTAGGCGGTAAATCTGATGGTGCTTGCCTATCAAGCCCCGTCCAAGACTGTAGGTGCGGCAACGCTTAATGTCCTACATAGATGGTGAACAGACAGAATTTTCTGCTTCTGGACACCAGAGGCTCAAGAATAGCCGTGCAAGCGGTGCGTTTTTGAGATTTTTTGTAAAATTCCACGCTTTTTGTGGAGTGTATCAGGAGCTAAAACCAATGGCATTAAATCTTCAAGACAAAAAAGCAATTGTTGCTGAAGTAAACGAAGCTGCCAGAGGTGCCCTTTCTGCTGTTATCGCCGACTCACGTGGCGTGACTGTAGAAAAAATGACTGAGTTACGTAAGTCTGCTCGTGAAGCGGGCGTTTCTATGCGTGTTGTACGTAATACCCTATTACGTCGTGCCGTAGAAAACACCGAATTCGAATGCTTAGCAGATAAGTTTACCGGTCCAACTCTTATTGCATTCTCAACTGAACACCCAGGTGCAGCCGCACGTTTGTTCACTGAATTTGCAAAAGCAAACAAAGAGTTTGAAGTTAAAGGTGCAGCCTTTGAAGGTAAGGTACAGGATGTTGAATTCTTAGCAACACTACCAACTTACGAAGAAGCGATCGCACGTTTAATGGGCACAATGAAAGAAGCTGCGGCAGGCAAACTTGTTCGCACTTTGGCAGCATTACGCGACAAATTACAAGAAGCAGCTTAAGTCTAAAGCACTTCTTATCTCGTTTAATTTTATTTATTTTAGGAATCGATTGTTATGTCATTAACTAACGAACAACTCATTGAAGCGATTGCTTCTAAATCAGTATCAGAAATCGTTGAACTTATCGCAGCGATGGAAGAAAAATTCGGCGTTTCAGCAGCAGCGGCGGTCGCAGCAGCTCCAGCAGCTGGTGCAGCGGCAGCAGAAGAAAAAACTGAATTCGATGTAGTATTGAAATCAGCTGGTGCTAACAAAGTAGCTGTAATCAAAGCAGTACGTGGTGCAACAGGCTTAGGCTTAAAAGAAGCTAAAGACCTCGTTGAGTCCGCTCCAGCTAACCTCAAAGAAGGCATCTCTAAAGCTGAAGCTGAAGCCCTTAAGAAAGAATTAGAAGAAGCTGGTGCAGAAGTAGAAGTTAAGTAATAACGGATACTGACCCTTCTAAAGGTTCTCAAACCCCGATGGAAACATCGGGGTTTTTGTTTGTCCGTGGGTAACTTGTTATCCTAGGGAATAAAATATAGGCTTCAAAATATTAACAGTCCAAGGAATTAATACAAAAATTATGTTTGAATATAATGAAAATAAGATTTTAAACACCGTTAAGCTGGATGCAGATGATAGATTTTTAGATCTTTTTTCAGGTTTTGATGATGCTTTTATCCAAACTCTAGAAGATCGTGACCTCAGCCCGCCTCAAGAGCGAGATAGTTTATGATATATAATAAACCCCGATAGTTATATCGGGGTTTTGTTTCTTTAAGCCTAATTATCTTCCAGTTCAGGTTGATAACGGTTAATGAGCTTTACTTTGCCTTTTAGACACTGTTGTGTTGATTGTTCCTTGATATTTAATTCCTCAGGGCAATCGACAAGCCTAGAGCTGTTTCCAAAAACTTGAGAGCTAGTGAAAAGGGTAAATGTTAGGAAGAATAACTTTCTTCTCATATTGGTTTTCACTTATCGACGACAAATACTATGGCCATATTTACTGCCTCCAGGCAAGCATTCACAGGCTTCGCCATCTCTATCTCGATCTAAATTTCTAGCACCAGTCTGGTTCATATAGGCTTGGGCTTATTGTTGGGTTGCAAAATCGGAACATCTGGCAGCAAAAACATTTGATGTAAGGCCGGCTAAAACACATAAAACGAAGATTTTTTTCATCATTTGGTTCTCCTAAATGAGTTACGGTATATTTTGAACCTAAAACAGGTTCAATTGCATTATAGCTTGCACCTAAAAACGGTTCAATAAATTTAGAACCTAAAATAGGTTCAATGAAGAACCTACGTTTATCCATTCACTCTGCTGAACATCAATGGCTTAGGGATTTATTCCTTAAACGCCGCCAGGAATTAAACCTAACTCAACGTGCATTAGCTGAAAAAATGGACGTGCTCTATTCCTTTATTGGAAAAGTAGAAACAGGTGATCGGCGTTTGGATGTGTTTGAGTTTTTAGCCTATTGTGAGGGCTTAAATCTCGATCCGCTAGAGGTGATCAGTGAGATGCGAAGACGGTTTCCTGCTTAATAGAAGCCATCAATTTATAAATTCCATCTTGCCAAATTTTAACCAAAATACTATAATAACCAACCCTTTTAAACCTTTTAGCTGACGGAAAATCCAGTCAGCTATTTGTGTTTTGTTATTTGAGCAATTTTCGTCGTTTTAATTGGCTTGAATTTTGGCTTGCAAGCGGTAAGGTTTTGCTAAAAATTTGCAAATTTTATCTATTTTTGCCCCGCTTGTGTGAGCACTCCCGCACCGCTTAACCCCTGTAAGTAGTGATTTTTGACTTACAGCCTGGTTGAGGGGAAAACGACACCTCGTACTCTGCCACTTCCAGCCAACCGGCAGGATTGTGAAACATCAACCCAAAGAGAATCAATAAACTAGAGGCCCAACAATGGCGTACTCATATTCTGAGAAAAAACGTATCCGTAAGAGCTTCGGCAAACGTCCGCAAGTGCTTAACGTCCCTTATTTATTAACCATTCAGCTTGATTCTTTTGATAAATTTATCCAAAGAGATCCTGAAGGACAACAAGGTTTAGAAGCGGCATTCCGTTCAGTCTTCCCAATTGTGAGCAACAATGGGGCAACTGAATTGCAATACGTTTCTTATGAACTTGGCGAGCCTGTTTTTGACGTGCGTGAATGTCAAATCCGTGGCACCACCTATGCCGCCCCACTGCGGGTAAAACTGCGTTTGGTCAGCTACGACCGTGAAGCAGCAGCTGGCACCGTTAAAGACATCAAAGAACAAAACGTCTATATGGGCGAAATTCCACTCATGACCGATAACGGTACTTTCGTAATCAATGGTACTGAGCGTGTTATCGTTTCGCAATTACACCGTAGCCCAGGCGTGTTCTTCGATTCAGACAAGGGTAAATCCCACGCCTCAGGTAAGGTTTTATATAATGCCCGCATTATCCCTTACCGTGGTTCTTGGTTAGACTTCGAGTTCGACCCGAAAGACAACCTCTACGCCCGTATCGACCGTCGCCGTAAATTGCCGGCCACCATCATCTTGCGTGCACTTGGCTACACCACTGAAGAAATCCTCAACCTCTTCTTTGAAAAGGTCACTTACAAGGTTTCAGACAACAATCAATTACAAATGACCCTTGTGCCAGAGCGTTTGCGTGGTGAAACGGCTAAATTCAATATTGAAGCCAATGGTAAGGTCTATGTAGAAGAAGGCCGCCGTATTACGGCTCGTCACGTGCGTGAGTTGGAAAAGGATAAAGTTGCCTTTATTGATGTGCCTGTGGAATACATCATCGGCAAGGTATCTGCCAAAGACTACATTGATCTTGAAACTGGTGAAGTGCTTTGTGCGGCCAATATGGAAATTTCCTTGGAGCTCTTGGCTAAGCTCAGCCAGGCAGGTCACAAGGAAATTGAAGTCCTCTTTACCAACGACTTGGACGAAGGTTCTTACATTTCTGAAACCTTACGTGTGGACCCAACCTACGACCGTTTAAGTGCCTTGGTGGAAATCTACCGCATGATGCGTCCAGGCGAGCCGCCAACAAAAGAAGCGGCAGAAGGCTTGTTCGACAATATGTTCTTCTCAACCGACCGCTACGACTTATCTGCAGTAGGTCGAATGAAATTCAACCGCTCGCTCAACATTCCAGAAGGCGAAGGCACAGGCATTTTAAGCAAGGAAGACATCATTCTTGTAATGAAGAAATTGGTGGACATCCGTAATGGCAGCGGCGAAGTGGACGATATCGACCACCTGGGCAACCGTCGTATCCGCTCTGTGGGCGAAATGGCAGAAAACCAATTCCGTATCGGCTTGGTACGTGTAGAACGTGCGGTGAAAGAACGCCTCTCCCTAGGCGACCTAGACGGAGTGACTCCGCAAGATCTCATCAATGCCAAACCAATTTCAGCCGCGGTTAAAGAATTCTTTGGTTCATCGCAACTTTCGCAATTTATGGACCAAAACAACCCGCTTTCAGAGGTGACCCATAAACGCCGTATCTCGGCTCTTGGTCCAGGCGGTTTAACCCGTGAGCGTGCAGGTTTTGAGGTGCGTGACGTACACAACACCCACTATGGCCGTTTGTGTCCAATCGAAACCCCAGAAGGCCCGAACATCGGTTTGATCAACTCGCTTTCAGTCTACTCCCGTACCAACAACTACGGCTTCTTGGAAACCCCATACCGTAAAGTGGTAAATGGCGTAGTAACTGAAGAAATTGAGTACCTCTCAGCCATTGATGAAACCAACTTCATCATCGCTCAGGCTAACTCAAACTTAGATGAAAACTTCCGCTTTACCGACACCTATGTAACGGCTCGTGGTGAGCGTGGTGAGTCTGGTCTCTATCGCCCTGAAGAAGTCCAATATATGGACGTTTCCACTCAGCAGGTGGTTTCTGTGGCAGCGGCCCTTATTCCATTCTTGGAGCACGACGATGCTAACCGTGCCTTGATGGGTGCCAACATGCAACGTCAGGCTGTACCAACTCTCCGTTCTGACAAGCCATTAGTCGGTACGGGCATGGAAAAACCAATCGCCCTTGACTCTGGTGTGGCAGTTATCGCTAAACGTGGTGGTACCATTCAGTATGTGGATGCATCTCGTATCGTGGTGAAAGTTAACGAAGATGAAACCATTGCAGGCGAAGCAGGTATTGATATTTACAACCTGATCAAGTACACCCGTTCTAACCAAAACACCTGTATCAACCAAATTCCATGTGTGAAATTGGGCGAGCCTGTGGAACGTGGCGAAATCCTTGCCGATGGCCCTTCAACAGACTTAGGTGAACTTGCCCTTGGTCAAAATATCCGTGTGGCCTTCATGCCTTGGAACGGTTATAACTTTGAAGACTCCATGTTGGTGTCTGAGCGTGTGGTACAAGAAGATCGCTTCACCACCATCCACATTCAAGAGCTTTCTTGTGTGGCACGTGACACCAAATTGGGTGCAGAAGAAATCACTGCCGATATTCCAAACGTGGGTGAGTCTGCCCTTAGCAAATTGGACGAATCTGGTATTGTTTACATCGGTGCTGAAGTAAAAGGTGGCGATATTCTGGTTGGTAAAGTTACGCCAAAAGGCGAAACCCAACTTACCCCAGAAGAGAAGCTCCTCCGTGCTATCTTCGGTGAAAAAGCCTCTGATGTGAAAGACTCCTCCCTTCGTGTGCCAAACGGTACATCAGGTACGGTTATCGACGTTCAAGTATTCACCCGTGATGGCGTGGAAAAAGACAAGCGTGCATTAGAAATTGAAGAAATGCAGTTGCGTGATGCTAAGAAAGACTTGACCGAAGAGTTCGAGATCTTAGAAGCAGGCCTCTTTGCTCGTGTGCGTGGTCTCTTGATTGCAGGCGGCGTGAAAGAAGCTGACCTAGACAAGCTCAGCCGTGACAAGTGGTTAGAACAAACCCTTGACGACGAAGCCAAACAGAACCAGCTTGAGCAACTTGCCGAACAGCACGAAGAACTCCGCAAAGAGTTTGAACGCAAGCTCGAAATCAAGCGTAACAAGATCATTCAAGGGGATGATCTTGCCCCTGGCGTGCTCAAAGTGGTTAAGGTTTACCTCGCGGTTAAACGCCAAATTCAACCAGGCGATAAGATGGCCGGCCGTCACGGTAACAAGGGTGTTATCTCAAAAATCAACCCTGTGGAAGACATGCCGTATGACGAAAACGGTCAGCCAGTTGAAATCGTCCTCAACCCACTGGGCGTACCGTCTCGTATGAACATCGGTCAGATTTTGGAAACCCACTTAGGCTTAGCTGCCCGTGGTATCGGTGACAAGATCAACGAAATGATCAAGCAACAACAGTCTGTGGCTAAATTGCGTGAATATATGCAAAAAGCCTACGACCTGGGCCACGGTGCACAAGAAGTGGATCTCAGCACCTTCTCTGATGAAGAAGTGATCCGCTTGGCCAACAACCTACGTAAGGGTCTACCGCTTGCGACACCAGTATTTGACGGTGCCCACGAAAGCGAAATCAAGGGTTTATTAGAGTTAGGTGGCTTGCCAACTTCAGGCCAAATCACCCTTTATGATGGCCGTACCGGTGAGAAATTCGAGCGTCCTGTAACCGTAGGTTATATGTATATGCTCAAACTCAACCACTTGGTTGATGACAAGATGCACGCCCGTTCAACCGGTTCTTACAGCCTGGTTACCCAACAACCGCTGGGTGGTAAAGCCCAATTCGGTGGTCAGCGTTTCGGTGAGATGGAGGTGTGGGCACTTGAAGCTTATGGTGCGGCTTATACCCTTCAAGAAATGCTTACCGTTAAGTCGGATGACGTAAACGGCCGTACTAAGATGTATAAGAACATCGTGGACGGAACCCATTATATGGAACCAGGTATGCCAGAGTCCTTTAACGTAATCACCAAGGAAATCCGTGCCTTGGCGATTGATATGGAGCTGGATGAGGCCTAAACCCTCCCGATGAAAATCCCCTCCCCCGTTTACGGGGGAGGGCTAGGGAGGGGGGATTGAGCGAAGCTCAAGAGACAAGCGGGTCAAAAATCGGCAAAATTTGCAAATTTTGGGAAAATTTAATCCGCTTGTAAGTTAATCCCCCCACCCCAACCCTCCCCGCAGGCGGGGGAGGGAGCAGAAGGCAAAAAATTTCGTAAGGCAGGCTTCCTGCCAACAAAAACAACCTCAACAGGGGCAAAAAGTGAAAGACTTAGTAAAGTTTTTAAAAGCACAATCTAAATCATCAGACGATTTTGATGTGATTAAAATTGGTTTAGCGTCACCAGACAAGATCCGTTCTTGGTCTTTCGGTGAGGTGAAAAAACCTGAAACCATCAACTACCGTACCTTCAAGCCAGAACGTGATGGCTTGTTCTGTGCTCGTATCTTCGGGCCAGTTAAGGACTACGAGTGCTTGTGTGGTAAGTACAAACGCTTAAAACACCGTGGTGTGATCTGTGAAAAATGTGGCGTTGAAGTGACCCAAACCAAGGTTCGCCGTGACCGTATGGGCCACATCGAACTTGCCTGCCCTGTGGCACATATCTGGTTCTTAAAATCGCTGCCGTCCCGTATCGGCTTAATTTTGGATATGCCACTGCGTGATATTGAACGTGTGCTTTATTTTGAAAGCTATGTGGTGATCGAGCCAGGCATGACTGACTTAGAAAAAGGTCAGCTACTCACCGAAGAACAATTCTGGGATGCGGAAGAGCGTTGGGGCGATGAGTTTGAGGCTAAAATGGGTGCAGAAGGTATCCAAGCCCTCTTGCGTGACCTCGACCTTGAGCACCAGTGCGAAGTCTTGCGTGAAGAATTACAAGAAACCAATTCAGAAACCAAACGCAAGAAAATCACTAAACGCCTGAAAATCCTAGAGGCTTTTATTCAATCTGGCAACAAACCAGAATGGATGGTGATGACCGTGCTTCCAGTGCTTCCGCCAGATCTGCGTCCACTCGTGCCACTCGATGGCGGCCGTTTTGCGACCTCAGATCTGAACGATCTCTATCGCCGTGTGATCAACCGTAACAACCGTTTAAAACGTCTCTTAGACTTGGTTGCCCCAGACATCATCGTACGTAACGAAAAACGTATGCTACAAGAGTCTGTGGACGCATTATTAGACAATGGTCGCCGTGGCCGTGCTATTACCGGTTCTAACAAACGCCCACTTAAATCCCTTGCCGATATGATCAAGGGTAAACAGGGCCGTTTCCGTCAGAACTTGCTCGGTAAACGTGTGGACTACTCAGGCCGTTCTGTAATCACCGTAGGCCCATACCTCCGACTCCACCAATGTGGTTTGCCGAAGAAAATGGCCTTGGAGCTTTTCCGTCCATTTATCTACTCCAAACTTGAGAGCCGTGGCATTGCTTCAACCATCAAGGCTGCTAAGAAAATGGTTGAGCGTGAAGAGCCGATTGTATGGGATATCCTAGCCGAAGTTATCCGTGAACACCCAATCCTGCTTAACCGTGCACCAACCCTGCACCGTTTGGGTATTCAGGCCTTTGAACCGCTCTTGATCGAAGGTAAGGCCATCCAGCTTCACCCGCTTGTGTGTGCGGCCTTCAACGCGGACTTCGATGGTGACCAAATGGCGGTACACGTACCACTTACCCTTGAAGCCCAATTAGAAGCCCGTGCCTTGATGATGTCCACCAATAACGTGCTATCACCAGCCAACGGTGATCCGATTATCGTACCATCACAAGACGTTGTTCTCGGTCTTTACTATATGACCCGTGAGAAGGTAAACGGCAAGGGCGAAGGCATGTACTTCCTAGACCCACGTGAAGCTGAAAAAGCCTACCGCACCGGTCAGGCAGAACTTCACTCACGTGTTAAAGTGCGTGTAACTGAATACGAGAAGAACGAAGCAGGCGAATTTGAAGCCAAAACCAACTTGGTCGATACCACCGTTGGCCGTGCTATTCTTTGGATGATTTCACCAAAAGGTATGCCTTACAGCCTCTTCAACCAAACCTTGGGCAAAAAAGCCATTTCTAAGCTAATTAACGAATGTTACCGCCGCTTAGGGGTCAAGGCTTCGGTTATGTTTGCTGACCAAATTATGTACACCGGTTTTGCTTATGCGGCCCGTTCTGGTGCCTCTGTTGGTATTGATGATATGGTGATTCCAGATCAAAAACACGACATCATCAGTGCAGCGGAAGCTGAAGTATCGGAAATCCAAGAGCAGTTCAACTCAGGTCTTGTAACTGCTGGCGAACGCTATAACAAGGTGATCGATATTTGGGCGGCAGCCAACGAACGTGTTGCAAAAGCCATGATGGAAAACCTCTCAACCGAGGAAGTCATCAACCGTGAAGGCAACCCAGAAAAACAAGCCTCCTTCAACAGTATCTTTATGATGGCTGACTCTGGTGCGCGTGGTTCTGCGGCTCAGATTCGTCAGCTTGCCGGTATGCGTGGTTTGATGGCTCGTCCAGACGGCTCCATCATCGAAACCCCAATCACGGCAAACTTCCGTGAAGGCTTGAACGTTCTTCAGTACTTTATTTCAACCCACGGTGCCCGTAAGGGTCTTGCCGATACGGCCTTGAAAACCGCTAACTCTGGTTACTTGACCCGTCGTTTGGTAGACGTAGCCCAAGACTTGGTGATCGTAGAAGACGACTGTGGCACCCACGAAGGTATCGTCATGACCCCGTTAATCGAGGGTGGTGATGAGAAAGTGCCATTGCGTGAGCTTGTGCTTGGTCGTGTGGCGGCTGAAGATGTGTTAAAACCAGGCTCAGACGAAGTGTTGATTGCCCGTAACACCCTTTTAGACGAAAAACTGTGTGATGTCTTAGACCAAAACTCAGTAGACAGCGTTAAGGTACGTTCTGTGGTAACCTGTGATACCGACTTCGGTGTCTGTGCCAAATGTTACGGCCGTGACTTGGCCCGTGGTCACCTCATCAACCAAGGTGAAGCAGTGGGTGTTATCGCTGCCCAATCTATCGGTGAGCCTGGTACACAGCTTACCATGCGTACCTTCCACATCGGTGGTGCAGCTTCTGCGGCAGCTAAAGAGTCTAGCATTCAGGTGAAAAATGCCGGTACACTCAAACTGGCCAACGCGAAATTCGTTACCAATAAAGACGGTAAGATTGTGCTTACCTCCCGTAACACCGAATTAACCGTCATCGACACCTTCGGCCGTACCAAAGAGAACTATAAGGTGCCTTACGGTGCAGTGCTCAGCAAAAATGATGGTGACAAAGTGGTAGTCGGTGAAGTAGTGGCCAACTGGGATCCGCACACCATGCCAGTTATCTCTGAGGTAAGCGGTCGCATTCAATTCAGCGACTTGGTGGACGGCTTGACTGTTACCCGCCAAACCGATGAGCTCACCGGTCTTTCCTCCATCGTAGTACAAGATGTGGGTGAACGTGCAACAGCAGGTAAGGATCTCCGCCCAGCCATCCGCTTAGTGGATGCCCAAGGCAATGATGTATTGATTCCTGGTACAGACGTGCCAGCCCAATACTTCTTACCAGGTAAGGCCATTGTGACCTTAAATGATGGTGCAGAAATCTCCGTGGGTGAAGCGCTTGCTCGTATTCCACAAGAATCGACCGCAACCAAGGATATTACCGGTGGTCTTCCACGCGTTGCCGACCTCTTTGAAGCTCGTAAGCCGAAAGAGCCTGCAATTCTTGCGGAAATCTCAGGTATCGTCTCCTTCGGTAAAGAAACCAAGGGTAAACGCCGCTTGCTGATTACTCCAGCCGAGGGTGAGGCCTATGAAGAGATGATTCCAAAATGGCGTCAGCTCAACGTGTTTGAAGGCGAAATGGTACAACGTGGTGATGTGATTTCAGATGGTGCAGAAACGCCACACGATATTCTCCGCCTGCGTGGTGTTCACGCCGTAACTGAGTACATCGTCAACGAAGTGCAAGAAGTTTACCGCCTCCAAGGGGTAAAAATTAACGACAAGCACATCGAAGTAATCGTTCGCCAAATGTTGCGTAAAGCCACCATCACCAATGCTTACGACTCCGAGTTCCTCGAAGGCGAGCAAGTGGAAGTGGCCCGCGTGAAAATCGTCAACCGCAAACGTGCCGAAGAAGGCAAACCGCTGGTGGAATTTGAACGTGAACTCTTGGGTATTACCAAGGCCTCACTTGCCACAGAATCCTTCATTTCTGCGGCCTCCTTCCAAGAAACCACCCGTGTGCTTACTGAAGCTGCGGTTGCAGGTAAACGTGATGAGTTGCGTGGTCTCAAAGAGAACGTTATCGTTGGCCGCTTAATTCCAGCTGGTACAGGCTTTGCCTACCACCAAGCTCGAGCCAAGAAACGCCAACAAGCGGACGTAATTGCCCCAGAACTTGCAAATGAAGCCCCAGTGTCAAGCTTCGCCACCGATGCGGACATTGAAGCCGAATTTGAGTTCGTGGCAGATGAAGCCACACAAAACCTTGCTGCATTACTCAATGCAGAAGGTGATTTTAGCGAAGAATAATTCGTAGGGTGGGCATCCCTGCCTACCGTTAAAATCAATAAAAAGCCCCTAGAGCTGGAAGGTTCTAGGGGTTTTTGTTTGTCTAAAGAATGAACGATTAGCAAAGGGTATACCCTTTAGCTTCCTCTTGACAGAGGAAGCTAAACAATACTATTAGAAAAAAGGTCACAGGGGTAATTATTATGAATAAAAATCCAACACCGCCAATGTTTGAAAATTCGTCAATATATGTGTATCCTAATATTCCAGAAAAGAAACTCTTTAATGCGATAAAAACTTATGCGGAAAATATTAAACCTGAAGATGTCGTATTGCTTTTGGATAATACTGTTTTTGGTAGTGCAAAAGAAGGATTAATTATTACAAAAGATAGATTTTATCACAAGTATTATAGTCGTGTTTCTTGGGGAGATTTAAGGGATTTCTCACAAGTAACAAGCAATAAATCAGATATGTTTTTTGTAAATTCTGAAGCAAATATACATTACAGAATTTGGTGTATTTCTTCTGAAAAAGACACTAAGTTATTAGCAAAATACCTTTTTGAATTTATTGAGTTTGTGAAAAATGGAGTTGAAGAACCTAAAAATATTACTCTTATCACTAAAGAGTCTGAATTAGTAACAGAAAATTCACCAGTAAACCAATCTATACACAAATCTAAAAAAATAGTAAGAAATTCAGAACTAGAGGCTGTTCAGCAGCCAGAAGTTAGCTGTTGTCTTAGCGAAAGAACTGATGGAATTAACGAACCTGAGGCTCCTTATCTTTGTGAGGAAATAAATTCTCAACCAACTAAATCTAAAGAAGACGCTGAAGATAACTCCGTTTTAGGAAAGTTCTTAAAAAATAATGCTGATGGTATTATTGAAAAACTAAAATCAAACGGTTTAACCTTAACGGCATCTGCTTTGCAAAATGATGAGATGATTATCCGAGTTGCGGGGATTATTTATAACGTATTGCCAGGCCAGATAAGATTTGTAGTAAGTCTTTCAACAGTGGAAACCTTCTTATTAAATAACCGCTATTGGTTAATTGAAAAATTAAAATAGGAGATCAAAATGTCTGAAAAACTTTACCACTTCACAGTTACTTCAATAAATACTCATACTAATAGTCGTGCTTATTTTAAGTATGTTGCTCGTAATGTAACTGAAGCAAAAAACAGATTTAAAGCTGATTGGGGTTCTAATCATAAACTGGTTGCTTGTGTCAAAGAGGATTCTGTCGATGATAGACGCAAAAAAGGAGCCAAAGACTTTGATAAAGCAGTAGGTGGTTTCTTGGGTAATGTGTTAGTAGCTGCTGGTGTTGCAGGCCTTGCTGTATTAGCTGCAAAAACAGCAGATAAGAAAAAAGATAAATCTTAGTTATCAATATATTTATATTAAAAAGCGGTCAAATCTGCAAAAAACTTGCAAAGAGGCCGCATTTTTATGCTTCTCAAACACATTGCCCTGTTAAATAATCAGTTATTACAAAGTATAACAATATTCAAGACACGGGAGGCAATATGCAACTTGCAATATCCACGAGTGAACTTGTGGGTAAGGAGATACTATGAGTGAGTACATTCCTGATGTAGGCGACATTATCTAGCTTAATTTTTCCCCTCAAGCGAGTTACGAATGCCCTACATCCCTTATAAAAAACAAACACAGGTAATCGCCAAGCGGTTGAATTTGCAGGAAAATTTGCAAATCCGACTGCTTTTATTTAGGTAGGTTTGAAATTTAATTTGGGGGTATATAGATATCTTATAAATTATCGAAGCTAGGTATAATGCAATTAAGGAATTACACAATGGAAAAAATTGATACTCAAATTCGCCACATCACCCCTGCTGATGGCAATGTTTTTTCCGATCTCGGTTTTTCCACAAAAGAAGCCAATCAGTTAAAATCTGCCAGCCAGCAGCTAATTAATTGTATAACAAAGGGATAATTATCATATTACAAGCGGTCACCTCCCCCTAAAAACCTGCAAATTCCAGCCCAAAACCGACCGCTTGTTTCCCTTACTCATCAGATAAGCCCCAAAAGGCCGGCCAATCCCTGCTTTCCATTTTGAACAAACCCAATCTTGTTATATCATAGCCCTTATTTGAAGCCCAATTCCTAGGAAAAAGACCACATGAACAGCACAAGCGCTTTTAACCGTTCTTGGGCCAGGGTGGTGCTACACGCCTTGTTGCCTTATGGCCTCAAGCACATCTGTATCGCCCCTGGCTCCCGTTCCACCCCGCTTACCCTTGAGGCCCTCCATTTAGAAGGCCTGGGCCTGGTGCAATGCCACAGCCATTTTGATGAACGGGGCCTGGGCTTTTTCGCCTTGGGGATGGCTAAGGCGACCAATGAACCTGTAGCGGTGATCGTAACCTCGGGCACGGCGGTGGCCAACCTCTATCCTGCGGTGATTGAGGCCAGCTTAACCCACCAGAAGCTGATTGTGCTGTCGGCCGACCGTCCGCCAGAGCTGATCGGCTGTGGGGTCAATCAGGCCATTGAACAGCAAGGCATTTTTGCCTCCTACCCTGTGGCTAGCCTTAATTTACCTAAACCAAGCCGGGATTATACCGCTAACTGGCTGGCAGCCTCAGTTGAAAAGGCCTGCAACGATCAAGCCCAAAAGGGTGGAGTGGTACATGTTAACGCGCCTTTTGCCGAACCCCTCTACCAGGCCGATGAGGCAGCGATTGGGGCTGACCCTTGGCTGGCCCCGCTTTCCCGTTGGCTCAACCAGCCACAAGCCAAGTGGTTGGATGGTCAGGCTACCCAAAAAGATGTGCTTATGCATGAAAACTGGGACTATTGGCGCACCAAACGGGGCGTGGTGATTGTTGGTAAGCTGCCGATTGAACAGGGTTCCGGCCTTAAACTTTGGGCTGAAACCCTGGGCTGGTGTCTTTTGAGTGATGTGCAATCCTGCATTGAAGCCAGCCTGCCTTATGCGGATATTTGGCTGTCTAACGAAACTGTCCGCCAGCGCCTCTTGCAGGCCGATATTGTGGTGCAATTTGGCACCCAGGTGGTCAGCAAGCGGGTCAATAATTTCTTGGCTGACTTTAAGGGCGAATATTGGTTGGTGGATGAGTATCAGGACTACATCAATCCTCACGCCCACAGCCAAACCCGCTTTGTGGCCAAGGCTCATCATTTTACCCGGGTTCACCCAGCCCTACGCCAAAAACCTTGGCTCTTGGAGCCTCTGGCCCTGTCGCAATTCTGTGCTGGCTTTATCGAACAGCAGGTGGGCGGCAACCTCAACGAGGCTTCATTGGCCCACCATATCCAGCAGGTGCTGCCTAGCAATGGCAATCTCTTTATCGGCAACAGTCTCTTTGTCCGCCTGGTGGATGCACTGTGCAAGCTGCCTGAAGCCTACCCAGTCTTTACCAATCGTGGAGCCAGCGGGATTGACGGCCTCATTGCCACCATGGCAGGCCTGGCCAAGGCCAGCGAACGGCCAACTGTGGGGGTGATTGGCGATGTATCCGCCCTGCACGATCTCAACTCTGTCGCCTTGTTACGCCAAATCAGCCACCCGACCATTCTCTTTGTGGTCAATAACAGCGGTGGGGCTATTTTCGATATGCTGCCGGTGGAAGCCAAGGCCAAGGATCGCTTCTACCGCCTGTCGCATAATTTTGAGTTCTCCCAAATCGCCACCATGTTTGGCTTGGAATATATCCGCCCCTTCACTTGGGCTGATCTCAATGCCAAGCTCAAACAGGCCTATGCCCGCCGGGGCGTGACCATTGTGGAAATCAAGGTTAATGATCAGGATGGCAGTAACCTCTATAAGTCCTTGATTGAGCAGATTTCGAGAGCATCGATTGATTAAGGATGAGTGAGCGAAGCTTCCCCATAGATAGCGCCAGCCTCCAGGCTGGTGCTTATCATAATAAGGCACCAGCGAGGACGCTGGCGCCATCATCAAGCGTTCCCCCTCAGCCTTCGGCAGCTCCCCCGTAAACGGGGGGAGCGAATTATTTTTCTCCACGGCCTCCTTGGCTCCCAAGACGACTGGTCAGCCGTTTTATCCCATTTGCAAAAAAATCCTGCTTTTTACCCGCTTGCCCTAGATTTGCCTGGCCACGGAAGCAACCAAGCTCTCGTTTGTCAGAGTTTTGCAGCCGTCAGGGGCTGGCTAGATCAAACCCTTCAAAACCTGATTGGCTCTCAACCCTTTTGGCTGGTAGGCTATTCCCTGGGTGGGCGGATTGCCCTGGATTACGCCCTGCAAGCCAATAATCCTAATCTACAGGGGGCGATTTTAGAGGGGGCAAACCTAGGCTTGGCAACGGAAGAGGAGCGTGCAGTCCGCCTGGCTAACGATCAGGCCTGGGCGGAGCGTTTTTCCTCTGAACCCATTGAAAGCGTGTTGGAAGATTGGTACCAGCAAGCGGTCTTTGCTGATCTCAATCTTGCAAAAAGGCAGGCTCTGATAGCAAAACGCAAGCATAATGATGGTAGGCAAATCGCCCAAATACTTATGGCAACATCGCTGGCCAAGCAGCCCTATTATTTAAAACAGCTCAAACAGGCCACCAATATCCATTTTGTAATTGGCCAGCGGGATAAAAAATTCCGCACTATGGTGGAATTTGCGGGCCTAAATCATCATATTCTTGCAAATGCAGGCCACAATGCCCATTGGGAAAACCCCCAAGCCTTTGCAGACCTGATCGCCCAAAAGATCCAAAAATAAGGCATTTTGCTTGCAAACTGCACAAACAGGTCAGAATTGCCAAAAAGCGTTTGACATATTTTCATAAATCTATATCATACGCCTCCACAAACCAATGATGGTGAGATGGCCGAGCAGGCTGAAGGCGCTCCCCTGCTAAGGGAGTATAGGGTTAAAAAGCTCTATCGAGGGTTCGAATCCCTCTCTCACCGCCATTTACTTGTTCAGCACCCGTAGCTCAGCTGGATAGAGTACTCGGCTACGAACCGAGCGGTCAGAGGTTCGAATCCTCTCGGGTGCGCCATTTTATTTCTATCCCCTAAAATGTGAAAAGAACAAGTAAGTCAATCAACGCACCCGTAGCTCAGCTGGATAGAGTACTCGGCTACGAACCGAGCGGTCAGAGGTTCGAATCCTCTCGGGTGCGCCATTTCAAAACACTTTCTTCATAAATCTCCCAAAATCCCTTATAATTCAGCGACTTTTCTTTATTTTTATCTTTTATGCTGAAATTTGCCCATCAGGAACATCGCAAGTCCTACTATTTTGATACCCGTAACCAAGAATTTTCCTTTCCAGCCCTACAAGGCGACCAATCTGCCGACGTTTGCGTTATTGGAGCCGGCTTTTTAGGCCTTTCCACCGCCCTAGAACTGGCCCAACAGGGCAAGAAGGTTATCGTGCTGGAAGGGGCCAGAGTGGGCTTTGGGGCTTCGGGTCGGTCAGGTGGCCAGGCCATTAACGGCTTTGAGGACGGGATTGATGAATATATCGAAACGGTCGGCCTGGAAAATGCCCGCAAGCTCTGGGCCATGTCGCTGGAGGCCCTTGATATCATCGATGAACGGATAGCCAAATATGGCATTCAATGCGACTGGAAGCGGGGCTATGCCACTTTGGCCCTGAACGAACGCCGTATGCAGGACTTAATCGAAGCCGACAAGGCCAGCCGTGAAATCTTCGGTTACCAACAGGGGCAAATTTGGGATAGAAAACAGGTGCAAGCCCACGTTGGCAGTCAGCTTTATGTGGGGGGGCTTTATGACAGCCAGTCAGGCCACTTGCACCCACTCAATTATTGCCTAGGTCTGGCTCAAGCCTGTGTGCAAGAGGGGGTAACCCTTTACGAACAATCGCCTGTGCTGGAACTTTCAGGGCAAGCTATCGTGACCGTTAAAACCGACAAAGGCAGCGTTCGGGCAGAAAATGTGGTGCTAGCCACTAATGCCTATATTGATGCCCTGCCCAAGTCTATCCATCGGGGCATTGCCCGCAAGATTTTGCCTGTGGAGAGTTTTATTATCGCCACCGAACCGCTGGATCAGGCCACCGCCGACAGTGTGATTAACAACGGCATGTCAGTCTGCGACAACAATCTCTTTTTAGACTACTATCGTTTGAGCGCTGACAACCGCCTGCTCTTTGGCAGTGATTCCTCCACAAACGTGGATATGGTCGCCCAAATGCGGGCCAATATGCTTAAGGTCTTTCCTCAGTTGGAAGCGGTTAAAATCGACTACGGCTGGGCTGGCCCCATTGATATGACTATCAATTCCACCCCTCACTTTGGGCGTATCCAACCCAACATCTACTTCGCCCAAGGCTTTTCAGGCCACGGGGTAGCTCTCACGGGGTTAGCGGGCAGAATTATGGCCGAAGCTATAGGGGGCAATGATGAACGCTTAAGGGTATTTGAAAAACTTAAGGTGCCTGGTATCTATGGAGGGAAGTGGGTCAAGAAATCGGCTATGGCTATTGGAAAGCAGTATTATCGTTATTTGGATAGGTATCGTTAGATTGCAAGCGGTGCAAAATTTTTAAAAATTTGCACCGCTTGCTTTGTACTATCTTTCTCTATTGTGCAAATCCTGATAGGCCTCGCAACCTTCTTGAAGTCCCCGATCACAGGCTTGACCAAAATACTTTTTTGCTAAGGTTAGATTCTTGGTGGTGCCTATCCCCTCCATGTAACAACCTCCCAACATATATAGGCCACTAGCATCTCCTTCATCAGCCGCCTTGCTAAACCATTTAAAGGCTTGATCCATATTTTCTGAACCTTCTAGATTCAAATAGGCAAATCCTAAATTGACATAAGCTCCATCATAGCCCTGTTCTGCTGCCTGATCATACCAAAATATTGCTTTTTGATAGTCTTGTTTTACACCTATTCCGTGAAAATACATTCCACCTAAATTATATTGGGCGTCAGGGTAGCCTTGTTGGGCGGATTGTTGATACCAATAGATAGCCTGATTGTAATCTTGTTTCACTCCCTGTCCATTTTCATAAGAAATGCCTAAATTGTATTGAGCGATAAAATGTCCCTGTTCTGCGGCTTTTGTAAGGCAAAGAATGGCTTGATCAAAGTTTTGCTCAATACCTTGGCCATAATAATAAGCTAGACTTAGCTCAAATTGGGCTTCTGCATCTCCTTGCTTTGCTTGTTCCTGCAAAAAGTAAATCCTTTCTTGACTGTAAGCATTGGTATTTTCTCTTATATTCTCTAAGGCAAACAGACTATCAGAGCGCCCTCCTTCAATTGCTTGCTCTAGCCAATATTGTGCCAATTCAATATTGTGTGCCACACCATGTCCAGCAAAAAACATAAGACCTAATTCGTGTTGGGCCCGTGTATGGCCTTGTTCAGCTGCTTGCTGAAACCACATTTTGGCTAGGGTATAGTTTTCTTGTTCATAATAGGCTTGAGCTAAGTCGCATTGAGCGTCTGCCTGACCTTGTTCAGCTAATTTTTTGAGCTTGGAATCAACATCGTTTTTTGGGGATGAGCCAAACAAACCTTCCCATGCTTGTTTAAAGATATTTGTCATAAATAAAAATCCTATCACGATAACAAGCGGTGCAAAATTGATCTGCACCTCTTGTTACTTAGCCTTCAGCAATGATTGCCAAGACTCTATCCAAATAATCCCGGGCTTCTTCAACCGCTGTGCCGTTACGGAAGTAGTCAGGAATCTCTCTTAAAAAGTCTTCTCTGGTAAAGGGTTGATGGATTAGGAACATTTCAATCATACCAGGCCTTAAGAGGCGGTTGCCTGTTGGATTTGGGTTGGCCTGCTCAATCTCCTGGGCTAGGGCCTGTAAGCGTTCCTTAAGGGTTAGGGCTGGAGACTCTTCCTCAATAGGCTTAGTTACCAGGCTTTCTGGAGATTGAGAAATCAGGGTTGGCTCAGGCTCTTTTTCTTTATCAAAGCCAACTTCTTCAAGCTCAATATCTTCCAGTTGAGCAGGCTCAATCACACCTATAATTATCGCCTCTTCAAGTGATAAGGGTTGCTCAAACCAGTCTAGATCCTCAGCACAAGGTGCAAGCAGGGGCTTGTCTGGGCATACCTCCGACTCTTCTCCATCTGCTTCAATAAGGTCAAGTTTAGCTGGCGGAGTGAAGTCAAAATCAAGCGACCAATCCAGTGGATTTTCGGCTTCCAGAGCAGATTTTTCCTGAAGAGCCTTCAAGCGATGTAATACAGGTGTTAGCGCTGCTTCGGGGTTTTTATACCAGTCGGTAGACCAAATGCGGTGGATTTCCCAACCTAGGTTTTCCAAGACCTCTTGACGGAGGCGATCTCTGTCTCGGACAGTATTGGCAGAATGGTAGGTTGGGCCATCACATTCAATCCCTATGAGGAACTGGCTTGGGTAATTTGGATTGCGAACCGCAAGGTCCAAGAAGAAGCCATTTACCCCTACTTGTGGCTGGCTGTTATAACCTGCCTGGGCCAGGGCTGTTTTCACGGCAAGGGCGAAGTCGCTGTCTGTTTCATTCTCAGGGCGGTCAAGGGTGTAGGTTTGCTGATTTTCACAATAAGCCAAGAAATCATGCAAGGCTCGTAAGCCTTGTGAGCTTGTTGGAGTCAGGACAATGTCGCTTGAGCCCATGGAGGAAAAAATGTGCATGCGTTTTTTGGCTCGGGTAAAGAGTACATTCAAGCGTCGCCAACCACCGTTAGCATTGATTGGGCCGAAGTTTTGCATAACCCGTTCACCTGCCTTTTTCCTCCCATAGGTCATGGAAATGAGGATAACATCTCTCTCATCACCCTGTACGTTTTCAAGGTTTTTGACGAAAATAGGCTCAACTTTTGCCTTTTTCTCATATAAGTCTTGTACATCAGGATTGTCTTGTAAGAAACGATCAAGTTCTTCACTAATGGCATCCCGCTGGGTGCTGTTCATGGCCACCAGGCCGATAGATTCCTCTGGTGATTGGCGGAGGATTTTTGCCATCATCTGGACCATGGCTTGGGCTTCTTGGCGGTTGATCTTGTTCTCAAACAACCCTTGCATTCTGTGCCAACGGATACCTAAATCACCGGCTCTTTCCATTGGTGAGGGGAAGAGTACTAGATCAGAATCGTAGAACTGCTGGTTAGAAAAGGCAATGAGGGATTCGTGGCGGGAACGATAGTGCCACCGCAGGCGGCGGGTCTTAAAGAGCTGATGGTTCATGGCTGAATCTAAAATCGATTCACTTTTTTCTACCGCAATAGCGTCGTTATCTATCTCATCCTGATTAAGACTAGCACTAAAGAAGCTGGTTGGTGGCAACTGTTTAGGGTCGCCCACAATTACCACAGAAGAGCCTTGGTGCATACCACGAGCCAAGGCTCCAATTGCATCTTCTGGTAAGATCTGTGAGGCTTCATCCATAACCACTACATCAAATTGGAAGTTACCTGGTTTGAGGTATTGAGCAACGGACATCGGGCTCATCATAAAACATGGCATCAAAGCTTGAATAGCATTGGAAGACCGATCCAAGAGGTTTCGAATGGAAATATGGCGGGTTTTTTTGGCTTGTTCGTGGCGAATTAAAGCCGCCTCGGTATAGTTACGCACCAAGCCCGACATTGTCCCTGCTGCTACCGGCCTGCGAGAGGCATTATAGGCAATTTTCTCCTGTTGTAGAGCCATCAAATGCTTATCGCATTCCCTAAAGCGTTGAATAATACTGTTATGGCTCGTGGCATTGAATTTACGAATATCAGGGTTGTTGGTAAAAATTTCTTGGGCTAACTGGTGATAAATAGCTAGGTTAATTGCTGTATGAAGCTGGTCAGGATCTAGAGTTTTACGCTCCAAGCAAGCGATAATCTTGCCTAGGCCTTGCTGCATAATCTCTTGTTTAGCTTGTTGATATTGCGTCCAAGTATGTAACCAGCGTGGTTTAGCGATGGCGATTTGGTTCTTCTGTAAGAGGGCTTCTAGGCTGTCTTGCGAGTCAATCCAAAGCTGTCTGTCCACTTGGCCTGCCTGCATAAAGGCATTTTCTTTGCTGCTTAGGTGAGCTTGGACAAGCGGTAGCTTTTCAGCAAGTTTTTGCAAGGACAAATAACCAGTTTGGGTTGGGGTGCTTAAAAAAGCCTCTAGCACTTGTGGGTGGCGGTTGAGGCTTTGCATCACCAAGAGGGTTTGATCTGCTTCGGTAATCGCTTGACTATCAAAATCCGTTGTCCAACTTGCTGGCAAGAAGGTCAGAGTGTTTTTCTTGTTGGTTATTTTTGTTTTGAGGGCTTGGGCTTCTTTTAGTCCCTGTGTCGCCTGCATAATTTGGCTAAGGGTTAGTTTTCCCTCCGCAAAGTAATCACTTAATCCTGTTTGAGCCTGAACCAAGGTTTTAATCAATTGCTCTAGTGGATTAGAACCTTCGGATAAATTGGTCTCTGGACCGATGCGATAGAGTGGCTTAATTGGGGTGTTTAGCAATTTAATCCCTGTTTGAATATCTTTTATCAAAGTAGCCAATGTTTGCTCATAACTTTTACTGAGAGCAAATGCTAAATCTTGGTTTAGGCTAAAGAGCGCTGAGCCTATTTTTACCCTATCACCAAAGCCTCTGCCGTATTCTGTTCGTACTTCCTGATACCAATTCCATAGATTTCTTAAATCTGAAATAGGCGTCTTAATGCCTTGATAATATTTTTTCAAGCGAGGTTTGCTATGGTTGAGATCTTTAATTTTAAGTAATAACTCCTGATAGAGAATAAGATCAGGTAGCAGGCTTTGCAACTTGTCGAAATCTGCTTGTTCCTCTTTGGCTAAGGCAAGTAAATCCCGTTTTGCTCCTCGCCACTGGCTGGAAAAAATCCTAAATAACCCACCATTTTGCAGGTAAGTACGAAGTTGGCGAAGTGTTGCTAAATCCGGCACTTGTTCTAGTTGGAAAACCGGCATAAGTTTTTGATGTAATGGATGTAAGAGGCTAAAACGCCGTTCCAATTCACTAAGCAAGGGAGCAAGATCTACATCATCAAACAAAGCTTCTCGCTTATTCCACAAGGTTGGTTGCAGGTGGTTAATGAATTTGACAAGGGTTGTCAATTCTTCAAAGCTGGATAAATTGCAGTGTAAGATGGGTTGCAAATCAGTAGGTAAATTAGGGCGAATTTTTTCTAATTCGGATTCCAGCAGGTTAAGTTTAGCTTGTATTTGACGAGCTGTTTCCAAATGGAAGGCAGACTGGCTTAGACTGACATTTAGGTCTGGATAAAGAGCCACAAGCGGGTCAATTTTTTGGAAAATTTGCACAATAGTTTGTGGGGCATTGATCTTATCTTGTTTGATTATCCTTGCCGCTTGAGCAAAGTGATCTTGCACGGTTTTACAATCCTGCACAAATTGGCTGAGGGCTTGAATATTTTCTCCCTGTGCCAAGTCTGCACTAAACTTCTCTCCTCCTTGCAAGACAGGTAATTCACTCAATGCGGTAGAAAAGCTGCTTAAATCTTCACCCAATAAAGAAAACTCAAGCTCAAAACCAAAAGTTGCCTGCCACTCTTGATAAAAAGCATAAAGGGCCTCTAGAGCACTATTCCATTGTTTCAGAGCATCAATTAGGGCTTTTTCCTCATAGTCTAGGAAGCTTTCTTTTTGAATTCCATGCCAGTAATGGCTCTCTATATTTCCGTCTGGAGACTGTTCAGCTACCTGTTTGTAAATATCAACTAACATCTTACCGCTTTCAATTAATTCTGTGCTTAAAAGCTTGGTGATCTGATTGATTTTGCTATCATCAAGGGATATTTGGTCGGGTGAAAGCTCAAGTTCGTGGCGATAGCGAACTGCTCCTGTCAAAATTTGGTGAATAGTCTTGCCGGTTTGTTGCCATTCTTGGTTGAGCAATTCGGCATAGTATTTGAGCTTTTCTTTATAGTTTTCGTAGCGGTCTATTTCATCATCAATGTGCTTAATATCTCTATACTTGTCCTGTTTGTCCATTTTTTGCACCAGATCCGTCAACATCTTCTGTTTGTTGGTGCGGTGGCTATGCAATTCCAAGCAGAAATCTCCCAGGCTCGCTCGATCTAAGCGGTCTTTTACCACATTAAGGGCGGCCATTTTTTCTGCCACAAACAAGACTGTCTTACCACTATTGAGACAAGCTGCAATCAGGTTAGTAATGGTTTGCGACTTACCCGTCCCAGGCGGGCCTTCGATCACTAAATTCTTTCCGCTTACCGCATCAATCAAAGCACTATGCTGGGAGCTATCGGCATCATAAATAAGGGGAAATTGATGATGAATATCCCTGCCCATCTCATCTAGAGGGTATTCGCTTAAGCGGGTTAAGCTTCCCTCGGCAGGTTTGGTGGTATGTGTAGCAAAGAGCTGTTGAACGATATGATGTTGCTCAAGCGGGGCCCATGCGGGCCAATTTTCAGGATTGAGATCCTCATACATGGCTTGTTTAGAGAAGTTGAGCAAGGCCAAGCAACCGTAGCGTTTAATCTTCCAATCTGGCTTAATGTTGCCCAGCATATCTTCCACTGCTTTGAAATAATCTTCGGGCTGGGTATCTTCTTCAACCAGAGGCAGGGTTAGGCCAAAATCATTGGCTAGCTTTTCTTTTAGGGTCACATTGCTAAAGCTGTCATCATCCTTGAGGCTGATGGAATATAAGCGAGTACCGGTTTTAACATCAATACGTTCAGCGGTAATTTGAATTGGTAGGGTAAAGAGGGGGGCTAGGTGACGTTTTTTCTGGGCCGAATTACCCTCTTCCTGCCACTCCAAGAAGCCTAAAACTAGATAGAGGATATTGGCCCCTGTTTCTTCAATGGCTGATTCAGCCTGTAGTCGTAGGGACTTTAATTTGTTATCTAACTGGGTTGGATAAAGAGTAGTCTGAAAAGTATGGAGCTGCTGGCTGGTCAGGGGCAGATCATGTTGGATATTTAATCCAATCTTTTTGGCCCACTCCTCCGCAGGAGGAATGTTGATTTTTTCTTCTTGGTCTTCTTCATCCTCTAGATTGGTTTTTTTATCTAAGCTTACTATCTTCTTCTCCGCAGAGGCCTCTATATATCCATGCTCTATCAACTCTTTTTCACTTGGCAGGGGGACATAGCGAAAGCCTAATTTTCCCCCCTTAGACAAAAGTTCAACAATAGCATTAGGAGATAAATCAAAGAGGTTTAGCGATCTGACCTTAGGAAACTTATAGTTAAGTAAGGGGCTTCGGTTGGTTAAATCTAGAAGGCGTTTGCGAATATTTTCGAGAGATGAAAATGCGAAATGTTGATGATTAGAATGGTCAGTATTAGACATTTTTTACTCCAATAAATAGGAAATATTGCTTTAAAATAAGCAGCTCTATAAAACTTATTAGGGAGAAGAAAGAAGGTAAAATGAGAGGTTTTGATTTGTTTACCGTTTATAAATAACCTAATTTTTACTTATTTAGCTGTAAAAAAGCATTGTAAATTGATTTTTTTTTTTTGCAATAATTGCATAAAAAATAACTGCGTTTTATATAAATGATTGGAAGCAAAGTTATCAACAAGCGGTCACTTCCCCAAAAAACTTGCAAAAATCACTTTTGACGAAGGCCTTTCAAAAATGCGACAATAGCTAATATTTACTGATATCGATAGCGCCAGCCTTTAGGCTGGTGCTTATGTTTTCAATATTTTATAAGAGAAATTATGAAAAATATCCCAATTAGAACGGAAGAAGAAATCCAAAAATTGCGGGAGGCCTGTAAGCTGGCTTCTGATGTACTGGTGATGATCGAACCCTATGTTAAGGTGGGCGTGACCACGGGCGAGTTGGACAAGATCTGCCACGATTATATGGTCAATGAGCAGAAGGTGATTCCTGCCTGCCTTAACTACCACGGCTTCCCAAATGCCACTTGCATTTCGGTCAATGAAGTGGTCTGCCACGGCATTCCAAGCATAGGTAAGGTGCTGAAGAAGGGCGATATTATCAATATTGATGTGACCGTGATCAAGGACGGCTACTTTGGCGATAACTCCAAAATGTACATCGTGGGCGGGGAAACCAATGTCAAAAGCCAACGTCTGTGCGAAGTCACCCAAGAGTCGCTCTATGTGGGCCTGCGGGCGGTTAAGCCGGGCATTCGCCTTAAAGAAATTGGCCGGGTGATTCAGCAGTATGTGGAAAAACAGGGCTTTTCGGTGGTGCGGGAATACTGCGGCCATGGTATCGGCACTGAGTTCCACTGCGATCCGCAGGTCATTCACTATCACGGCGATGACGGTGGCGTGGTACTGCAAGAGGGTATGGTCTTTACCATTGAGCCGATGATCAATGCCGGCAAGAAGGAAATTCGCCTCATGTCAGATGGCTGGACGGTTAAAACCAAGGATCGCAGCCATTCAGCCCAGTACGAACACCAAATTGTGGTGACCAAGGACGGTTGTGAGGTCATGACCATTCGTGAGGAAGAGGAAAAGGCTGGGCGAATTTCTCGGATTATGGTCAATAGTTAGTCTTTTTTCCAAAAGAGCAAGCGGTTGGATTTGCAGATTTCTTTGCAAAACCAACCGCTTTTCTTTTGCTGGTCGCTCAATCTGTTGAAAATTATGCTAAAATTCCGCTCTTTTAAGTAAATAGATTTGAGATAGCAATGAATTTAGCAGAATTTTTAGTCGAAACCTTGGACGGCCTCAAGGCCCAGGACATTCAGGCCCTGGATGTGCGGGGTAAGTCCAGCATTACCAATACCATGATTATTTGTACCGGGACTTCCAGCCGTCATGTGGGCTCCATGGCTGATAACCTGGTGGAAGAAAGCAAAAAGGCCGGTGTGGAAGTCTTTGCCTCAGAGGGTAAGGCCACGGCTGATTGGGTGGTGGTCGATTTTGGCCAGGCCATTGTGCATATTTTACAGCAGGAAAGCCGGGAAATTTACCAGCTAGAGAAACTTTGGGCCTAGGCTTTGCTCTAAGATGAAGATTCAACTGATTGCGGTTGGCACCAAGATGCCTGATTGGGTTAAAACCGGTTTTGAGGAATATCAACGCCGTTTTCCTAAGGATATGCCCTTTGAATTGATTGAAATTCCAGCGGGCAAGCGGGGCAAGAATGCTGATATTAAGCGGATTTTAGACCAGGAAGGCAAGGCCATGCTGGCAGCTGCTGGCCGGGGGCGGATTGTTACCCTAGATATTCCCGGCCGACCGTGGAAAACCGAGCAGTTGGCTGAGCAATTGGAGGCCTGGAAAAACGATGGTCGAGATGTTTGCCTCTTGATTGGCGGCCCTGAAGGCCTATCGCCTGAATGCAAGGCGGCGGCCGAGCAGAGCTGGTCACTTTCTCCCCTTACCCTGCCTCATCCCTTGGTTAGGGTGGTGGTGGCGGAAAGCCTCTATCGTGCCTGGTCGCTGACCACCAATCATCCCTATCACCGAGAATAGTAAAGACTTATGTTTGGCAAAGGAAAGAAAGCAAAACCCAAGCAAATTGTGCGTAATAGCGTGGCGGAAAGTAACCTTTTCGCCCGCCGTGCCCTTATTGCTTTTTTGGGGGTTTTGGGCCTAACGGGTGTCTTATTTGCTAATCTTTATAGCCTACAGGTGGTCAATTACGACTCCTATCAAACCCGCTCCAACGGCAATCGCATCAAGCTCCTGCCTGTGCCGCCAACACGAGGCCTGATTTACGACCGCAATGGCAAGGTATTGGCCGAGAACCTGACCTTCTTCGGCCTCTATATTGTGCCGGAGAAAACCGATAATTTAGAAGCCACCTTAACCGAACTCAAAAGCGTGATTGGCCTGAGCGAGGAGGATATTGAAGCCTTCCGTAAGGAGAAAAAACGCACCTCCCGCTATACGCCGATTTTGCTCAAGGGCGACCTGACTGAGGAGCAGATGGCCCGCTTTGCCGTCAATCAGCACCGCTTCCCGAGCCTGGATGTTCACCCTTATTTTAAGCGTAATTACCCTTACGGCGATGTCTTAACCCATCTCATCGGCTATGTGGCCAAAATCAACGACAAGGACAAGCAAAGGCTGATTGAGGCGGGTAAATTCGGCAATTATGCGGGTTCGCACGATATTGGTAAGTTAGGGATTGAGAAGTTTTATGAGGATCAGCTCCACGGCCAAACGGGCTTTGAAGAGGTGGAAATCAACAACCGGGGCAAGGTGATTCGCAAGTTGCGGGATCAGCCTGCGGTGGCTGGCAGCAGCGTCAAGCTGACCATTGACGTGGACATTCAACAGTATGTGGCCAACCTCTTGGGTGATCACAAGGGGGCCGTAGTAGTTTTAGATCCTAAAGACAGCAGCATTCTGGCCATGGTCACCAACCCGAGCTACGACAACAACCTCTTCGTGGGCGGGATTTCTGGCCGGGACTATAAGCAACTTTTGGACGACCCTGCCCGTCCCCTCTATAGTCGGGCCACTCAAGGGGTCTATCCGCCGGCCTCCACCATTAAGCCCTTTATGGCCATTGCCGGCCTGATGGAAAATAAGATTACCACCACCAGCACGGTCTTCGACCCAGGCTATTGGATCTTGCCCAACACCACCAAACGTTATCGTGACTGGAAGCGTTCAGGCCATGGGGTGACCAATTTAAACAAGGCCATCGCCGAGTCCTCGGATACCTATTTCTATCAACTGGCCTACGACTTGGGCATTGACCGCATGTCGGATTGGATGAAACGCTTTGGCTTTGGGGTTAAAACTGGCATTGATATTGCCGAGGAATCATCTGGCATTATGCCCACTCGGGAATGGAAGCAGAAACGTTACAAGAAGCCTTGGGTCCAGGGCGATACCATTCCCGTTGGGATTGGCCAGGGTTATTGGACCTCAACCCCGCTACAACTGGCCAAGGCCACTGCCATTGTGATTAACGATGGCAAGGTGAATACCCCACATTTGATGAAGGAAATCATGGGCAAGGAGATTGAACCCTACAAAGACCCCTTGCTCTATGAAGACTTAAACGATGTGCCTAAAGCCTACTGGCAGGCCTCCCGTTATGGTATGTACAATGTGATCAATGCCAGTAACGGAACCGGCCGCAAGGCCTTTGCAGGTGCGCCTTATCGGGCCGCGGGCAAAACCGGGACAGCCCAGGTCTTTAGCTTGGCCGAAAACCAGAACT
This sequence comes from Pasteurellaceae bacterium RH1A, assembly GCA_012221805.1. NCBI lineage: Bacteria > Pseudomonadati > Pseudomonadota > Gammaproteobacteria > Pasteurellales > Pasteurellaceae > Pasteurellaceae bacterium RH1A. Next base: position 231,472 of record CP015195.1, on the reverse strand, counting down.
ATAATGCCAAGACCCTAAGGAAGGAGCTACACGACCACGCCCTCTTTATTGGCTATGCCCCTTATGAAGAACCCAAAGCCGTGGTTTCACTGATTTTAGAAAATGCTGGTGGGGGGGCAGTGCAGCTGCCCCAGTGGCCCGTAAGATTTTGGACTATGTGTTAAGAAAAAATTTGCAAGAAACCAGCCCAACTGAACCGCTTGCTAAAGAGGAAACCCGTGAGTAAGGCCTTTTTTAAACGTTTTTGGAAACTTTTTTCCTTGGATATTTTCCTGCTAGTGGGCCTGGTGGCCATTTCGGCCTACGGTATGCTGGTGCTTTACAGTGCCAGCGGCGGCAGCGAGCGGATGTTTACCAACAAGGTGGTGCAGGTGGGCCTAGGTATGGGGGTGATGTTGGTTATGTCCTTCTTTCCACCCCGTTTTTACCAGCGGATCTCGCCTTATTTATATGCCGTTTGTATTGTGATGTTGGTCTTGGTGGACTTGGTGGGGGAAACCTCCAAGGGGGCGCAACGCTGGCTCAACTTGGGCTTTGTGCGTTTTCAGCCCTCTGAGGTGGCCAAGCTGGCCGTGCCGCTGATGGTGGCCACTTTCTTGGGCAATCGGCCTTTGCCGCCCACCTTTAAGGATACGGCCATTGCCCTGGCTATTATTATTGTGCCAACCCTCTTGGTTGCAGCTCAACCAGATTTGGGTACTTCAATTTTGGTCTGTGCTGCCGGGATGTTCGTGCTCTTTTTGGCAGGCTTAAGTTGGAAACTTATTGGGGCGGGCGTGGTCTTTCTAGCGGGCTTTATTCCCATCATGTGGTTCTACCTCATGCACCCCTACCAGAAAACCCGGGTGATGACCTTGTTAGACCCTGAGAAGGATCCATTGGGGGCGGGCTACCACATTATTCAGTCCAAGATTGCCATCGGCTCTGGCGGTATTGAGGGCAAGGGTTGGATGGAAGGCACGCAATCCCAACTAGAATTTTTGCCTGAACCGCATACCGACTTTATTTTTGCAGTCTTGAGTGAAGAACACGGCATGATTGGCGTACTCATTCTCTTGGGGATTTATCTGTTTATTATTGCACGGGGCCTGATGATCGGGGCCAAATCCGACTCAGCCTTCGGGCGTATTTTATCTGGCGGCACAGCCCTACTCTTTTTTGTTTATGTGTTCGTCAATATTGGTATGGTAAGTGGCATTCTGCCTGTTGTGGGCGTGCCCTTACCCTTATTTAGCTACGGCGGAACCTCTTTCGTGACCCTTATGGCCGCTTTCGGCCTCATGATGTCGGTGTATGTGCATCGAAAACGAAAGGCAGACAACCCTTATAGCCGCTAACAAGCGGTCAAAAATGGGAAAAAACCTGCAAAAGCAACCGCTTGTATAGGAGAATATTATGCAATTAAAGAAAATTGCACTGGTGTTACTGGCCTCGCTCTTGGTCTTCAATCCACTTGCCCTAGAGGCCAAGACGACCCAAACCAGCAAGGCCAAAACCGCGATAAGCACGAAAAAATCGACCACCAAGAAGTCGGTAAAATCCAGTGCAAAAAAACAAACAACCAATGAAACCAAGCGGCTTTATGGTGTAAAAGGGGCTAAATTACAGCCAACCAAGGTGTCCACCAAGCGTTACAGCTACAGCGAAAAGGGTAAAACCTACTCCACGGCCAGCAAGGAAAGCTCCCGCTTATACAGTGCCACAGGCGTTGCCAGCTACTACACAGGGAAATTTAATGGCAGAAAGACCGCTAATGGTGAAATTTTTAACGATAAACTTTATACTGCTGCCCATAAAACCTTGGCCTTGGGTTCTTATGCCTTAGTGACCAATTTGCGTAATGGCCGTCAGGTTATCGTGAAAATTAACGACCGTGGCCCATTTAGCAAGGCGCGGATCATTGACCTGTCCAAGGCGGCTGCGGCTGAAATTGGCATGGTGCATTCGGGTGTGGCCAAGGTGCGGGTTGAAGCCTTGCAGGTGGATAAAGATGGCTATATTTCAGGCAAGGGTACCCAATCCCTGATTCGCCTGGCCAAAAAAGAGGGCCTAAACCTCAAGGTGCGGGGTTCTGGTGATAACCTGGCCGTCAAGGCTGTACCTGCCACCAAGGAGCAGATTGCCAAGGCCAATGCCTCTAAGCCAGCCTTTGGCCTCAAGGTGGCCGGCCTGAAAAGCGAAAAAGAAGCCAAGCAACTGGCCCGGGCCATTAAGCCTAAAACCGAGCTGCGAGCGAATGGCAAGGGCTTTGACTTGGTGGTGCATACCAGCAGCAACCTAGAGTCCAGCCAGGTGAAGCGCCAACTGGCCCGTTTAACCCATAACCAAATTTTCACTTATTCTCAAAAATAAATAGGATAGATAATGAACTTGAAGAAACTCTTTCTAAGTGTCAGCCTGGCGAGTTTTGCCCTGACCAGCCAGGCCAATGATGTGGATTATGGCCTAACCGCCCCACAACTCAACGCCCAAACCTTTGTCCTTATGGACTACAATTCAGGGGCGATTTTGGCCAGTCTTAACCCAGACCAACGTCAATATCCAGCCAGCCTGACCAAGCTGATGACCAGCTATGTGCTAGGCCAAGAGGTCAAGCAGGGCAGGGCACGTAATGAGGACTTGGTGACCATTACCGAAAACTCTTGGAGCCAAAATCCGAAATTTAAAGGCTCTTCCCTCATGTTCCTCAATGTGAACCAGCAGGTTTCCTTGGGTGATCTCAACAAGGGGATTATCATTGTTTCAGGTAACGATGCCACGGTGGCGGTTGCCGATCATCTTGCCGGTTCTGAACAGGCCTATATCGCCAAGATGAACGACTATGTGCAACGTTTCGGCCTGAAAAACACCCATTTTGCTACTGTTCACGGCCTCGATCACCCAGAGCAATATTCTTCTGCCCGTGATATGGCTATTATCGGCGCCCACGTTATTCGTGATTTGCCTGAAGAATACCCAATCTATGCGGAAAAAGAGTTTACCTTCAATAAGATCAAGCAGCATAACCGCAATGGTTTGTTAAACGACAAATCTATTCAAGTAGATGGCATGAAAACCGGCCACACCGATCAGGCCGGCTACAACTTGGTTGCTTCGGCCACCAATTCCAACACCCGCTTAATTTCGGTGGTCATGGGCGTGCCAACCTACAAGGGCCGTGAGGTTGAGAGCAAGAAGCTCCTCCAATGGGGCTTTGCCAACTTTGAAACCCTCAAACCGCTTTCAGCCGGCCAAAATGTGTCTGAGCAGTCGGTTTATTATGGCTCACTTAACAAGGTGCAACTAGGCACACTCAAGGACAGTTTTATTACCGTGCCAAAGGGCAAGTCAGCCGAACTCAAGGCCCGTTACCAGCTAGAACGTAAACATCTTGAGGCTCCTTTGGCTCGTGGCCAAGTGGTGGGTAAGGTGATTTATACCCTCAATGACAAGGATATTGCCAGTGTTGATCTGCAAGTCATGCAGGATGTGGAAGAAGCCGGCATCTTCGGCAAGGCCTGGGACTGGTTGGCTCTCACCATCAAGGGATTATTTGACTAATGCAACCGCTTGAACACCAACAAAGCGTCCGTGCTAGACGCCGGCAGAAGGATCCAAACGCTCCTTTTGTTCGCCCTAAATTGGAATTGCCAGATGGGCATAACAAACTGCTCCTGCATTCCTGCTGTGCACCTTGTTCAGGCGAGGTCATGGAGGCCATTTTGGCTTCGGGGATTGAGTTTACCATCTACTTCTACAATCCCAATATCCACCCACTCAAGGAGTATATGATCCGCAAGGAGGAGAATATTCGCTTTGCCGAAAAGCACAATATTCCCTTTATTGATGTGGATGATGACTACGAAAACGACCGCAAGGAATGGTTCAAAAAGGCCGAAGGCATGGAGTGGGAACCCGAGCGAGGCATTCGCTGCACCATGTGTTTTGATATGCGGTTTGAAAAGGCGGCCCAATACGCCCACGAAAATGGCTTCCCGGTCTTTACCTCTTGCTTGGGCATTTCCCGCTGGAAGGACATGAACCAGATCAACGGCTGTGGCCATCGGGCAGCAGAAAAGTATGATGATGTGGTTTACTGGGACTACAACTGGCGTAAGGGCGGCGGCTCGCAACGCATGATCGAAATCAGCAAGCGGGAACGTTTCTACCAGCAGGAATACTGCGGCTGTGTCTATTCCCTGCGGGACAGCAACAAGTGGCGTCTAGAAACCGGTCGCCAACGGATTGAGATCGGCAAGCTTTATTATTCGCCGGATTAATATACATTCCCAAAAAATTCCCCCCTTTGAAAAAGGGGGGTTAGGGGGATTTAAAAATTTCCCTTAACCGTATTTTCATTGTGAGGGGAAGAGGATCAGATAACCAATGACCTACTTCACCCTCATTCTTCTCTATCTCACCTCACTCAGCCTGATCGGCGGAGCCATATGGCGAGGCTACCAAACCCAGGGCTTCTCCTTCTTTCTGATCTTCAGCCTGCTCTATGCCATCACCTTTTATGCAGGCTTCCCGCTTTCGCTTGCCCTGCATTTTGGCTTTGGAACAGAACTCCCCGCCCTTGAACACCAATTTACCGCCTTTTTGTATGGCCTGATGGGCTACGCTATCTTCTATATCAGTTACCACTGGCGGTTACAAGCGGGGAAAAATCCTCCAAAATTTGCAAATAAGCAGGCAAAAGTGACCGCTTGCTTGCTTATTTTTATCGGTTTAGTCAGCCTTATTTGGTTTTTAGGCCTTAACGGTTTTCTGCTCTTTAGGCTGGAAAAATACAGCCAAATCTTTTCCAACCAGGTGCAGGGCGTTTACCTGAAACGCTTCTTCTATTTCTTTTTAGTGGGGAGCCTCTTACTTTATTTAAGCAACCCTAGCCGTAAAAACTGGTGGATCTTTGGGCTGGTTGGGGTTGTGTTTGGTGCAGTTAGCTATATGGCCGTGGGCGGAACCCGGGCCAATCTGGCCTTGGCAGTCGCCTTCTTTTTGATGATCGGTTTATGGCACCATTATCTTCGCTTACGCACGGTATTTATTATCTCATTACTCGGTGTCTTGGCCATGTTCGCCCTGGCCCTAGCCCGCTATAAATTGGAGGTAACTGGGGCAGAGGCGGTTTACACCTTCCTTTACTTAACCCGAGATACCTTCTCCCCTTGGGAAAATCTGGCCAAAGTCCTCAGCTATCCTCTAGAATTTCAGGGGCTCATGCCCATTGTGCGGGATTTTTATGTTTATATTCCCCAAAGCCTTTGGTCTGATCGGCCTGATATTGCCTGGAACACAGCCAATTACTTCACCAAGATCGTGTTAGGCAACCAGAGCGGATTGGCCATGTCGCCGACACTCTTGGGGGCTTTCTATATTATGGGGGGCTGGCCCTATATTGTGGGTGGAATGGTTGCTGTTGGATTTTTTGTGCGGGGGTTGGATTGGATCTTTCAAAGGGGGATTTTATGCCAGGCCTATTGCTTGGCCAATCTCTTTAATCTGATGGTCTTGGTGCGGGAGGGGGCGGATGCCTTTGTTTCTCGCTGGGTCTTTTTAAGTCTGGTGTTTGGGATCTCTTGGGGGGTAAGCAAATGTTTGAAACGTTAGAGGTGCGGGGCATTCCCTTGCAAGCGGTGCAAAATCTCGACATTTTTGCAAATTTCCTGATAAATAAAGAGAGGGTGCAGACCGGCAAGCTGATCGCCATTAATGCGGAAAAGGTGGTTTTATCCCAAGAGCCTGAGTTGGGGAAGATTCTCAAGCACAATGAATGGAATTATGCCGATGGGGTCAGTGTCGTTTGTACCCTTAAGAAGAAATATCCTCAATATCAAAATTTAGAACGGATTGCAGGGGCCGATCTCTGGCAGGCCTTGATGAAACGGGCGGGTGACCTGCAAGTGCCAGTTTTTCTGATTGGAGCAAAAGAAAATGTGCTGACCCAAACGCTTGAAAAACTAAAAGAGCAGAATATAGCCGTGGTGGGCTGGCAGGACGGTTATTTCACTGATGAAGAGGGCTTGCTCGAGCGGGTCAAACAAAGCGGGGCCAAGTTTATCAGTGTGGCCATGGGTTCGCCCAAGCAGGAAAGGTTGATGATCAAACTGCAAGAAGCTCATCCCAAAGCCCTTTATATGGGGGTAGGGGGGACTTATGATGTGTTTGTTGGGGCAGCAAAACGTGCACCAAAATCTTGGCAAAAACTGGGGCTGGAATGGTTTTACCGCCTCCTACAACAACCTACCCGTTATAAGCGGCAATTTAACTTACTTAAATACACCTATTATTACCTGACTAAACAGCTATAAAATCAACAAAAACATCAAATATTGCACATTTTGCACAAAATAAAAGCGAGCGAAAAACTTTTTGCAAAAAGTGCTAGACAGCCAGGGGTGAAAACTATATTATACGCCTCCGTTGCGACGCAGTACTGAAATAGAGCGTTCGTAGCTCAGTTGGATAGAGCGTTGGCCTCCGGAGCCAAAGGTCGCAGGTTCGAATCCTGTCGAGCGCGCCAGTAAGTCAATGCAAACCAACGAAACGTTAATGGTGGCTATAGCTCAGTTGGTAGAGCCCTGGATTGTGATTCCAGTTGTCGTGGGTTCGAGTCCCATTAGCCACCCCATTTACGAAAGTAAATCTGACGGCGAGTAGCGCAGCTTGGTAGCGCAACTGGTTTGGGACCAGTGGGTCGTAGGTTCAAATCCTATCTCGCCGACCACTTTTTTGTTCTTTAAAAACATATCAGACAATCTGTGTGGGCACTTGTTGATTGACTTGTTAAAAATATATTTTAATTTTGAAGTCTTAATAGGTGCTTAAACTAGAAATTCATTATTAGATGTTAATTTTAAATTGGCATTTACTATGTAAACTTTAGCTAAGCAGTTTATTGAGCGATTAAACTTTTTGAATTGAAGAGTTTGATCATGGCTCAGATTGAACGCTGGCGGCAGGCTTAACACATGCAAGTCGAACGGTAGCACAAGAGAGCTTGCTCTCTGGGTGACGAGTGGCGGACGGGTGAGTAATGCTTGGGAATCTGGCTTATGGAGGGGGATAACGACGGGAAACTGTCGCTAATACCGCGTAGTCTCTTAGGAGTAAAGTGTGGGACCTTCGGGCCACATGCCATAAGATGAGCCCAAGTGGGATTAGGTAGTTGGTGGGGTAAAGGCCTACCAAGCCGACGATCTCTAGCTGGTCTGAGAGGATGACCAGCCACACTGGAACTGAGACACGGTCCAGACTCCTACGGGAGGCAGCAGTGGGGAATATTGCACAATGGGCGGAAGCCTGATGCAGCCATGCCGCGTGAATGAAGAAGGCCTTCGGGTTGTAAAGTTCTTTCGGTGATGAGGAAGGCGGTTAGTTTAATAGACTAATCGATTGACGTTAGTCACAGAAGAAGCACCGGCTAACTCCGTGCCAGCAGCCGCGGTAATACGGAGGGTGCGAGCGTTAATCGGAATAACTGGGCGTAAAGGGCATGTAGGCGGTTACTTAAGTGAGATGTGAAAGCCCCGGGCTTAACCTGGGAATTGCATTTCATACTGGGTAGCTAGAGTATGTTAGGGAGGGGTAGAATTCCACGTGTAGCGGTGAAATGCGTAGAGATGTGGAGGAATACCGAAGGCGAAGGCAGCCCCTTGGGACAATACTGACGCTGAGATGCGAAAGCGTGGGGAGCAAACAGGATTAGATACCCTGGTAGTCCACGCTGTAAACGCTGTCGATTTGGGGATTGGGGTTTAACCTTGGTGCCCGAAGCTAACGTGATAAATCGACCGCCTGGGGAGTACGGCCGCAAGGTTAAAACTCAAATGAATTGACGGGGGCCCGCACAAGCGGTGGAGCATGTGGTTTAATTCGATGCAACGCGAAGAACCTTACCTACTCTTGACATCCATAGAAGGACTCAGAGATGAGTCTGTGCCTTCGGGAGCTATGAGACAGGTGCTGCATGGCTGTCGTCAGCTCGTGTTGTGAAATGTTGGGTTAAGTCCCGCAACGAGCGCAACCCTTATCCTTTGTTGCCAGCATGTAAAGATGGGAACTCAAAGGAGACTGCCAGTGATAAACTGGAGGAAGGTGGGGATGACGTCAAGTCATCATGGCCCTTACGAGTAGGGCTACACACGTGCTACAATGGTGCATACAGAGGGCTGCGAGACGGCGACGTTGAGCGAATCTCAGAAAGTGCATCTAAGTCCGGATTGGAGTCTGCAACTCGACTCCATGAAGTCGGAATCGCTAGTAATCGCAAATCAGAATGTTGCGGTGAATACGTTCCCGGGCCTTGTACACACCGCCCGTCACACCATGGGAGTGGGTTGTACCAGAAGTAGATAGCTTAACCTTCGGGAGGGCGTTTACCACGGTATGATTCATGACTGGGGTGAAGTCGTAACAAGGTAACCGTAGGGGAACCTGCGGTTGGATCACCTCCTTACCAAAGACGAGCAGTTACAAGTGTTCACACAGATTGTTTGATAATGTTGATGTAATGGCAGGAAGGGCATCTTTAAATGCTGTCCCCATCGTCTAGAGGCCTAGGACATCGCCCTTTCACGGCGGTAACCGGGGTTCGAATCCCCGTGGGGACGCCATTTAAAGATGACTTTGGTTGTCTGAATTGTTCTTTAAAAATTTGTAAACAAGCTGAAAAACTGAAGAGACTTTCAAGTCCGATATGACGAGAAATCGACATATCAAGAAGGATAAGAAAAAGTCTGAGTAGTTAAAAAATCTTGAACGAACAAAAGCGTTCAAGTCTAGTTGTTAATAAAGACCCAAGCGGTTGGAAAAAGTGAAAACTTTGCAAGAACGTTTGAGGTTGTATAGTTAAGTGACTAAGCGTACACGGTGGATGCCTTGGCAATCAGAGGCGAAGAAGGACGTGCTAATCTGCGAAAAGCTTGGATGAGTTGATAAGAAGCGTTTAATCCAAGATATCCGAATGGGGAAACCCAGTAGGTGAAGAACCTACTATCACTAACTGAATCCATAGGTTAGTGAGGCAAACCGGGAGAACTGAAACATCTAAGTACCCGAGGAAAAGAAATCAACCGAGATTCCGTGAGTAGCGGCGAGCGAAAGTGGAAGAGCCAGTAAGTTATAGCAGAGGTTTTAGGAGAATGAGCTGGGAAGCTCAATCGTAGAGGGTGATAATCCCGTATCTGAAAAAGCCTTTGTGGAACTAAGCTTACGACAAGTAGGGCGGGACACGTGATATCCTGTCTGAAGATGGGGGGACCATCCTCCAAGGCTAAATACTCCTGATTGACCGATAGTGAACCAGTACTGTGAAGGAAAGGCGAAAAGAACCCCAGCGAGGGGAGTGAAATAGAACCTGAAACCGTGTACGTACAAGCAGTGGGAGCAAGAGTAATCTTGTGACTGCGTACCTTTTGTATAATGGGTCAGCGACTTATATTTTGTAGCGAGGTTAACTGAATAAGGGAGCCGTAGGGAAACCGAGTCTTAACTGGGCGTCTAGTTGCAAGGTATAGACCCGAAACCCGGTGATCTAGCCATGGGCAGGTTGAAGGTTGGGTAACACTAACTGGAGGACCGAACCGACTAATGTTGAAAAATTAGCGGATGACTTGTGGCTGGGGGTGAAAGGCCAATCAAACCGGGAGATAGCTGGTTCTCCCCGAAATCTATTTAGGTAGAGCCTTGAGCGGACACCTTCGGGGGTAGAGCACTGTTTCGGCTAGGGGTCCATCCCGGATTACCAACCCGATGCAAACTGCGAATACCGAAGAGTGATACTCAGGAGACACACGGTGGGTGCTAACGTCCATCGTGAAGAGGGAAATAACCCAGACCGCCAGCTAAGGTCCCCAAGTCTATATTAAGTGGGAAACGAAGTGGGAAGGCTTAGACAGCTAGGATGTTGGCTTAGAAGCAGCCACCATTTAAAGAAAGCGTAATAGCTCACTAGTCGAGTCGGCCTGCGCGGAAGATGTAACGGGGCTCAAATATAGCACCGAAGCTGCGGCATCAGGAGCAACATTAATGGTTTTTACGATTAACAACTCACGAACGAAGTGAGTGAGTTGGTCAAGCCAACAAAACGTTGAGTCGGACTGTACCGACAAGAATCATTAATGTTGCTCCTGTTGGGTAGGGGAGCGTTGTGTAAGTCGATGAAGGTGAATCGAGAGGTTTGCTGGAGATATCACAAGTGCGAATGCTGACATAAGTAACGATAAAACGAGTGAAAAACTCGTTCGCCGGAAGACCAAGGGTTCCTGTCCAACGTTAATCGGGGCAGGGTGAGTCGGCCCCTAAGGCGAGGCTGAAAAGCGTAGTCGATGGGAAACGGGTTAATATTCCCGTACTTGGTTATATTGCGATGTGGGGACGGAGAAGGTTAGGTAAGCGTACTGTTGGATATGTACGTTTAAGGCGGTAGGTGTGAGGTTTAGGCAAATCCGGACCTCTTTAACACTGAGAACTGATGACGAGATTCTACGGAATTGAAGTTACCGATACCACGCTTCCAGGAAAAGCCACTAAGCTTCAGATATAACTAAACCGTACTGAAAACCGACACAGGTGGTCAGGTAGAGAATACTCAGGCGCTTGAGAGAACTCGGGTGAAGGAACTAGGCAAAATAGCACCGTAACTTCGGGAGAAGGTGCGCCGGCGTAGATTGTAATCCCTCGCGGATGAAGGTTGAACCGGTCGAAGATACCAGCTGGCTGCAACTGTTTATTAAAAACACAGCACTCTGCAAACACGAAAGTGGACGTATAGGGTGTGATGCCTGCCCGGTGCTGGAAGGTTAATTGATGGTGTTATCGCAAGAGAAGCTCCTGATCGAAGCCCCAGTAAACGGCGGCCGTAACTATAACGGTCCTAAGGTAGCGAAATTCCTTGTCGGGTAAGTTCCGACCTGCACGAATGGCATAATGATGGCCAGGCTGTCTCCACCCGAGACTCAGTGAAATTGAAATCGCCGTGAAGATGCGGTGTACCCGCGGCTAGACGGAAAGACCCCGTGAACCTTTACTATAGCTTGACACTGAACATTGAATTTTGATGTGTAGGATAGGTGGGAGACTTTGAAGATGACACGCCAGTGTTGTTGGAGTCGTCCTTGAAATACCACCCTTTAACGTTTGATGTTCTAACGAAGAGTGGCAACACGCTCTCGGACAGTGTCTGGTGGGTAGTTTGACTGGGGCGGTCTCCTCCCAAAGTGTAACGGAGGAGCACGAAGGTTTGCTAATGACGGTCGGACATCGTCAGGTTAGTGCAATGGTATAAGCAAGCTTAACTGCGAGACAGACAAGTCGAGCAGGTGCGAAAGCAGGTCATAGTGATCCGGTGGTTCTGAATGGAAGGGCCATCGCTCAACGGATAAAAGGTACTCCGGGGATAACAGGCTGATACCGCCCAAGAGTTCATATCGACGGCGGTGTTTGGCACCTCGATGTCGGCTCATCACATCCTGGGGCTGAAGTAGGTCCCAAGGGTATGGCTGTTCGCCATTTAAAGTGGTACGCGAGCTGGGTTTAGAACGTCGTGAGACAGTTCGGTCCCTATCTGCCGTGGGCGTTGGAGAATTGAGAGGGGTTGCTCCTAGTACGAGAGGACCGGAGTGAACGCACCGCTGGTGTTCCAGTTGTCATGCCAATGGCATTGCTGGGTAGCTAAGTGCGGAAGAGATAAGTGCTGAAAGCATCTAAGCACGAAACTTGCCTTAAGATGAGTTCTCCCTGACTATAAGTCAGTAAGGGTTGTTGGAGACTACGACGTAGATAGGTCAGATGTGTAAGTGGTGTGAGCCATTGAGCTAACTGATACTAATTGCCCGAGAGGCTTAACTATACAACGCTCAAGCGTTTTTAGAACAGAACAACGAATAAAAAGACTACTAGGTTTTCAGCTTAATTACAAAAAAAGAACAAAAACAACAAACAACAGAGAAAGAATTTTCCTGATGGCCATAGTGCTGTGGCACCACCTGACCCCATTCCGAACTCAGAAGTGAAACGCAGTCACGCCGATGGTAGTGTGGGGTTTCCCCATGTGAGAGTAGGACACCATCAGGGTTTTATACCGAGAACCGCTAGAGCGAAGGCTTTAGCGGTTTTTTGCTATCTAGACTTAAGACAAGCGGTGCAAAACAAGGTAGAATTTGCAAAAATTCATCTAATTTAAACCGCTTGTAACATTAACCCAATGAAAATAAACCAAGCCTATCTACAACGTTGCCATGAATGTGACAACTTGGTCGCTATTCCCGATCATATTCCCCATCACGCTGCTTGCTGCCCAAATTGTGATGAGGTCTTGCAGAAGGGAAATTACTGGAACTTAACCCAAAGTGCCAGTATTGCCTTAGCCATTCTGATCTTGTTGCCCTTTGCCCTGACTTTCCCTTTGATGAGCATCGATCTCCTCGGCGTGCCGATTAAGGCGACTGTTTGGGATGGGGTATGGAAAATGGCCACCTCGGGTTTTGATGTCACGGCCTTTATGGTGCTGCTCTGTGCAGTCATTATGCCCTTTGTATTCCCTGTCTTGGTTTTGTTGGTTGCTATCCAGCGAATCTTGCGCCACCGCCCTCGTTATACGCTTATTTTTCTCAAACACGCCAAGCAATGGGTTATGCTAGATGTTTATTTTGTTGCCCTGATGGTTGCGGCCTTTAAGGTGCGAGATTACGCCCCGCTTAGTTTCGATAAGTATTTGGTTGCCTTTGTGATCACAACCCTCTTGATGACCCTCTTGTTTATCAAGCTCGATCTCAACCGCCTTTGGACACAATTTTATCCTGAATATCATCGAGTATCGCCAACAGAGAAAAATCAAAATCTAGCCCTTTGCCCCCAATGTGAGTACAGCTTTAGCGAAAATATCATTGATGAAGAGGGTTGCCGCCGCTGCCCTCGTTGTGAAACCAATCTTTCTACGCCTGAATCCATCAAGCTACAGCGGGTATGGGCCACCTTGATTGCGGGGACGATCATGATGTTCCCCGCCAACCTCCTACCCATATCCTCCACTGAATTGGCCGGTGCGGTATCTCAAGATTCCCTTATGTCAGGGGTCATGACCTTTATCGGCATGGGCAGTTATGCAGTGGCTGCCATCGTCTTTATTGCCAGTATCGCTGTGCCTTTTAGCAAGGTCGCCATTATTTTCTACCTGCTCCTGGCCATTCATTATCGCTGGGCCCACAACATTCACTGGCAAATGAAACTGCTCCACTATGTCCATTTTGTTGGCCGCTGGTCTATGTTGGACTTGTTTGTATTGGCCCTGATGATGTCTTTGGTGGAAAGGGGGCAGATCATCAGCTTTTCGGTGGGTGAGGCAGCCTTTTATTTCGGTGCAGCGGTTTTTTTGACCATGATTTCCTCCTCCAACCTGGATGCCAAAATGCTCTGGCAGATCCATCGAGAAAAAAGCCAAGCAGATCAGAGGCCTTAGAGGTTTTGCCAAAGGGAAAATGATGTTAATATCACTTCATTTTTAACCCCTTGATGATCAAATATGAGTGATTGGCTTCTTTCTTTTTTGCTAGGCTTGCCTATTTTGGCAACCCTTTTGCCCCTCTTGCCTTTCAACCACTGGACGGTGCGAATTTTTGATTTTCCCCGTCCACAAATTGCGGTTCTTAACCTCTTGTGCTTGGTGTTGGGCTTCTTCTTTTCAGGCCAGCCTATTTGGTGGTTTGTTCTCCTGCAATTCCTCAATTTGGCCTGTATGGCCTACCAAATCTGGGAAATTTTGGCCTACACCCGCCTGGCCAAGCCCACGGTTTTGCATTATGCCGGGCCTGAAGATGAACGTTCTATCTCGTTGCTGACCAGCAATGTGCTGACCCCCAATCGTCAAGTAGGCAAACTGCTCGCCTTAATTGAAAAGTGGCAACCTGATGTGGTCTTGACCTTAGAAACCGATCAGTGGTGGGAAGACCAGTTGGCCGTGATTGAGGAAACCTACCCCTACACGGTCAAAATTCCGCTGGATAACCTCTACGGCATGCACCTTTACAGCCGCCTGCCGCTGAGAAATACTGAAATCCGTCACTGGGTCCAGGAGGATATCCCTTCCATCTACACAGAAACTCAACTGCGTTCGGGCGAGTGGATTGAAATGTACTGCCTCCACCCCATGCCGCCAACCCCGACAGAAAGTGCAACTTCCACCAATCGTGATGCCGAGCTGCTCTTGGTTGGGCAGGAAATTACCCAAACCGACAAATCTGTCTTGGTCTTTGGCGATTTAAACGATGTGGCCTGGTCGGCAACCTCTCGTCTCTTCCAAAAGACCAGTGGCCTGCTCGACCCCCGTATAGGCCGTGGCCTCTACAGCACCTTCCACGCCCAAATTCCCATTTGTCGCTGGCCGCTGGATCACATCTTCCACAGTAACGATTTTATGATGCGGGAAATCCATGTCCTGCCTGAAATTGGCTCGGATCACTTCCCAGTTTACGGTAGCTTCCAATACCACCCGAAGGCCGAACAGGCCCAGCCCGAGCCAAAAGTAGATAGCGATGACCATCAAGAAGCCCAGGAAAAAATTGACGAGGCAGAGCCTGAAATGAAGGTGATTGCAGAGAAGTATTAAGATAGGAGATGAACAAGCGGTCTGAATTTGTAAAAATCTTGCAAATCCAGACCGCTTGGCTTTATTTGGCATATAGGACAAAATAGTTGGTAAAAAGTGGCTTAAAGCCTTATAGTACAAGGCTTTAAGCCCTCTTTTTGAAATATGCACAAAAAACTGTCCTTTCTGCCAACATTCCCCGATCCAGAAGTATGGCAAACAAAATAATGTACAGCGTTACAAATGTCTTAGCTGTAATAAAACATTTACCTTTAAGAATAAATTAGATCCTGAAAAAATTTGGCTTGATTATTCATCTGGAAAACAAACACAAGTACAGTTAGCAGAAAAATATTCTTGCTCTTCTCGAACTATTCGAAGATATTTAGAGAAGCACCCTAAATCCTCCTTAAATAAACCTCAAAATACATACTTGAACTTAATTATTGATACAACATTCTTTCACCGAGATTTTGGTGTAATGGTGTTTATTGATAGCTCTACAAAAAAGGTGGTTTATCACCAAATAGTCAAAACAGAAAAAGATATCTATTACAAGAAGGCCATGAACCGTTTAAGGGAAAGAAATTATATTATTCAATCAGTTACCTGTGATGGGCGTAGAGGCCTCTTAAAAGATTTGTTCAATACACCAACACAGATGTGTCAGTTTCATCTTGTAGCAATCGTAATGAGGGCATTGAGAAAGAAACATCAATCACATGCAGGAAGAGAATTAAAAAGTATTATTAAGACGCTTAAAACCAGCTCTAAAAATGAATTTTATTTAAAAATATATGAATGGAAGAGAAAACACCAGGAGTTTTTAAGTGAACGGTCAGATAAACCAAATGAAAAAGGGAAATACCCTTATAAACATCGAAGTGTAAGAAGTGCTGCTGCGAGTATTAAGCGTTATTATGAATATATTTTTACTTATGAGAAATATCCTGAATTAAATATTGAAAAGACAACAAATAGGATTGAAGGTTTATTTAAGGAACTAAAAGACAAATTACGTCCGCACAGCGGTTTAACAAGAAAGCATAAGATCTTGTTTATACAGGACTTTTTGAACAAAAAGAGTTGGTAAGGATCTGTTAAAATAATCTTTACCAACTTTTTTGTCCTATAGAGGCATAAAGTGCAAAAAGACCAACTATTTTGTCCTATATGCCCTTTATTTCTTGATTAGGTATTCAATGGTGTCCACATAGCTTTTCACAAAGGCATCCACCGAACTGGTGTCCAATCCCTCATTATTGACCTGATATTGCTGGTTGATAAAGAAGGTCGGCACGCTTTGGATCTTCATTTCTTCGGCCAATTGCACCTGTTTATTGACCAAGCCATTGACCGCAAAGCTGTTGATCCCACCATCAAACTGCTCGGCACTGACGCCGTTATCTAAGAAGATTTGGCGAATATCGTCCATGGATTTGAGGCTGTTGGCTTGGGCCGCTTCAAACAAAGGTGTTTTAACCTTGTCTTCCATACCCAAGGCCATGGCCAGCGCCCAGGCACGGGTTAGGTTTTCAGATTGTGAACCTAAGAAATTCACATGGTATTGAATGAGCTTGGCATCCTGCGGCAGCTTTTCCTTAACCTGGGCGGGGATCTTATAGTCAAACTCAAAAGAATAGCAGTGCGGGCAATAGAAGGAGAAAAACTCAATCACCTCTTTTTGGGCCGAAGGCACTTGGCGAACCTCCACATACTCCTTGCCTAGTTGCGGCTGGGCCTGAACATTCAGGGCGAAAAGTGCCGCGAGGGCAGTAAAGGTTGCTTTTAAAGCCAATTTTTTCATCATTAATTTCCTCGAAAAAGAATAAAAGTCCTCATTAGACAAGACTAGTCTTGCAAAATTCCCCGCGCTCGTAACAAGGCGGTTTTAAAATCATCCTCGTAATCCTTCTTAATGCCAGGAATGGCCTCGGACTTGTCCTTATCTCGCATTTTGAGCTGATAAATAATAACCTCATCCCGAAGTTTTGGATAATTATCAGGCTCGCCTACTTCCACTGACAGGCGTTGCAGCACATCAATCAAATGCAGTTCAGGTTCTTTCTCCCAATAGGCCTGTAGCAGCTCAAGCAGCTCATCCATGCGGTGATAACGTTGATTACGCATAAAATCCTCTAAAAATCTTGTTGAAAACTGCCTGGAATCATATACTTTTAGGCCTTCTTTTGCAAAAACTTGAGACATAAATGGAACAAATATCTGCGGTAATTTTATCAGGCGGCCTGGCCCGCCGTTTGAATGGGGTGGAAAAGGGTTTGCAGGTGCTTGCCGGCCAGCCCCTGATTTCCCATATTTTGGCACGCCTTGCCCCGCAGGTTGGCAGGGTTTACCTCAATATCAACCGCTCGCAGGCACAATATGCCCAGCGTTACCCTCATCTTTCCACCTACAGCGATAGGCTGCCAGATTTCCAAGGCCCGCTTAGTGGCATTTTGTCGGGGTTTGAGCAGCTTGAGGAGGAGTACCTGCTCTTTGTCCCTTGCGACAGCCCTTTCTTGCCTGATAATCTCTTGGTGAAATTGCACAGGGCCTTGAGCATCAACCAAGCTCAAATTGCCTACGCCCACGATGGCGACCGCCCCCACCCCGCTTTTGCCCTGATTCATCGTTCTATTCTTGAACCCTTACGAACCTATCTAGCCCAAGGTGAGCGCCGCTTGTTGTGTTTCTTCCAGCAGCAAAAATCGGTGGCGGTGGATTTTTCTGAACAGCCTCAAGCCTTTCAAAACTTCAACAAGCCTGAAGATTTTTGCAAAAAAAGGCCGCTTTTGCCCCGCTTGTCGGTGCCTATTTTGGGCATTACGGGCTACAGCGGCACGGGCAAAACCACGCTCTTGGAAAAGCTGATCCCTGAATTGAACCAGCGTCAGATACGGGTTGCCCTGATGAAGCATTCCCATCACAATGTCGAGGTGGATAAGCCTGGCAAGGACAGCCACCGCCTACGCCTAGCCGGCGCCAACCCGACCCTGATTGTCTGCGAGCAACGCTGGGCGCTCATGGCTGAAACGGCCCAACCTGCCAGCTTTGCGGATTTGGTAGCCAGGATCGACCCAAACAGCGTAGATTTAATTTTGGTGGAAGGCTTTAAGCACGAGCCTATTCCCAAGATCCAGCTTCACCGTAAAGGCCTAGCCAAGCCTCTGCCTGAGCAAGATGATTTTACCCTGGCCACGGCCACGGATTATCCGCTGGAAAGGGAAAACTGCTTAGACATCAACAATATAACCCAAATAGCAGACTTTATTGAGGCCTACAAGCGGGCAGAAAGAGGCTGATTTTTGCAAGTCAGATAAGGCTTGAAATGGAACATTTGAGCACCATATCTTAGGGCGTGTCCTCAATTTGCTCACGGCGGTATTTTCGGCAAAAACTCACCATCTACTTCGTCAAAAATACTGGCCAACATTTCAATTTGGCTGCGTTTTTTTTCCTCGTATCTGTCGTTTTTTGCTCGAAAAACCGACTCGTTTTCAAATTGAGGACACGCCCTAGCCATCTTTTTCAGTCAGGAGAAACGATGAAAGTTTCCATTTTAGATCTGGTTCCCCGCCGTCAGGGCGAAACCTACCAGGCGGCTATGCATTCCATGGTCGAGCTGGCCCAATATGCCGAAAGTATTGGCATTGAACGCTATTGGATTGCTGAGCACCATAATACGAAAAACCTGGCCAGTTCGGCCACTCAACTGCTCATTCAGCAGGCCTTGGCTCATACCCAAAGCCTGCGAGTGGGGTCGGGCGGGGTGATGCTGCCCAACCACAGCCCCTATATTGTGGCTGAGCAGTATGGCACACTGGAAACCCTCTTCCCAGGTCGGGTAGAGCTGGGCTTGGGGCGAGCGCCTGGCACCGATATGCAAACCGCCCGTGCCCTCCGCCGAGACAGGCTAGAAGCCGATTTTGCCGATGAAATTGCCGAGCTTCGGGGTTATTTCGACAACACCAATCCCGTGTCTGCCTACCCAGCCGCCGGCCTCAACCTGCCCTTTTATATTCTGGGCTCCAGCGCGGCCAGTGCCTACCTGGCAGCAGAACTGGGCCTGCCCTATGCTTTTGCCTCCCACTTTGCCCCAAGAATGCTGGAGATGGCGGTGGAGATCTACCGCAGCCACTTTAAGCCTTCCGCCCATCTGGCCCAGCCCTATGTTATCATGGGCGCCAATGTGATTGTGGCCGAAAGCGATGAGGAAGCCCAAAAACTTGCTACCACCACAACCCAGTTCTTCCTCAATGTGGTGACCAATGCCCAAGAGCCTCTCAAGCCGCCTGTAGCCTCGAACGATGAAATCTGGCTCAAACGCCAAAAGGCTCAAGGCCTGCCTCATTTCGGGCCTGTGGATTTCCACGATATTCCCATTTACAGCCAAGAACGGGCTGTGGTGGAACAAATGCTAGGCTGTTCGCTAATCGGCAGCCCAGAGAGTGTGGCGGCCCAGTTGACGGACTGGCGTGGCCGTGTGGCCTTTGATGAAGTGATGGCGGTTAGCTATATTTTTGACAAGGCCAAACAGCGTGAGTCCTACCGTCTCTTTAAAGAAATTATGGATAAGTTTCAGTCTTAAACCAGCCTGAGGCGGGGGAGTTTGCAAAAAATGGCGTAAATTTCCCCGCTTGTTCCTGTAAAAAAACAGCCGGAATTATGTAGTTTTTGCTTTGTGCGTTGCTACATAACATCAAAAATTTTGATGAGCGAGGCAGGCAGAAAAAGAGCTTGCGGGATTTTTAGATAGCAAGCGGTTTAACCAAATAAATTGGAATGGCTGCCAATCCGAATCAACTCCAGTACATCATCATTGACCTTGCGATAAATCAGCACCAAATCAGGCTCAATATGGCAATCCCGAAAGCCCTGCCAAGAGCCTGTTAAGGCGTGATCGCAATATTTTTCAGGCAGGGGTAAATCATTGATTAAAAAATATAGGCTTTCAATCAAGGAGCTTGACAGGGATTGCACCGCACATTTTTTATAATCTCGCTTAAAGGCATTGCTATAACTAATCGTCCGCAGTGAGGTCGTCCATCAGAGCTTGAATACTGGCGGCGGTGTGCATCGGTTCTGTACCATTTTTGACTGCGCTTAAGATTTGAGCGGTTTCCGCATTGGGTTGGTAGTCAAAACTGAAACGTTTTTCTGTGGCAATTTTGGTAATGGTCATTCGCATTACATCAGAAAGGGTTAAGCCAATCCCAGCCAAGACTTCACTAGCTTGAGCCTTGATTTGCTCGTTAATTCTGACACTCACGAGAGCATTCTGTTGCATAATTTGTCCTTTTGTTTATCAAATGATAAACAGAATGTAGCAAATTACCTTAGTATGAGTAAAGTATTAACCATCGCTCTCCTGCTTTTGCATTTTTACCCCTTTTTCGCCTTCAAAATCTCCGCCAAATTAGTCTCCAACCAATCCACCAGTTCAAAAATCCGATCCGATGCCTGTTTGCCGAAGTCGGTTAGGGTGTAGTCCACCTGTGGGGGACGGTGTTGTAGGACTTGCGAACCAACATGCCGTCCGCCTCCAGCTCTTGCAGGGTTTTGGTTAGCATTCGTTCGCTGACCCCATCAATAGCTCGGCGGAGTTCGCTAAAGCGTTTGGTGCCTGAATGGAGCGTCAGCAAGACCAAACCGCCCCAGCGGCTGGTTAAATGTTGCAAAATTTGGCGTGATGGGCAGGCTGCTGCCAGTACATTTCCCCGATCAAATAAAAATCTTTCCATTTTTCTTCCTTATAAGTCAATGGGTTAAAAAATATTTTAAAATTTTTCCATACTTACTTTTGTGTAAGTACTTACCTTTCGTAAGTTTTGTGCGTATCATACGCCACATGAGTTGAGCAATCAACCTTATCAATCAACTTTAACCATTTGAGAGGAAAATCGTATGTCAAACAAAAATATCGCAATCACAGGTGCAACAGGTCAATTCGGTTCAATCGCCTTGGATTTCTTAAAGGCTAAAAATGCCAAGGTGATCGCCCTGGTGCGTTCGCCAGAGAAAATTTCAGGTGTGGAAGCACGTAAATTTGATTACAGCCAAACAGAAGGACAAGTTGCCGCCCTTGAAGGTGTGGACACCTTAATTTTAGTGTCAGGCAATGAAATCGGACAACGTACAGTGCAGCATAAAAATGTGATTGACTCTGCCAAAGCGGCTGGCGTGCAGCATATTATTTACACCAGCCTCTTAGGAGCAAGCAATGAAAACACGGTCAAATCCTTGGCTGGCGAGCATTTGGCTACCGAGCAGACGCTGAAAGAAAGTGGGCTAACCTACACCATTTTACGCAATGGTTGGTACACCGAAAACTACACAGGCTCCATCCCAGCTGCCCTTGCCAACAAGGCCTTTTACGGCTCAGCCAAGGACGGTCGTATCTCTTCTATTCTGCGTGCAGAGTTGGCGGAAGTGGCGGTAAACGTGGCTTTAGGCAGTGGCCACGAAAATAAGACTTATGAATTAGCCGGCTCGACCAGCTACACCCTGGCCGACCTAGCGGCGGAAATCAGCAAACAAAGCGGTCAAGACATCCCTTATGTGGATATTCCAGCCGCCGACTATGCCGCCGCCCTGGTGCAAGCTGGCTTGCCAGAAGGGCTTGCAGGTTTCTTAGCAGAATGTGATGTAGATGCGTCAAACGGGGCCTTGTTCTCAGAAGATAAGACCTTGGAAACCTTGCTCGGTCGCCCAAGTGCGGGGTTAGATGTGGCAGTAAAACAAGCCCTGTAAGTAGGGTGGGCATCCTTGCCCACCGTTTTAACCGATATTGTTAATGGAGGGCAGGGATGCCCACCCTACAAGCGGTGCGAGGTTTTGTGGATTCACGCCTAGTCTGACCATCAAAAGGCTATTTGGTCAATAAATCCAAAGCCTCTTGGTACTTGGCCACGGTTTTTTCGATAACATCGGCAGGCACTTGGGGGCGGGGGCTTGTTTGTTCCAGCCACTGTTTTCCAGCCAGTCACGCACAAATTGCTTGTCGAAAGAGGGTGGGTTGGTGCCTTCTTGGTAGGTCTCGACAGACCAAAAACGGCTGGAGTCTGGGGTCAGGACTTCGTCCATCAGGGTCAACGTGCCGTTTTCATCCAGGCCAAATTCAAATTTGGTGTCGCAGATAATAATGCCCTTGGTCAGCGCATAGGCGGCGGCTTCGGTGTAGAGGGCCAGGGCGGCGTCTTTGACTTGTTTGGCTAATTCTGGCCCGATTTGGCGTTCGCATTCAGCATAGCTGATATTGATGTCGTGATCGCCCACTTCCGCCTTGCTGGACGGGGTGAAAATTGGCTCAGGCAGGCGGCTGGCTTCCACCAAGCCCTCGGGCAAGGCAAGGCCGCAGATGGTGCCGGTTTGCTTGTAGTCTTTGAGCCCTGAACCCGTTAGGTAGCCCCGCACGATGGACTCAATTTTTACTGGGGTCAAACGCTTGCAGACCACGGCACGGTGCTGGATGGCCTCGGCCTCTTCTTTGGGTAAGACATCGAAAACCGAGTCGCCCGTGAAGTGGTTAGGCATAATATGGGCCAGTTTCTTGAACCAGAAGTTGGAAATTTGGGTCAGGATTTCGCCCTTGCGGGGAATGGGGTCGTCTAGGATAACATCGAAGGCTGATAGGCGGTCGGTGGCCACCATAAGCATACGTTTGTCGTCAATTTCGTAAAGGTCGCGCACCTTGCCTGAATAGATTTTTTTTAAGCTGATTTGCATAGGAAAGTCCTGTTATAAATGAACACAGGCCAATTATAGCAAAGAAAGGCAACCGTTTGCGTGAATTTTTGCATAAGCAAGCGGGGCGTTAGGTTGTATTTTTTACAAAGGGGAAAATGGCACGGGGGGCCGTGCCATTGAGATTATTCCACCACAATCCGCTCACGGTTCTTATCCAAGGTTGCCTTGCCGATACCAGAGACTTCGGTCAGTTGCTCGGCACTCAAGAATTTGCCGTGTTTTTCACGGTATTCCACAATGGCTTGAGCCTTTTTGGCCCCAATGCCGACCAGTTTGTCCTGAATTTCGGCGGCCGTGGCCGTGTTGATATTGACCTTATTGACATCCACCACCACTGCCTGCACGGCTGGGGCAGCAGATTCTGGGCTGGATGGGGCAGGTTGGCTGGTTTGTTCTGCCTGAGTGGTTACTGAAAAGAGGCCTAGCAGGAGGCTAAAGCCCAGGGTTTTGAGGTTTTTCATGGTGTTTCCTTTTGGTTGGTTGAAGGTGGAGCTACTTTAGCAGGGCCAAGGAGGGCAGCAAGCGGGCCAGATGATTTTCTCGACACAGATC
This sequence comes from Pasteurellaceae bacterium RH1A, assembly GCA_012221805.1. Classification (NCBI taxonomy): domain Bacteria; kingdom Pseudomonadati; phylum Pseudomonadota; class Gammaproteobacteria; order Pasteurellales; family Pasteurellaceae; species Pasteurellaceae bacterium RH1A. The sequence goes on along the minus strand of CP015195.1, from coordinate 208,608 downwards.
GAGAAAATGAAAATTGCCGCTTGATTTTTGCAAAAAATCGCTTAAATCCCCCCGCTTGCATGAAAAAACGTGCCGAGTTTAGATAAATGGGCTAAAATGGCTGCATTTTCTTGAAAACTCCTCCTACTTTTTATTTGGAAATTTGCAATGTCTCAAAACAATATGCGTAAAGAGCCAACCTTTGGCCAAAATCCTGCTCCAGCAGACAAAAACGTCACGCCTTCTATCAGCACCAAACAAGCCCCAGGCTTTACTTTTACCCCAGTTGAACGCCCTTATTTAGAGGGTAGAGAAGAGCTTGCCCAGGCAGCGCCGGCAGCTGAAAAGCCAGCCCCTGTGGTTGAGCCAGCGGCAGAGCCTGAAAAAGCCCCAGTGGCAGACAAGCCTGAAGCGCCTAAATCTGAAGCTGTGGCGGCAGAACGTGTGATCCCTGCAGCGGCTGCGGCAGCTGTGCCAGAAAAGCCAGCGGCAAAATCCCCTCTGCACAACCGCCGCTTATGGGTGGTAATTGGCCTGGTGCTTCTTTTAGGCTTAGCCATTTGGTTGCTCAAGCCAAGCACCCCTGCAACAGTAGAACAGCTGCAAGAACAGCAGGGCAACAGCCTGCCGATTGAGTTCCGCCCAGTGGATGAAGCAGAAGCCAAGCGGGCTGAAGAAGAGGCCAAGGCCCTACAAGCTGCCCAAGAACAACAGGCCCAACAAGCCCAAGCCAATGCAGCCGAGCAGGCCAATCAGCCAGCTCAAGATCAGGCGGCAGCACAAGCCCCTGAGCAGCCGGCGGTTCCTGCTCAAACAGAACAGCCAAGCGCCCCTGCCCAACCAAGCCAGGCCAGCCAAACGGTTGAAGCCCCTGCTGTGGTGCGTCCAAACACCCAGGGCAGCGTGATTCACCAGGCGGAAACCCCTCGCACCGAGCCAAAACAAGTTACCCGTGTGACCCCACCAAAAGAGGTTAAACGCCCAGAACCAAAACCAGCTGCTCAGCCAGCCGCAGCAAAAGCGCCAGTTAAAGAAACAGCCAAGCCTGCACCAGCTTCAAGCCCTGCTCCAGCGGCGACAGGTGCGGTGTCTAGCAAGCAGCTGACTGTGCCGAAAGGCGTGAGCCTTATGCAGGTCTTCCGTGATAATAACCTCAACATCTCAGATGTTAATGCCATGACCAAGGCCAACGGCGCAGGCAGTGTGCTAAGCAGCTTTAAGCCAGGCGATAAGGTTACGGTGCGTTTAGACAAGAACAGCCGAGTGGCTGAAATGCGCCTAAGCAACGGCGGCAAGTTTATCCGCCAGGCCAACGGCACCTACCTCTATCAAAAATAAGACTTTTGGCGGACGCATTGGGCGTCCGCTCACCTTTTGAGGCGACCATGAATATTCTAATTATTGCCCCTTCGTGGGTGGGGGATATGATGATGTCCCACGCCCTCTACCAACAGCTCAAAACCAACTATCCTGATTGTCAAATTGATGTGCTGGCCCCCGACTGGTGCCGCCCGCTTCTGGCTCGTATGCCAGAAGTCCGCCAGGCACTGACCATGCCCCTGGGCCACGGCCAGTTTGCCCTGTGCAAGCGGTATAAATTGGGCAAAAACTTGCAAAACCAGTACGATCTAGCCATCGTCCTGCCTAATTCCCTTAAATCGGCCTTTATCCCCTATTTTGCCAAGGTTAAAACCCGCCGTGGCTGGAAGGGGGAAATGCGTTACGGCCTCTTGAACGACCTGCGATCCAACAAAAAAGATTACCCTATGATGGCCCAGCGTTATGTGGCTCTGGCCTTTGAAAAGGGTAACATTCCTGCGGCGGCCGATCTGCCCTTGCCTAAGCCTTACTTGGTTAGCGACCTAGCCAATGTGGCCCGTTTAATCGAAAACCGTGACAGCACGGAGAGCGAGCAAGAAAAGGCCCTGGGCCAGTTTCTCAAACAGGCGGAAGTCAATAACCGCTCCATCATCGGCTTCTGCCCGGGGGCCGAGTTTGGCCCAGCCAAGCGTTGGCCGCATTATCACTATGCCCAGCTGGCCAAGCAGCTCATTGCCCAAGGCTATCAGGTACAGATTTTTGGATCGGCTAAGGACGAAGCCGTGGGCGAGGACATTCGTTCCGCCCTAAGCGCAAGCGAGCAGGCCTTCTGCCTCAATCTGGCGGGCAAGACTGGGCTTGAGCAGGTTATCGACATCATGGCCAACTGCACAGCCGTGGTCAGCAACGATTCTGGCCTTATGCATATTGCTGCCGCTCTCAACCGCCCGCTGGTGGCCCTCTACGGCCCAACCAGCCCGACTTATACCCCGCCTTTGTCAGACAAGGCCAAGATTATTCGCCTGATTGAGGGCGACCTTATCAAGGTTCGCCAAGGTGACCAAGAGGGGGGTATCATCAGAGTTTGGTGGATATTGGGCCTGAACGAGTTGTGGAAGAACTAGCCCAACTTTTGCAAAAAAGGAGCCAAGTATGACCGCTTGTTTAAGTAAAGACAGGCTCAAAATCGGCCTGGTGTCAGTATCTGACCGAGCCTCCCAAGGCATTTATGCCGACCAAGGTATTCCCGAGCTTGAGGCCTGGCTCAAGGCCGCCCTTGTTGAACCCTTTGAGCTGGAAACCCGCCTGATTCCTGATGAACAGGCTCAGATTGAACAAGCCTTAATTGAGCTGGTGGACGAGCAAGCCTGCCACCTGGTCTTGACCACCGGCGGCACAGGCCCAGCCAAGCGGGATGTGACCCCAGATGCCACGCTGGCCATCGCCCACCGAGAAATGCCTGGCTTCGGCGAGCAAATGCGCCAGGTTAGCCTGCACTTTGTGCCAACCGCCATTCTCTCCCGTCAGGTTGGGGTTATTCGCCACGATTCCCTGATCTTAAACCTTCCTGGCCAACCCAAGGCCATCAAGGAAACCTTGGAAGGTGTCAAGGATGAGCAGGGCAAGGTCTTGGTCAAGGGGATTTTCGCTGCCGTGCCTTATTGCTTGCAGCTTTTGAGCGACATCTACATTGACACCCACCCGGCCGTGATTGAGAGTTTTAGGCCTAAATCAGCGAGAAGATAAGATGGAAACCTACTTAAAAGACCTGCGTTGGGGACGATTTAACCTGATTAAGGGCGATATGATCAGCAATATTGCCTGTGCTTATGGTGAATGGTCGGATGTGGAAGTTGAGGTCTTTCAGCAGATTTTGTCGGCCGAGGCCAATGTGGTGGAGGTGGGATCCAATATTGGTATGCACGCCGTACCCTTGGCCAAGTTTGTTTCCAAAGGCAAGCTGATTTGTTTTGAACCACAACGGATTATTTTCCAACAACTATGCTGTAATTTGGCCCTCAATAACCTGACCAATGTGGAAACCTATCGCATGGGCGTGGGGGATAAGCGTGAAAGCATTTTGATTGAAGATTGCGACTATAGCCAGTCTTGGAATTACGGCTCGTTTTCCCTAGACAAGGGCTTTAGCACAGAAAGTAATTTTGGGCAGGGCGTCTCTAAGCAGGCTCTTGAGGTGGTAAACTTAGATGATTTTGCCCCTGTTCAGAATTTAGAACGCTTAGACCTACTCAAGGTGGATGCCGAGGGCTTTGATATTAAGGTGCTAGAGGGTGCTAGGCAGACCATTGAACGCTTCAAGCCCATGATTTTTATTGAGATACAAGCGAATTCCTATGCCCATATTTGGGAGAAGATGACTGCTATCGGTTATAAATGCTATTGGGTGGTTTCAGAACGTTATCAAAAAGATAATTTTTACCAGGCTCAAAGGATAGCGGGAGAATATGGGGTAGATGCAAATTTCCTTTGTATTGCCAATAGTGAATGGGATAAGCTCTTTGCACAGCACAGCACAGCACAGCACAGCACAGCACAGCACAGCACAGCACAGCACAGCACAGCACAGCACAGCACAGCACAGCAAGATTATTACAACTTTTACCTCCTGTTATGTCAATTAACGATCCAATTAAATTTATATCGAAAAGTTAGGATTTAATATGAAAAAAATCGAAGCCATTATCAAGCCCTTCAAACTTGACGACGTGCGTGAGGCCTTAACGGATGTGGGCATCACGGGTATGACAGTAACCGAGGCCAAGGGCTTTGGCCGCCAAAAGGGCCATACTGAACTCTACCGTGGGGCGGAATATGCCATTGATTTCCTGCCTAAGATTAAGCTAGAAATCATTGTGGCAGATGATCAGGTGGAAGCCTGCATTGAGGCCATTATGGACACGGCCCAAACAGGCAAAATCGGAGATGGTAAAATCTTTATCTATGAGGTGGAGCGAGTTATCCGCATCCGCACGGGTGAAGAAAACGAAGATGCTATCTAAGTTTGAGCTTAATAAAATAAACCGCTCGAAGGGCGGTTTTTTTATGTTAAAATTCTGTATCGTTTTTTTAAGTGGACAAATATGAAAACAGGACTTAACTGGCTTTGGCTGAGTTTTGTGGCAATCATTGCCGACTTGGCTAGCAAATATGCAGTGGTGCAGCGTTTTGAACTGCATGAGAGCATCAACTTTTTACCCTTTTTCAGCCTGACCTACGCTCGCAACTACGGGGCGGCCTTTAGCTTTTTGGCCGATCATTCAGGCTGGCAGACCTACTTTTTCTTGGGATTGGCCGTGGTGATTTCGGCCTACTTGGTTTACCTGCTCTATAAAAACCAAGCGGGTCAAAAACTGCAAAATCTTGCATACGCCCTGATCATTGGCGGGGCTATTGGCAATGCCATCGACCGAGCCTATCACGGCTTTGTGGTCGATTTTCTGCATGTTTTCTGGCAGGACTGGCACTATCCAATTTTTAATTTAGCCGATATTTTTATTACCTGTGGGGCGGGTCTTTTGATTTTAGAGATGATCTTAGACGGCCGTAAAAAGAAGAGTGATTAAATGAACATTTTATTAGCAAACCCTCGTGGTTTTTGTGCAGGCGTGGACAGGGCCATTTCCATTGTAGAACTGGCCTTGGAAATCCACGGCGCGCCGATTTATGTCCGCCACGAAGTGGTGCATAACCGCTTTGTGGTGGATGGCCTCAAGGAAAAGGGCGCCATTTTTGTGGAAGAGTTGGAAGAAGTGCCAGACGGCGCCATTGTGATCTTCTCCGCCCACGGCGTGTCCCAAGCTGTTCGCCAAGAGGCCAAGAGCCGAGGGCTCAAGGTTTTTGATGCCACCTGCCCGCTGGTGACCAAGGTTCACATGCAGGTGGCCCGAGCCAGCCGCAAGGCCACCAAGGCCATTCTCATTGGCCATGAAGGCCACCCAGAAGTGGAAGGCACCATGGGCCAATATGACAATGAAGAGGGCGGGATTTTCTTGGTGGAGTCGGTGGAAGATATTGCCAAGCTGCCTGTCAGCCAGCAGGACGACTTAACCTTTATGACCCAAACCACCCTGTCTATTGATGACACGGTGGATGTGATCGAGGCCCTTCGGGCCAAATACCCAGCCATTCAAGGCCCTCGCAAGAACGATATTTGCTATGCCACCACCAACCGCCAACAGGCGGTACGGGAGCTGGCCAAGCAATCCCAGTTGGTCTTGGTGGTGGGCAGTAAAAACTCCTCCAACTCCAACCGCTTGGCCGAGTTGGCCAGCCGCATGGGCATTCAATCCCGCCTGATTGACGGGCCCGAGGACATCGATCCAAGCTGGCTGGAGAATGTTTCCACCATTGGCATAACTGCGGGCGCCTCTGCCCCTGAAGTCTTGGTGCAATCGGTGGTCAGCCACCTCAAAACCCTAGGGGCGACCGAGGTGAGCGAGCTGGAAGGCTGCGAGGAAAACACGGTCTTTGAAGTGCCAAAAGAATTGCGTATTACGGAGGTTAAATAATGAACCGCTTTAGAATTGAATGGGAATGCCGCCGGGGTATGCGGGAGCTGGACAAGATGATCATGCCCTTCTACCAAAATCATTTCGACAGCCTAACAGAAGCACAACAAACCACCTTTGTCGCCATGCTCAAATACACCGACCCCGAGCTTTTCCGCTGGTTTATGAACCAAGACAAGGCGCCTGAAGCGGATATTCAGGCCATGGTCGAACTGATCCAATCTAAACTGGAAGTCTAGCCCAAGGGGTTGGATTTTCAACTCAATGTGTGGGGCTGTGCCCCACGATTTTGACAATAGGCAACCTATGTCCCATCCTTCTGAATATGAGTTTTTCGGGCAGAACCCGAATTTTCCCACCAAGTTAATTACCTTTACCGTCCTGATCGGGGCATTTTTCGGTTACTTGAACGAAACCCTGCTCAATGTGGCCTTGACCAATCTTATGCAGGAATTTTCCATCAGTAAGACCACGGTTCAGTGGATGACCACGGGCTTTTTACTGGTGATGGGAGCTTTTACGCCCATTACGGCCAATATTATTCAATGGTTTACCACCCGCACCATGCTGATTGTCACCCTCCTGACCTTCAGCCTAGGCACGCTGATTTGCGCCCTGGCAGTCAATTTTCCCATGCTTTTGACCGGGCGTTTTATTCAGGCGGTGTCAGCGGCCTTTACGGTGCCGATTTTATTTAACACCATCTTGCTCATTTACCCGCCCAATAACCGAGGCACGGTGCTGGGCATTATCACCATGATGTTTATGGTTGCCCCGGCCATCGGCCCGACCCTCTCGGGCATTATTGTCGATTACCTGGGCTGGCGTTACCTCTTTTTCTTCACCCTGCCCTTTATTGCCCTGTCTATTGGCCTGGCCATGAAGTACCTGACCATGAACCTGCAACCCATCACCAAGCCTAAAATCGACCTGCCCTCGGCGGGCTTGTCCGTATTGGGCTTTGGCGGTTTGGTTTATGCCACCAGCAATTTTTCTCTACTCAGTCTGCCCCTCTTTGGCCTGATTTTTGGCCTCTCCCTGCTCTTTATTTGGCTGTTTGTCAAACGCCAGGCCAAGCTGGAGGTGCCGCTGATTAACCTAGAGGTCTTCCGCATTGGCCAATACCGCTATGCCATGCTGATCTTGGCCATCTTGCTCTTTGTCTTTATCGGCACCGAGCTGATTATGCCTATGTACCTGCAACAAGTCGTCCTGCTCTCAGGCACGGTGACAGGCCTCATTCTCCTGCCGGGCAGTATTGTCCAGGCCCTGCTGTCGCCAATTATGGGCAACCAGTTGGATAAGCGGGGGGCAAGGCAGATTGTTATTCCTGGTGCCTTGCTCTTGGTTACAACCTTTATTTTGATGCTGGCCCTTTTCAAGCCTAATTCTTCCCCTTGGCTTTTAACGGGCGTCTTTATGCTCCTGCCCATTTCCATGTCCATGATTTTGGTGTCTGAAACCCACGGTCTCAACGCCCTTTCCAAGGATATGTACCCCCACGGCACCGCCATCATCAGCACCATCAACCCCATTGCCGGAGCCATCGGTGCCTCCTTCTTTGTGGGCGTCACCCATATTGGCGAGAAGCTCTACAGCACAGAACCCGCCTCTCTGGCCATGTTTAAGGGTGTGCAATTTGCCTTTATGATCGCCATTGGAATGAGCCTTCTGGCCCTGGGCCTGGCGCTCAAATTGAGGAAGAATGAGGGGTAACAAGCGGGCCAAAAAGGCGGATTTTTTGCAAAATTTGACCTTTTTTGCCCCGCTTGAGATTGTGCCCGTATTTTGGCTAGTGAGTGATTAGGCGGAAGGCCTTGTACTATATTTCTGTAAATTCTCATTCAGCCAAGCCCCTAGCTCACGAAAGCGGATGCTGGCTTCCTTGCCAAATTCGGTTAAAGAATATTCTACCTTGGGTGGGACGGTGTGGTAGTCGGTGCGGATTAACATGCCGTCTTTTTCTAACTGCTTAAGGGTTTCGGCCAGGCGTTTTTCGCTGATGCCGTCAATTTCACGGCGGATTTGGGCAAAGCGTTTGGTTTCATCAAACAAGGTCACCAGCACCAAAGCACCCTAGCGGCTGTTTAAGGTCATAAAGGCTTGTCGGCAGGGCGGTTCGCTTATCAAAATATTCTCTTTCATTTTATCAATCCGAGTGATAGGCAGTTTTTTCAACCTGACAAATTTGTCAGTACTTATATTTAAAAATCAGCTCATTATAATGATTTCATTGTTTGTTTCCAGTAACACTTTTCTAATCATTGGAGTTTTTTATGAGCAAAATTTTAATTATCTCTGCCCACCAAAATTTAAATCAATCAGTCAGTAATCGTTTGATTATCAAAGAACTAGCAGAACATTTTGGTAGTAAAGCACAAATTCGCCGTTTGTCGGATTTATACCCTGATTATCAAATTGATGTGCAAGCTGAACAAAAAGCCTTGCTTGATGCTGACATCGTGCTGTTGCAATACCCAACCTTTTGGTATAACCCACCATCAATCTTACAAAAATGGCTGGAGGATATTTTAGTCTTTGGTTTTGCTTATGGGCCAGACGGTAGTCAATTAGCGGGTAAAAAATTATTAGTTTCTACCACCACAGGAAAACCAGCTCATTTTTATACTGGCGAGTTATTCGGCAACGTAGAAGAAATGGTTAAGGCGGTGCGATTATCGGCAGAATTTGCAAGCATGGATTGGCAAGGTGTTCATGCATTGCATGGTGTATTGTATGTACCCAATATGCACAGTGCTGATGATTTGGCAAATATTGAAAACCAAGCCAAGGCATTTGCCAAAAAATTGATTAGCGAAATTGAGAAATTAGCCTCATAAGGAGAAAAAATGAATACCTTTATACCAAATACTTTGCCAATCCGAACAGGCCATCGCCCAAGCACGACAGCAGCGACACCGCATATGCAGCTAGACCAACAGCCGCAAAATCCTCTTAGTCAGGCCTTGATTGAGGAAATCAGCCAGTTAGATGGTGTATTTTTGGCTTGGAGTGATCGTGCGCCACCTAACACGGTAGGGTTTTTCCTCAAGCCTGAAGAGGCCAAAGGAGCGGAAAATGCCTTTATGCTTTCCACCGAGTTCGCCCACGTTCACCCCTATCCTGACCACAGCCTACATTTGCCTGTGCCTGAACCCCTGCGTAGCCAGGCCATTGAGGCAGGTTGGGCAGAGCCACATCCGTTGGCGGGCTATCCGACCATTTCGGACTTGATGGTGATGGTTTATGCCCCTCGAGATAAGGGTGAGTTGGCGGTGGTCAAAACCTTGGTCAAATCCGCCTGGGCCAATGCCAGTGGGCGATTAGGGTAAAAGCAAGCGGGCCAAAAAGGCGGATTTTTTGCAAAATTCCAGCCTTTTTGACCCGCTTGTGGTTTAGGCCTTGCGGTAGTTGAGGCCTACCATCAGGGCGACCAGTAGGATGCCTACCAAGTCGGTGACGGTTTCAGGGATGATGAGCATGAGTGAGCCTGCGGCCAGGATAATGCGCTGCCAGGCGGCCATGGTCTGTTTGAAGTAGCCCTCCACTGAAGCCGACAGGCCCAGCACGCCGATGATGGAGGAGGCAATCACGGAGAGAATGTCAAAGGCACTTGGCAGTGGGAAGGTTTTGGCCATGGTGTCTGCGCCAGAGACATCAATCATCAGCATATCGGGGTTATAGACGAACATGAAAGGCACGATAAAGCCCGCCAGGGCCAGGCGTAGGGACTGCCAGCCGGTCTTCATCGGGTCGCCTTGGGCAATGCCAGCCCCTGCGAAGGCGGCCAAGGCCACAGGCGGGGTGATGTTGGCGAAGATGCCGAAGTAGAAGACGAACATGTGGGCGACCAGCACCGGCACATCAAAGGTGGCCAGGGCAGGGGCGGCCATGGTGGCGGTGATGATGTAGGCGGGGATAGACGGCAGGCCCATGCCCAAGATCATGGAGGCAATCATGGTTAAAAAGAGGGTCAGAAAGAGCGATCCTGCCCCTAGGGTAACGATGGAGGAGGTGATAACCGTGCCAAAGCTGGTCAGATTGACTACGCCGATAACCACCCCTACCACGGCACAAGCTGCCATCACCGACAGGGATTGCTTGGCCCCGTCTTCCAAGGCTTCGATGATGTCCTTGATGCCCATGCGGGTTTCCTTACGCAGCTGGCTGACCAGCACTGTGACCCCAATGGTGTAGACGGCGGCATAGCCAATCGGCACCGATTCAATCAAGAACCAGATCAGGGCCACCAGCGGCAGGAGCATATGGCCCCTGACCTTTATCACCTCTTTGAGGCGGGGGAGCTGATCCTTAGGTAAACCCTTGAGGTTTTGCTTGCCGGCTCGGAAGTGAACCTGGGCAATCACGCCTAAATAATAAAGCATGGCCGGCAGGAGGGCGGCCAGGGCAATAGTGCCGTAGCTGACCCCCGTGGTTTCGGCCATGATAAAGGCACTGGCCCCCATAATAGGCGGCAGGATTTGGCCACCCACCGAGGCACTGGCTTCGACTGCACCAGCAAAGTTCTTGTGGTAGCCGATTTTCTTCATAAGGGGAATGGTAAAGGCTCCTGTGCTGACCACATTGGCCACGGCCGCTCCGTTAATGCTGCCCATAAAGCCGCTGGAAATCACGGCCACCTTGGCCGGCCCGCCTTGTTTATCGCCGGCCAGGGCCAGAGCCAAATCATTAAAGAGCTGGCCCATGCCAGACTTGGACAAGAAGGCACCAAAGAGGATAAAGAGGAAGATAAAGGTAACCGAAGCCCCGATGGCAGAGGAGTAAAGTCCCTCGGTTTTGAGATAGAGCTGGCCGAAAATATCGCCGATGTCGTAAGGGCGGGTCAGCAGGCTATTGGGCATAAAGTCCATGGAGCTGATAAAGGGGTAGATCAAAAAGAGCAGGGCAAAAAGCACCAAGATCCAGCCTGTGATGCGGCGGGTGACTTCAAAGACAACTAAAACGGTGAGGATGGCCACCACAATGTCAGCCGTGTTGGGAATGCCGCCCCGCACCGTCATAATGGCCTGATATTGGACGATGAGATAGGCCATACCAGCCAGGGCGGCAGCCAGCCAAAGCCAGTCATACCAGGCCACGCCACCCTTGCGGGACTTGGCCGAAGCAGGGTAGAGCAGGATAATCAGCATGGCGCCCACGCCAACATGAACCGAGCGTTGGATCAGGGTTGGCAGGGGAAAAAAGGTGATATAAAGATGAAAGAGGGAATAGCCCACGGCCAAGAGGGTAATGAGCCACTTGTGCCAAGGGGCTTGGGCTTGGCGGGTGACTGCTTCCCTGTCGTATTTTTCTAAAATTTCTTGTTGGTTAGCGGGTGTTGAATGTGTCATAACAGGATGTCCCTAAGAGAAAACGTGCCAAGGAGGCTTGAGCGGGGCGAATTTGCACCTGGCTGTAATCGGGCAGAGATTGGTAGAGCAAGAGGGTGTGCTGATTGACCAACAGGCTGCCCTGCATATTGCGGGAAACTGCCCAATTCAGGCTGGGCAGCTTGACCGCTTGAGCATAACCGACAAAACCCTTGGGCGCATCGGTTAGCACCTGCCCCTGCACAGGCGTGCCTGCCCCAAAGGTTTGGAGCCAGGTTTGATAGAGCAAGAGCTGGCCGTCTTGCAGGCGGTAGTGTTCATACCAAAGTTGCTTTTCCACCGAATGCTGCCAGCGCAGGGCAAACTGGTCAGCCCTGACATAACAAGCGCCTTGCTCCGTCTCCAGGCTTAGCAATGAAAGCGGATAGCAGGCAAGGGCGCCGACAGCCAGGCCTAGGGCCAGCAGGGTTTTAGGCCATTTGCCTGCCTTGCTCATCTTATTTTGGGTTTACTTCATCGTAATAACGCTTGGCACCTGGGTGGAGCGGGGCAACCAAGCCTTTTTGTGCTTCTTCAACATTCACAGCCTTGGCCGCTTGGTGGGCGGTTTGGAGTTGTGGCAGGCTCTCGAAGAAGGTTTTGGTTAAGAGGTAAACATCGTCCTCGCTTAAATCGCTACGAACCACTAGGGCATTTTTAATGGCGGCCGTTGGCACTGGCTCGGCATTGCCGTAGGTGTTGGCTGGAATCTCCATGGCATTGAAATAAGGCTTGTCTTGGCCGATTTTTGCCACCCCCTCAGCTGGAATAGAAACCAGTTGCAGGTCAAAACTTTGTTGCAGTTCCATAAGCGAGGAGTTTGGCAGGCCGCTGGTTAAGAAGGCTGCATCAATCACGCCAGACTTAAGGGCATCGGCCGCTTCGGCATAGCCCAAGTAGTCCACCTTGAGATCGTTATAGGTAATGCCAAAGCCCTCCAAGAGGTTGCGGGCATTGACTTCCACGCCCGAGTTTTGCGCCCCCGTGGCCACACGTTTGCCTTTCAGGTCGGTAATGGTTTGAATGCCTGAACGCTTGGAGGTCACAATCTGCACATAGTTTGGATAAAGGGCGGCCAGGGTTTGCACATTGTCGATTTTTTTCGGGAAGCTGCCCGTGCCGTTGATGCCATCATTGAGGGCGTCGCTCATCAAAAAGGCCATTTCCACCTTTTTCTGGGCCAGTAGGTTGAGGTTTTCCACCGAGGCACCCGTGGTTTGGGTTTTAGAATTGGTTTTGAGCTGCTTGGTGTAAATATCGGCCAAGGAGGTGGCGATAATGTTGTAAGGGCCTGATGCTCCGCCTGTGGCAATGGTCACAAACTTGCTTTGCACGCTGGCGGCAGGGGCTTGTTGGCTGCTTGCAGCGGGAGCCGATTCGTTGCTCTTGGCCTTGTCATCACAGCCTGCTAGAAAAAGTGCCACTACAACAGCAGCCAGGGATTTTAATGCTTTCATAAATACTCCTCTTAATGGGATAGATAAATGGGCTAAGTAAAACCTTTGCTTTTTAACACAGGATTAAGGTTTGTGTAAATAAAATGTTAAAAGTAAGTTTTGATTTTGTGATACAGATCGCTTTCTGGCAAGCGGGTCAAATTTCGCAAGATTTTGCAAATTTATGTAAAAACAGGCTTGCCAAAGGAAGGTTTTTATCGTACATTGCCAAACAGCTAATTTGAGGAAGACATCATGAAGGCATTTGTTACTTATCATCATCACCATCAACCCGAATCTCTTTCGGGCCTTGGTGCTACCCGAAAGATAAGTAACGAGTAGCGACAAACCTCACTGTTATCGCCCTCGAAGGTCAGCACCTTCGGGGCTTTTTTATACCTAAAATAGATTAGAAGGAAAGATTATGCAAACCAAACGCTTAAGAATCGCCATGCAAAAATCAGGCCGCCTGAGCCAGGACTGCCAAACCCTGCTCAAACAATGCGGGGTCAAGATCAACTGGAATGAACAACGCCTGATTGCCTATGCGGAAAATATGCCCATCGACATTTTACGGGTGCGGGATGATGATATTCCAGGTTTGGTCTTTGATGGCGTGGTGGATTTAGGCTTTATCGGCGAAAACGTGCTGGAAGAAGAAGCCCTGGGCCGTGAATATGCGGGCGAGCCGGTTTCTTACAAAAAACTCCGCCAGCTAGACTTCGGCGGTTGCCGCCTCTCCATCGCCCTGCCTAAGGATGTGGCCTACCAAGGCATTCAAGACTTAACCAACACCCGCATCGCCACCAGCTACCCCAACCTCCTCAAACGCTATATGCAAACCCAAAATGTGCCCTTTAAGAACTGCCTTTTGACGGGTTCGGTCGAAGTGGCTCCGACTGCCGGCATTGCCAATGCTATTTGCGATCTGGTTTCTTCAGGGGCAACCTTGGAGGCCAACGGTCTGCGGGAGGTGGAGGTTATCTATCAATCCAAGGCCTGTTTAATTCAACGCCAGGCCGAGCTAAGCCCTGAAAAACAAGCCCTGGTGGACAAGCTCCTGACCCGTATTCAGGGCGTGCAACAGGCCGCTGAATCCAAATATATTATGCTCCACGCCCCGAAGGATAAACTGGAGCAGGTCATCGCCTTATTGCCGGGCATTGAAAATCCAACCATTTTACCCCTTGCCCATGATGAATCTCACGTTGCCATGCACGTTGTTAGCCAGGAAAACTTGTTCTGGGAAACCATGGAGGAGTTGAAGGCAGTTGGGGCTAGTTCGATTTTGGTGTTGCCGATTGAGAAGATGATGGCGTAATTTGTTACTTTTCTTTGCGTTGCCAAAGAAAAGTAACCAAAAGAAAGGCAACCCTACTTCACCGCTTTTCTTCGCTTAGTACCGATTTTCTTAACGGAAAAAATTTAACTCGCCAACTTCGTTGGCTCAAACAAGAAATTTTTTCCTAAAAATCGGTACACGCTCAGGCGGTTCAGAAGGGAACCCATGTCGGCTCATTGAGATTAGATATGAATTAAAAAGGCTTAGAAAATGAAAACATTTATTTGGAATAATTTAACTAATCAAGAAAAACAATCCACCCTAGCCCGCCCTGCCCAAATTGCAGGGGAAAGCGTTCAACAAGCGGTGGAAAATATTCAAAAACTTGTAAAAACCCAAGGCGATCAGGCACTTTTTGAGCTGACTGAGAAATTCGACAAGATCAAGCTCGATAGCCTTGTGGTCAGCCAAGAACAGATTGCACAAGCCAGTGCCCGTATTCCTGAAAACCTTAAAACCGCCATTCAAAGGGCGAAAAAAAATATCGAAACCTTTCACCAGGCCCAGGCCAATCAGGAAGTGGATGTGGAAACCATTGCAGGTGTGCGTTGCCAAGTATTAACCCGACCGATTTCTAGCGTAGGCTTGTATATCCCAGGTGGATCTGCCCCGCTTTTTTCCACCGTCTTAATGTTGGCCGTGCCTGCCAAGATCGCAGGCTGCAAGCAGATTGTGCTTTGCTCACCGCCGCCCATTGCTGATGAAATTCTCTACACCGCCAACCTTTGTGGTGTGCAGACTATCTACGCCGTGGGTGGGGCACAGGCGGTTTTTGCCCTGGCTCAAGGGACGGAAACCGTGGCCAAAGTCGATAAAATCTTTGGCCCAGGTAACGCCTTTGTAACGGAAGCAAAACGCCAAGTTCAACAAACGGGCACAGCCATTGATATGCCAGCAGGGCCATCGGAAGTGCTGGTGATTGCCGACCGCCAAGCCAATCCTGCCTTTGTTGCCAGCGATCTGCTCTCCCAAGCCGAACACGGGGCAGACAGCCAAGTGATTTTGGTCACACCAAGCCAAGCCTTGGCAAGTGCGGTTGAAATGGAACTTGAAAAACAAGTCGCTGTTCTACCACGCTCTGAAACCGCTCGCAAGGCACTTACCAATAGCCGTATTTTTATTGCTGAAAGCCTTGAGCAATGCGTGCAAATCAGCAACGCCTATGCTCCTGAACACTTAATCGTGCAGACCGAAAATCCACGAGATCTTCTGCCTGAACTGGACAATGCAGGATCGATTTTCCTAGGTGCCTACAGCCCTGAGTCAATGGGCGATTACGCCAGCGGCACCAACCACGTTCTTCCCACCTACGGCTACACCAAAACCCACTCCAGCCTAGGTTTGGCGGATTTCAGCAAGCGAATGACCGTGCAAGAACTGACTCCACAGGGCTTTAAGAATTTGGCGGAAACGGTGGAATTAATGGCAGAGGCCGAACGCTTGCAGGCCCACAAGAATGCGGTTACATTAAGGTTGGAAAGCCTTAAGTAAATCCTAGCAAGCGGCCCAAAAACCATAAAAATTTACAAACAGGAACACACAATGTCTATTTCAAACTTATCCCGAAAAAACGTCCAGGCTCTTACGCCCTACCAATCTGCCCGTCGTTTGGGGGGCCAGGGGGATATTTGGCTTAATGCCAATGAATATCCCCAGTCGCCTACTTATCAGTTAAGTGAGCAGTCCCTTAATCGTTACCCTGAACCCCAGCCCCAGGCGGTGGTGGAAGCCTACGCTCGTTATGCTCAGGTTAAGCCTGAAAATGTGCTAGTGACCCGTGGCGGTGATGAAGGGATTGAGCTGATTATTCATGCCTTCTGCCAGCCTGAGCAGGACGCCATTCTTTACTGCCCGCCGACCTACGGAATGTATGCCGTCAGTGCCGAAACCATTGGCGTGGAGCAAATTACTGTCAATCAAACTGCTGACTTCCAACTCGATCTGCCAGGAATTTGCAAAAAATTAGCCGAAAATGACCGCTTGAAGGTGGTTTTTGTCTGCAACCCTAATAACCCAACTGGCACCTTGCTTAAACGAGAAGATATTATCAGCTTGTTAGAAACCACCCGCAATCGTGCCATTGTGGTACTGGACGAAGCCTATATTGAATTTAGCCCAGCCAACAGTTTTGTAAAAGAATTGAGATCCTATCCACACTTGGCCATCATCCGCACCCTTTCCAAGGCCTTTGCTTTGGCTGGCTTGCGTTGCGGTTTTGTACTGGCTAACCCTGAGCTGATCCAAATTCTTAATAAGGTGATTGCCCCTTATCCTATCCCAACCCCTGTGGCGGATCTTGCCGAGCAAGCTCTAAATGAAATTGACAAAATGCAAGAACGTGTCGCCAACGTACTCAAAGAGCGGTTGATTTTGCAAGAAAATCTGCAAAAGTTACCGCTTGTAGAGCAAGTCTTTGAAAGTGAAGGCAACTATCTTCTAGTCAAATTTAAGGACAGTCCAAAGGTCTTTAAGGCTCTTTGGGATCAGGGGATTATTTTGCGTAACCAGCACCAAGCGGTTAATTTAGAAAACTGCATTCGGATTACTGTTGGAACTGCAGAAGAAAATAACCAGGTTTTGCAAGCCCTAAAAAATATCTAACCAACAGGGGCAAAGCCCCTGAATTATGCTTAACCTAGTACGGCTTTGCCGTGCTAGGCAACACACAAGGAACATAATATGACACAACAATCCATTCTCTTTATCGACCGTGACGGCACGCTGATTGACGAGCCAAAAACCGACTTCCAAATCGACAGTCTGGAAAAACTCAAGCTGGAACGCAATGTTATTCCTGCCTTGCTAAAACTCAAAAATCGCTACCGTTTTGTGATGGTCTCCAACCAAGATGCCCTAGGCACAGAACGCTTCCCACAGGAAGATTTTGACAAGCCCCATAATGCCATGCTGGAGATCTTCCGCTCTCAGGGGATTGAATTTGATGATGTGCTGATTTGCCCCCACGCCCCAGAAGATAATTGCGACTGCCGCAAGCCTAAAACCAAGCTACTAAAAAAATATATTGATAAAAAGCTTTTCGATCCTAGCACCAGCTTTGTAATCGGCGACCGTGCCACCGATGTGCAACTGGCAGAAAATCTGGGTATTCAAGCCCTGCAATATCACCCTGAAAACCTACATTGGGATTTGATTGCCGAAAAATTACTGGCAGAACCTGTTGCCAACAACCCAAGCAGCCCACGCTATGCCGAAGTGGTTCGCACCACCAAGGAAACTGACATCAAGGTGCAAGTTTGGCTGGACGAAGCAGGCGTAAACCAAATCAGCACAGGCGTGGGCTTTTTCGACCATATGCTAGACCAAATCGCCACCCACGGCGGTTTCCGTATGAATGTAACCTGCAAGGGCGATCTCTGGATTGACGAACACCACACGGTGGAAGACACAGCCCTAGCCCTAGGCACAGCTCTTAAACAGGCACTCGGCGATAAACGGGGCATTCAGCGTTTCGGTTTCGTCTTGCCAATGGACGAATGCAAGGCGGAATGTACGCTAGACTTATCAGGCCGCCCTTATTTCAAATTCAAGGCAAAATTCAAGCGGGATAAGGTGGGCGATTTCAGCTGCGAAATGACCGAACACTTCTTCCAGTCTATCGCCTATACGCTTATGGCTACCCTGCATATGAAGGTGAAAGGCGATAATGCCCACCACCAGATTGAGAGTTTGTTTAAGGCCTTTGGGCGGACGCTGAGACAGGCGATTAGGGTGGAAGGGAATGCCTTGCCGAGTTCGAAGGGCGTTTTATAGGATCAAGGTGCGGCTGGATTTGCAAGAATTTTGCTAAATTTAGCCGCTTGTAAGGATAAAATATGACAAACATCGTGATTATTGATACAGGTTGCTCTAATCTCTCATCGGTTAAATTTGCCTTTGAGCGTTTGGGCTACCAACCCAAAAGTAGTAATAAGTTAGCAGACATTCAAGCTGCGGATAAGCTGATTTTGCCTGGCGTTGGGACAGCAAAAGCGGCTATGCATAACTTTGCCGATTTAAATTTAATTGAGGAAATTCAAAACCTGACCCAACCCTTGCTTGGGATCTGCTTAGGTATGCAGTTGCTCACCGATTATTCTGAAGAAGGCAATTTACCAACCCTAGGGATCATCCCTGTTCGCACAGAAAAATTACCTGATCACGGCTTGCCTTTGCCCCATATGGGCTGGAACCGTGTAGAATTTGACCATCATCCACTTTTTGATGGCATTCCGTCAGGATCGCATTTCTATTTTGTGCACAGCTATGGGGTTCTGCCTAATCAACACACCCTTGCCACCTGCGATTACGGAGAACCTTTTTCGGCTGTGCTGAATAAGGATAATTTCTACGGCGTGCAGTTTCACCCAGAGCGTTCGGGGAAGTGGGGGCGAGATTGTTGAAGAATTTTATTGAAAATATCTAGTTTAAATCTACCCCAAAGGGGTAGATTGATAAGTAACCTAGGGTAACTCGTTACCCTAGGCTATAAGGAAAGAACACTATGCAAACATCAAAAATCATCCCCGCCCTTGACCTAATTGACGGCCAAGTGGTGCGGCTTTTTCAGGGCGATTATGCCCAAAAGACCCTTTATTCGGATAACCCCATTGAGCAGTTTAAATCCTACGTCAGCCAAGGAGCGGATTATCTGCACTTGGTAGATTTAACAGGGGCCAAAGACCCTGCCAAACGCCAAACCAAATTGATTGGCCAGATTATTGAGGCCATCAACTGCCCTATTCAGGTGGGCGGTGGCATTCGTTCAGAGCAAGATGTGGCGGATCTCTTAGCCGTTGGGGCCAGCCGTGTGGTGATTGGCTCTACAGCAGTCAAGAAGCCTGAAAGGGTCAAGGGCTGGTTTGAGAAATACGGGGCGGAGAAATTTGTCTTGGCCTTGGATGTAAACATTGACGCAAACGGTCAAAAAATCATTGCCATCAGTGGCTGGCAGGAGGCCAGTGGGGTGTCGTTGGAGGCACTCATTGAAGATTATCAAACCGTGGGATTGGCCCACGTTTTATGCACCGACATTTCTCGTGATGGCACCTTGGCAGGCTCCAATGTGGAGCTTTATCGTGAAATCTGTGCCAAATACCCTGATATTCACTTCCAATCATCAGGCGGGATTGGCTCGCTGGCCGATATTGAAGCCCTAAAAGGCACGGGCGTGGCGGGCGTGATTGTGGGGCGAGCTTTATTAGAAGGTAAATTTACTGTAGCGGAGGCAATCCAATGTTGGCAAAACGCATAATTCCTTGTTTAGATGTAAAAGATGGGCAAGTGGTCAAGGGCGTCCAGTTCCGCAACCACGAGATTATCGGCGACATCGTGCCCTTGGCCAAACGTTACGCCCAAGAAGGGGCGGATGAGTTGGTTTTCTATGATATTACCGCCTCATCAGACGGCCGCACGGTGGATAAAAGCTGGGTGGAACGTGTGGCACGGGAGATCGACATTCCTTTCTGTGTGGCGGGTGGGATTAAAACCATTGAAGATGCCGAACAGATTTTTGCCTTCGGGGCCGATAAAATTTCCATCAATTCGCCTGCCCTGGCCGATCCTGAACTGATTACCCGCTTGGCCCAACGCTTTGGCGTGCAAGCCGTGGTGGTCGGCATTGATAGCTGGTTTGAGCAGGAAACAGGCAAGTATTGGGTCAATCAATATACGGGCGATGAAAGCCGTACCCGACAAACCAACTGGCAACTTTTGGACTGGGTGCAGGAAGTGCAAGCTCGTGGAGCAGGTGAAATCGTGCTTAATATGATGAACCAAGACGGCGTACGCAAGGGCTATGATTTGGTTCAGCTTAAAAAGGTGCGAGAGGTCTGCAAGGTTCCATTGATTGCTTCAGGCGGAGCAGGCGAGATGGTGCATTTTCGGGATGCTTTTGTGGAAGCGGGCGTTGATGGCGCCTTGGCGGCCAGTGTTTTTCATAAGCAGGTGATACAGATTGGGGAGTTGAAGGCTTATCTTTATAATGAAAATGTGGAAGTTAGAAAATAGGAGTTACATATGAAAATAGGAAGGTTGCCACTATATATCCTGTCGATGATGTTAACAGGATGTCTATATTCAACAGAAAGAGTTTGTCAAACTGATGCAGAAGTGCTTAATACCGCAGTTCTTGCTTCTCGAATAGATGAGAGAACCCAGCAACCCATAGGTTATTTTAAAGATATCGAAATAAGATCTTTGGAAAATAAATGCGAAAATTATATTTCTGATCGTGTAATATTTAGCAGCTTGCCATTTTGGAATTATAAATCAAAATTAGAAAAAGGACAGAGAATTAGGGTTCTTGTAACTAATCGCCATAACAATTTGGCAGGGATATCAAGAAATTATGTATATATAGTGAAAGTTTATTAAGAGAGTATTATGTTAAAAGATCGAATCAACTGGCCCAAAATCAACAACCTCCTCCCTGTTATCGTGCAACACGCTACCACCTGTGAAGTGCTAATGCTGGGCTATATGAACCCTGAAGCCTTGGAAAAAACCCTGGCCGAGAAAAAAGTGACCTTCTTTTCTCGCACCAAAAATCGGCATTGGACCAAGGGCGAGAGTTCAGGCCATTTCCTCAATGTGGTGGATATGAGCTTGGATTGCGATCAGGACGCCTTGCTCATTTTGGCCGACCCCATTGGGCCAACCTGCCACACTGGCACGGAAAGCTGCTTTAGCCAGCTACAAGCGGAGCAAAATTGGGTCTTTTTTGCAAAATTGGAGCGCTTGATTGAAGCCCGTAAGGGGGCTGATCCAGAAAGTTCTTACACAGCCCATCTCTATTCTCGTGGCACTAAACGCATTGCTCAGAAAGTGGGCGAGGAGGGCGTGGAAACGGCCCTAGCTGCTACGGTTAAGGATCGGGAAGAAACCATTTGTGAAGCGGCAGACTTGGCCTATCACTTAACCGTTTTGCTGCAAGATGCCGACTTGTCTTGGGCGGATGTGATTGGCAAGCTCAAGGAGCGGCATGCCAAATAAGATAAAAAAATGGTGCTTTCCAGCACCATTTTTTCTTAGATCAAAGAGAGCTTATTTTAAGCTGCCCACCATATCTTCAGGGCGAACCCATTCATCGAATTGCTCGGCAGTGAGAAGGCCTAGGTTGATGGCTTCTTCTTTAAGGGTTGTGCCATTTTTATGGGCTGTTTTGGCGATTTTGGCCGCATTTTCGTAGCCGATGTGGGTGTTAAGTGCCGTTACCAACATCAGAGATTGCTCAAGCTGTTGCTTAATGCGTGGGTGGTTCGGCTCAATGCCCACGGCGCAGTGTTCGTCGAAGGACACACAAGCATCACCCAAGAGCTGGGCTGATTGCAGGAAGTTGTAGGCCATAACAGGTTTATAAACGTTCAACTGGAAGTGGCCCTGGGTGCCGGCAAAGGAGATGGTGACATCGTTGCCTAGCACTTGAGCGGCGACCATGGTCATGGCTTCACATTGGGTTGGATTGACCTTGCCCGGCATAATAGACGAACCTGGCTCATTTTCAGGAATAAGGATTTCGCCGATGCCTGAACGTGGGCCTGAAGCTAGCAAACGCACATCGTTGGCAATTTTGTAGAGCGACACGGCAAGTTGTTTGAGGGCGCCATGGGTTTCTACAATGGCATCGTGGGTGGCCAGAGCTTCAAATTTATTTTGAGCGGTCACGAACGGCAGGCCTGTGAACTTGGCGATGTATTCGGCCACTTTGACATCATAGCCTTTCGGGGTGTTGAGGCCTGTGCCAACGGCAGTGCCGCCTAGGGCCAGCTCTGCTAAGTGTGGTAGGGTGTTTTCTAGGGCCTTAATGCCAAAGGCTAATTGGGCGGCATAGGCTGAAAATTCTTGGCCTAGGGTCAGCGGGGTGGCATCCATCAAGTGGGTGCGGCCGATTTTGACCACATCTTGGAAGGCTTCAGCCTTGGCAGCCAAGGTTTTTTGCAGGCGTTTGACACAAGGCAGGGTGTGTTCGACCACTTTTTTATAGGCCGCAATGTGCATGGCGGTTGGGTAGGTGTCGTTAGAAGACTGGGACTTGTTCACATCATCATTAGGATGAATAACGGATTTTTCGCCCAGTTGGCCGCCGTTAAGCACGTGGGCACGGTTGGACACCACTTCATTGACGTTCATATTGGATTGCGTGCCTGAGCCAGTTTGCCAGATAACCAGCGGGAACTGGTCGTCTAATTTCTTGGCCAGGATTTCATCACAGGCCTGGGCGATTAAGTCACGTTTTTCCACAGGCAAGACGCCTAAATCGTGGTTGGCAAAGGCGGCGGCTTTTTTCAGGTAGCCAAAGGCTTCGATGATTTCAGCCGGCATAGAGCCTTCAGGGCCGATTTTGAAGTTGTTGCGGGAACGTTCAGTTTGAGCTGCCCAATATTTATCGGCAGGAACCTGCACTTCACCCATAGTGTCTTTTTCGATACGGAATGCCATGTTAATCTCCTAACAGAAAGTAATAATTTAGAGGTAGAAAAGCCTAACATGCTTGGTGGCAAACCACCACGGAAATGTGGGGCTTTTCTGATATGGATCATAAATACAAGCGGTGTAAAAAAAGCAAAAATTTGCACCGCTTGTCAAACCCACTTAGTTTACTGGTTCTGCTCCAAGAGGGAATGGTCTTGTTAAAAATTTGTGAACTGGGTCACAAAGAAAATCAGGATTTTAGGCCTTTGGGCAGGCTTGGCCAGAAATCTGCCTAAAGCCTTGTTATTTTGCGATTTTTTCGTTGCTTTTTGCTTTAAGTTTGTGCTAGTATTCGCACCCTATCCGCATTTTGGATAGGTTCGTCCCGAAAGGGTGGTTTTTTATTTAACGGAGCACTAATATGATCCAAGAACAGACTATGCTGGACGTTGCTGATAACTCAGGGGCTCGTAGCGTAATGTGTATCAAGGTTCTAGGTGGATCGCACCGTCGTTACGCTGCTATTGGCGACATTATCAAGGTTACTGTAAAAGAAGCAATTCCACGCGGTAAAGTTAAAAAAGGTGATGTGTTAAAAGCAGTTGTTGTGCGCACCAAGAAGGGTGTTCGTCGCCCAGATGGCTCAGTTATTCGTTTCGATGGCAATGCTTGCGTGATGTTAAACAACAACACTGAGCAACCAATCGGTACTCGTATTTTTGGACCTGTGACGCGTGAACTTCGTTCTGAGAAGTTTATGAAGATCATTTCTTTAGCTCCAGAAGTACTGTAAGGGGAATGTAATGGCTGCTAAAATCCGTCAAAATGATGAAGTAATTGTGCTTGCTGGTAAAGACAAAGGCAAGCGTGGTAAGGTAACTTCTGTGTTACCAAATGGTAAAGTTCTTGTTGAGGGTATCAACATTGTTACTAAACACGAAAAACCAGTTCCTGCTTTAGGCAAGGCTGGCGGTTTAGTGAAAAAAGAAGCTGCGATTGATGCGTCAAACGTTGCTATCTTTAACCCAACAACAAACAAGGCTGACCGTGTAGGTTTTAGATTCGAAGAAGGCAAAAAAGTCCGTTTCTTCAAATCTAATAATGAATTAATCTAATTAACTGGAGTAATGCGATGGCGAAACTGCATGATTACTACAGAGATACAGTAGTTAATGAATTGAAAGCGAAATTCAACTACTCGTCTGTCATGCAAGTCCCACGAATCGAAAAGATTACCCTTAACATGGGTGTGGGTGAAGCATTGACCGATAAGAAATTGTTAGATAACGCAGTAGCGGATCTAGCAGCAATTAGCGGTCAAAAACCTTTAATCACTAAAGCTCGCAAATCTGTTGCTGGCTTTAAAATCCGTCAAGGATATCCTATCGGCTGTAAAGTCACTCTACGTGGCGAACGTATGTGGGAATTCTTTGAGCGCTTAATTACGATTGCTGTTCCACGTATCCGTGACTTCCGTGGCTTAAATGCCAAGTCATTCGATGGCCGTGGTAACTACAGTATGGGCGTTCGTGAACAAATCATTTTCCCTGAAATCGACTACGATAAAGTAGATCGTGTACGTGGTTTAGATATTACTATCACCACTTCAGCGAAAAGCGATGAAGAAGGCCAAGCTTTATTAGCGGCTTTCAATTTCCCATTCCGTAAATAAGGTAGGTTATCGTGGCAAAACAATCAATGATTGCACGTGATGTAAAACGTGCCAAATTAGCTGATAAATACTACGCAAAACGTCAAGAGTTAAAAGCAATCATCTCAAGTGAAAGCGCCTCTGACGAAGACCGTTGGGCAGCTGTGTTAAAGTTACAATCTTTACCACGTGATTCTAGCCCAAGCCGTCAGCGTAACCGTTGCCGCCAAACTGGTCGTCCACACGGTGTACTTCGTAAGTTTGGTTTAAGCCGTATTAAGGTTCGTGAAGCTGCTATGCGTGGCGAAATCCCGGGTCTTAAAAAAGCGAGCTGGTAATATCCTCTTTTATCTTGGAATCGGAGAAAAAATACAATGAGTATGCAAGATCCAATCGCAGATATGCTGACCCGTATTCGTAACGGTCAAGCTGCGAATAAAGTTGCAATCAGTATGCCTTCTTCTAAGCTAAAAGTTGCTATTGCCAACGTTTTAGCGGAAGAAGGTTATGTTGAAAGCTTCAAAGTTGTTGAAGGTTCAAAACCTGAGTTGGAAATCACTTTAAAATATTTCCAAAACAAACCAGTAGTAGAAAGCATCCAACGCGTAAGCCGTCCTGGTCTTCGTATTTACAAACGTAAAGACGAATTACCAAAAGTTATGGGTGGTTTAGGTATCGCTGTTGTTTCTACATCTAAAGGTGTTATGACTGACCGTGCTGCTCGTCAAGCAGGCCTCGGCGGTGAAATCATCTGTTACGTAGCATAATAGAGAGGTAGGAAAATGTCTCGTGTCGCAAAAGCACCTGTTAATGTTCCTGCCGGCGTTCAAGTCACCTTGAACGGTCAGCACTTAACAGTGAAAGGTAAAAACGGCGAGTTATCTCGCGAAATTCATAATGCAGTTGAAGTAAAATTCGAAGCTGACACATTTACTTTTGCCCCACGTGAAGGTATTGCAAACGCTGATGCGCAAGCAGGTACAGCACGTGCATTAGTAAATGCGATGGTTATCGGTGTTACTGAAGGCTTTACGAAGAAATTGCAATTAGTGGGTGTTGGTTATAGAGCACAAATGAAGGGTAACGTTGTTGCCTTAAGTTTAGGTTTCTCTCACCCAGTAGAACACACGTTGCCAGCTGGCGTAACTGGTGAATGTCCATCACAAACTGAGATCGTTCTCAAAAGTGCTGACAAACAGTTAATCGGCCAAGTAGCAGCAGATATTCGTGCATATCGCCGTCCAGAGCCTTATAAAGGCAAAGGTGTACGTTACTCTGATGAAGTAGTACGTACGAAAGAAGCGAAGAAAAAGTAAAGTAAGGTAACACTATGGATAAGAAAGTAGCTCGTATCCGTCGTGCAAGCCGTGCACGTCATTTAATGAGAGAGCAAGGTGCAACACGCTTAGTCGTGCATCGCACACCTCGCCATATTTATGCGCAGGTTATTGCACCTAATGGCTCAGAAGTACTAGCAGCAGCTTCAACTGTTGAGAAAGTAATTAAAGAGCAAGTTAAATACACTGGTAATAAAGATGCAGCAGCAGTAGTTGGTAAATTAGTTGCTGAGCGTGCTTTAGAAAAAGGTGTTAAAGCGGTTGCATTCGATCGTTCTGGTTTCCAATACCATGGTCGTGTGCAGGTATTAGCAGACGCTGCTCGTGAAGCTGGTCTACAGTTCTAATAGAGGAATTTGAGATGTCAAACATCGAAAAACAAGCTGGTGAACTGCAAGAGAAGCTAATCGCGGTTAACCGTGTATCTAAAACCGTTAAAGGTGGTCGTATCATGAGCTTTACTGCTTTAACAGTAGTGGGCGATGGCAATGGCCGCGTAGGTTTTGGTTACGGTAAAGCACGTGAAGTTCCAGCAGCGATCCAAAAAGCGATGGAGAAAGCCCGTCGTAACATGATCAATGTCGCTTTAAACGAAGGCACATTACAACACCCTGTTAAAGGTTCACACACAGGTTCACGCGTATTCATGCAACCAGCAAGCGAAGGTACTGGTATCATCGCAGGTGGTGCAATGCGTGCAGTGTTAGAAGTAGCAGGTGTTCACAACGTTCTTTCTAAAGCGTATGGTTCAACCAACCCAATCAACGTTGTTCGTGCAACAATCGATGCACTTGCAAATATGAAATCACCTGAAATGGTTGCTGCTAAACGTGGTAAAACCGTTGAAGAAATTTTGGGGTAATTGAATATGGCAAAAATTAAAGTAACACAAACTCGTAGCTCTATCGCTCGTTTACCGAAACATAAAGCAACGTTGAAAGGTTTAGGTCTTCGTCATATTCGTCACACCGTAGAACTTGAAGATACACCAGCAGTACGCGGTATGATCAATCAAGTTTCTTACATGGTTAAAGTGGAGGAGTAATCAATGCGTTTAAATACTCTTTCTCCTGCAGAAGGTGCTAAACACAGCGCTAAACGTCTTGGTCGTGGTATCGGTTCTGGCGTAGGTAAAACTGGTGGTCGTGGTCATAAAGGTCAAAAATCTCGTACAGGCGGCGGTGTTCGTCGTGGTTTCGAGGGTGGTCAAATGCCTTTATACCGTCGTTTACCAAAATTTGGTTTTACGTCATTAAAAGCCTTACATACTGCGGAAATTCGTTTAAGCGAATTAGCTAAAGTAGATGGTAACGAAGTTACATTAGATACGTTAAAAGCTGCTAATGTCATCACTAAAGACATTTTAGCTGCCAAAATCATTCTTTCTGGTAAAGTTGAAAAAGCAGTGGTAGTAAAAGGCTTAGGCGTAACTAAAGGTGCAAAAGCGGCTATCGAAGCTGCTGGCGGATCTATCGAGGAATAATAAATGGCAAAGCAACCAGGCTATCAAGGTAATGCAAACCAAAAAGGGACTGGCGAGCTTAAATCAAGACTCTTATTTGTTTTAGGTGCGCTGATCGTTTTCCGTATTGGTTCTTTTATTCCTGTTCCTGGTATTGATGCTTCTGTATTATCCGAGCTAATTCAACAGCAACAAGGCACCATCATTGATATGTTTAACATGTTCTCTGGTGGTGCATTAAGTAGAGCGTCTATCTTTGCTTTAGGTATTATGCCTTACATCTCTGCGTCAATCATTATTCAATTATTGACAGCAATTCACCCTGCCCTTGCTGAACTTAAAAAAGAAGGCGAAGCAGGCAGACGTAAAATCAGCAAATATACACGCTACTCTACCTTATTATTAGCAACCATTCAGTCTATTGGTATCTCAGTTGGTTTACCAACCATGTTACCTGAACTGGTACCAAACCCAAATGCCTTGTTCTATGTAACAGCCATTATCAGTTTGGTCACAGGTACCATGTTCCTCATGTGGCTTGGTGAACAAATTACTGAGCGTGGTATCGGTAACGGTATTTCCTTGATTATCTTTGCAGGTATCGTTGCAGATCTTCCAGGAACTATTGGTCAAACCATTGAGCAAGCACGTCAAGGTGAAATCTCCTTCCTTGTGCTTCTCTTGATAGCCGTAGTGGCCTTTGCTATTACATACTTTGTTGTGTTCGTTGAACGTGGACAAAGAAGAATTGTGGTAAATTATGCAAGCCGTCAGCAAGGACGTATGATGATGCCTGCTAAAACCTCTCACTTACCACTTAAAGTAAATATGGCCGGTGTTATTCCTGCAATCTTTGCTTCAAGTATCATCCTTTTCCCTGCTACCCTTGTACAGTGGTTTGGTCAGAGTGAAGGGTTTGAGTGGCTATCTGATTTATCACTTCTGTTGTATCCAGGCCAACCACTTTATGTGGCCCTCTTTACCGCAGCTGTTATCTTCTTCGCATTCTTCTATACAGGAATGCAGCATAATCCACGTGATATTGCGGATAATTTAAAGAAATCAGGTGCGTTTGTACCAGGTTATCGACCAGGCGAGCAAACGTCCCGTTATATTGATAGAGTTATGACTCGTATCACCTTAATTGGGGCCTTGTATATCGCATTTGTTTGTTTGGTTCCTTTTATCGTAACAGCCTTATGGAAAACCCCAGTTCAACTTGGCGGGACTTCCCTATTGATTGTTGTGGTAGTAATTATGGATTTCATTGCACAGGTTCAAAGTCATCTCATGTCTTTACAATATGATTCTGTGTTAAAGAAAGCCAATCTAAAAGGCTTAGGGCAGTAGCCCTTTGAAATAAGGATAAGCAATGAAAGTTCGTGCTTCAGTTAAAAGAATGTGCCGTAACTGCAAAGTTGTTAAACGTGAAGGTGTAGTTCGCGTCATTTGTAGCGATCCGAAACATAAACAACGCCAAGGTTAATTGGTATTCTTCTTGCAAAGAACCCGCTGAGCAGGTATACTGCTCAGCTCATTCGTCCTGATATACTGTTTGAGTATCCTGAAAACGGGCTTTTCAAGATCAGTATATCAATTCACTTAGTAAATATAGGAGTGCATAGTGGCCCGTATTGCAGGCATTAACATTCCTGATCAAAAACACACTGTAATCGCATTAACTGCCATTTACGGTATCGGTAAAACCCGTGCTAAAGCTATCTGTGCTGCCACTGGTATTGCTGAAGATGTAAAGATCAGAGAATTGTCTGAAGAGCAGATTGAAAAACTGCGTGAAGAAGTTGGTAAATTTACTGTCGAAGGTGATTTACGTCGTGAAGTAACTCTTAGCATCAAACGTCTTTTAGACCTTGGTTGCTATCGTGGTTTACGCCACCGTCGTAGCTTGCCAGTACGTGGTCAACGTACTAAGACTAATGCGCGTACCCGTAAAGGTCCACGCAAACCGATCAAAAAATAGTCGGAGTAGATAGATAATGGCTAAAACACCAGTTCGCGCACGTAAGCGCGTAAAAAAACAGATTGCAGATGGCGTAGCTCATATCCACGCATCTTTCAATAACACAATCGTGACTATTACTGACCGTCAAGGTAATGCTCTAGCTTGGGCAACTGCTGGTGGTTCAGGTTTCCGTGGTTCTCGTAAATCAACTCCATTCGCTGCTCAAGTTGCTGCAGAGCGTTGTGCAGAAATGGTAAAAGAATTTGGTTTAAAGAATTTGGAAGTTATGGTTAAGGGTCCAGGTCCAGGTCGTGAATCAACCATCCGTGCATTAAATGCCGCTGGTTTCCGTATCACGAACATCACAGATGTGACTCCGATTCCTCATAACGGTTGTCGTCCACCGAAAAAACGTCGCGTTTAATTGACGTTAGAATCATTGGAGAAAGAAAATGGCAAGATATTTGGGTCCTAAGCTCAAGCTAAGCCGTCGTGAAGGTACTGATTTATTCTTAAAATCAGGCGTTCGAGCGATTGAATCAAAATGTAGAAATAGACTTGACGTCGCACCTGGTCAACACGGTGCCCGCAAGCCACGTTTATCTGACTATGGTACTCAGTTACGTGAAAAACAAAAAGTTCGCCGCATCTATGGTATCTTAGAGCGTCAATTCCGTAATTATTACAAAGAAGCTAACCGCTTAAAAGGTAATACGGGTGAGAACTTATTAGTATTATTAGAAGGTCGTTTAGACAACGTTGTTTACCGTATGGGCTTTGCTGCTACACGTGCTGAAGCACGTCAGCTTGTAAGCCACAAATCAATCGTGGTAAATGGTCGTGTAGTCAATATTCCTTCATTCCAAGTTTCTGTTGATGATGTGGTTGCTGTTCGTGAGAAATCTAAAAAACAAGCACGTATCAAAGCATCATTAGAATTAGCCGCTCAACGTGAAAAACCAACTTGGTTAGAAGTTGATGCAACTAAAATGGAAGGTGTATTTAAACGTACTCCTGAACGCTCTGACTTATCAGCAGACATTAATGAACATCTGATCGTTGAGTTATATTCTAAATAATAATTAATTAGTTCTTTAATTTTTATTTTTAGGTATAAACTCATAAGCAAAGAGAGGATAAAATGCAGGGTTCTGTGACAGAATTTTTAAAACCGCACTTAGTGAATATTGAACAAATCAGTTCAACTCACGCAAAAGTAACGTTAGAACCGTTAGAACGTGGTTTTGGCCATACATTAGGTAACGCACTCCGCCGCATTTTACTTTCGTCTATGCCTGGTTGTGCCGTTACAGAAGTCGAAATTGATGGTGTATTACATGAATACAGCAGCAAGGAAGGCGTACAAGAAGACATTCTTGAGGTATTGTTAAACCTTAAAGGTCTAGCGGTTAAAGTGCAAAATAAAGATGATGTAATTTTGACACTGAACAAATCTGGAATTGGCCCTGTAACAGCAGCAGACATTACACACGATGGTGATGTTGAAATTGTTAATCCAAATCACGTTATTTGTCATTTGACAGACAAGAATGCAACCATCAATATGCGCATTCGTGTACAACGTGGTCGTGGTTATGTGTCAGCCTCGGCTCGCACCCATCAAGATGATGAGCGTCCAATCGGTCGTTTACTTGTTGATGCACGTTTTAGTCCTGTAGATCGCATTGCTTACAATGTGGAAGCAGCACGTGTTGAACAACGTACAGACTTAGACAAACTCATTATTGAGATGGAAACCAATGGAACAATCGATCCAGAAGAAGCCATCCGTCGTGCTGCAACGATTTTAGCAGAACAATTAGCTGCATTCGTTGATCTGCGTGATGTTCGTCAGCCAGAAGTGAAAGAAGAAAAACCGGAATTCGATCCAATTCTTCTTCGCCCAGTAGACGATTTAGAGCTAACAGTTCGTTCTGCTAACTGTTTGAAAGCAGAGACAATTCATTATATCGGTGATCTTGTCCAACGTACTGAAGTTGAGTTACTCAAAACACCAAATCTTGGTAAAAAATCTCTTACAGAGATTAAGGATGTGCTCGCTTCTCGTGGCTTATCACTGGGTATGCGCCTTGAGAATTGGCCGCCAGCAAGCATTGCTGACGACTAGTTTTAGGTATAGATTTTCTAAGAAGGAATAGGTTATGCGCCATCGTAAGAGTGGACGTCAATTAAACCGTAACAGCAGTCATCGTCAAGCGATGTTCCGCAATTTGGCAAGTGCTTTGGTTACACACGAAATCATCAAAACCACTTTACCAAAAGCAAAAGAGTTACGCCGTGTAATTGAGCCGTTAATTACTTTAGCGAAAGTTGATAGCGTAGCGAATCGCCGCTTAGCTTTTGCTCGTACACGCAACGTTGAAACAGTTGCTAAATTATTCAGTGAATTAGGTCCACGTTTTGCCCAACGTGCGGGTGGTTACACTCGTATCTTAAAATGTGGTTTCCGTGCAGGCGATAACGCACCAATGGCCTACATTGAGTTAGTTGATCGTCCAGAAGTTGCACAAGCTGCTGAGTAAGATCTCCTTAAAGAAAAAGCCCGATATATTCGGGCTTTTTTATTGTGTGTTATTAGGCTTTAGGCATAAAGTGCAAAAAGACCAACTATTTTGTCCTATATGCCAGGCTTTAGATCATGAAAGCCAACCTCATAGAAGTGGCTTTCATCTTAATGCTGATTTGTTGATTACTTAACTAAAAAGCGTCTTCGTAAACCAAGCTCATATAATGCGTCATCTGCTCTTTGTAACAGAGCGTTTTTCTCTTGTTCTGTTAGGGTATAAACAAGCCTATGCTGTATCGCAGCATATAGCTTGAATAAGACCATTTCACTTACATCCTCCCCTCTTTGGATGAGGCGGACAAAGATGTGTATCTCTCCAAAGGCACACAATTCCTCAATACTTTTAATATCATTACGATAGAGCAAACGCTCTAAATTGATATTCATGTTGAGCATCTGCCTAATTTTCTTGGGTTTTTGCAAGCTTCTAAGAGGAGGTGTTTCTAAGATGTGTGTGAACCAATGATGATAGTCCTCTAAGCGGTTAAGAATCTCTGGCGTTAAATAATAAAATAAATCAGTAGATAGCCTTAACTCAGAATCCTTAAGCACATGGGTATTGGCCTGAGTTTGAATTTCTGGCAAATGAGCTGGTAAAAATTTAAGGTAGAATTTACCCTCTTTATATAGGGCAAACATAGCATCATTTTTAAAAAAGCCATAGTAAGAGAAAAAGGTTTTGACTCTTACTTCTCCGAGAATAGGGTCAAGCAACATTCTAAGATCGAATGTAAGGCGCTCTATTTTATTCATTAGAACCTCATATAAGTCTGATTGGTTGAGTTTGCTGGTATATTAGAAGCGCTTCTAAGAGATTGAATCTCGACTTGGATTATATGTTAAAAGTAAAGAAAAGTTGTGTCTAAATTTGTGACATAGATCGAGAAATTAACATATATCTTGAGTGTTTGCTCAAATTTAATTCAATTTATATGGGGTGATATCTTGATAAGGCTTAAAAAGACTAGAGGTGTTGTGTGAAAATTGGTCGTTTTGCTTGTGCTAACCACTCATCAAGATTGATGGAGGCAGGCTTAGGGGCGATGGTGAAATCTAACTCTTGCACACTCAATAGCAAGGGTATATTGGATGAAGTGGCACGCACGATACCTTAATGTGTGCGTACCATCATACATTTTACGGTGCCTAATAAGGGTATTACTCGTAATACTCATCAAACACTTCTTTAGCCGCTTCCACCGCCTCGAAGTTTTGCATTAAATCGTTGATTACACGGCGAACGCTGATGTAGCCTGTGATCTGGCCGGCTTCATCAAAAATCGGCTGAACGGTGGTATCCACCACATAAACCACACCGCCCTTACCGCAGTTTGGCACGATACCTGTCCAGATTTTACCGGCTTGGATGGTGTCCCACATCTCCTTGTAAACCGCTTTTGGCACAGACGGGTGACGCACGATGTTGTGCGGTTGGCCAATCAATTCTTCACGAGAAAAACCTGTAAGTTTGCAGAAAAGGTCGTTAGCGTAGGTGATCACGCCTTGGAGGTCGGTGGTTGAAATCACGAGGGTGTCTTGAACTGCTTTTAAAAGAAGCTCGTTTGAAGGGACGATTTGTTCTGCCATTGGGAGTCTCCATATAGAATGTAAAAGGACGGGCTAAAAACCCACTAAAAAAGTAGGAATAAAATACCTGTTTCCTGACGGATAGTAAACATTCTCATTTTGATCTAGAACAAACTTTTGTTAAATTCCAAGAGGCACATATAGAGGGCGATGAGGAGCAGGATAATGGCCAAATAGAGGCGGGTACGCTCAGGGCTGATGACTCCACGCAGGCGCATGGAGCAGCCACTCATCAGGAGCGAACCTGCAGTTACCACGCCAACAATTAGAAAGTTTACATAGCCCAACTGGCCGTTTAACTCTAGGCTAGTGTGGAGGGGGCGGGTCAGGTAGCCATAGAGGTTGCCCAGGCCACCGATGATCATCATATAGTTGGTATAAACCGCAATCTGCTTGGTTTTGACCGAGGATAACTGCCCGACCAGGGGAGCCAAAATAGAACCGCCGCCAATGCCAGTAATCCCCGCTACCAGGCCACCCGCCGCACAAAAGACCGATCCCTTAAGCCGTTCCTTAAGCGTAACAGGCTGATCGCTTTCAATTTTTTGACGGTTGAGTAGGGTCTTGATGGCCAAAAGGCTGAGGCTGACGGTAAAAATCAGGCTGACAATGAGGCTGGAAAAGAGAAAGCTCAACTCAAAACCGACTTGTACCCCCACAATCATCCCCAGCGACCAAAGCAGCATACTTTTCAGATCAATAGCAACCTTTTGCTTGCGGAAGGAAAAGAGATTGATGGCAGAGGTACACATCACAATGGTCAGCGAGGTGGCGGCTACCACTTGTAGGGGAAGTTCTGGAAAAAGGGTACGCAGAATGGGCACCATCAAGACCCCGCCCCCAATGCCAAAAAGGGCAGAAACCAGGTTGGTTGCCATACCGCACAAGACCAGGATAAAAAGAATAAGGGCTGTCATCTAGCATTCCACCAAGGATTTTTTCTTATTTTGTCGCAAATTTTGCCAAGGCCTTATGATGGCCATCATATACGGGCAAAAAATTTCTTTCTATGGGCAAGACAGCCAGGCAGCAAGCGGGCAAATTTCGCAGAAAATTTGCAAAAGTGCGTGGCAAGTTAGGTTGTAAAATGCTAAAATCCCTCGCTTTCAAAGTTTAACGTTTTCTTTCCAAATATATTTAGGTTGAATATGGCAACAAATATCAAAAACAAGGCCCCTGAACAAATCGAAGAAAAAGGGGAAAAAAGCAAGGGCCTAAATGGCCTCTTATGGGTGCTTGCACTCGGATTACTTGCCGCTGCCGCTGTTGGTAATGCCTACTTTGCAACACATTTCTCCTTATTGGTTCGAGTGCTTGCCTTAGTTGCTCTCTGTGGTGCAGCCATTGGTTTAGCCGCCATCACCAATCAAGGCCAAAAAGCCATTCGCTTTGCCAAAGACTCTCGTCAAGAATTACGCAAAATCATTTGGCCAACCCGCCCAGAAGCCACCCAAACCACCCTTATCGTGGTGGCCATGTGTGTGGTGGTGGCCCTTGCCCTGTGGGGGATTGACTCCATTATCGTTGCGTTAATTACCTTTTTAACCGAGTTGAGATTCTAAGATGACTGAATTAGTAGAAAAAGAACCAACCAAGATGCGTTGGTATGTATTGCAAGCCTTCTCTGGCTTTGAGGCCCGTGTGGCCATGACCCTGCGTGAATACATCAAATTGCACAATATGCAGGATCAGTTCGGCGAAGTGTTAGTGCCAACTGAAGAAGTGGTGGAGAACGTAAACGGCCGCCGCCGCAAAACCGAACGCAAATTCTTCCCAGGCTATGTGCTGGTTCAAATGGAAATGAATGACGACACCTGGCACTTGGTTAAAAGTGTGCCTCGTGTGATGGGATTTATTGGCGGCACCGCAGATAAACCTGCCCCAATCAGCCAACGTGAAGCCGACCGCATTCTAAACCGTGTTCAAGAAACAGCCGACAAGCCACGTCACCGCCTCGAATTCCAACCAGGCGAAGAAGTCCGTGTGACCGAAGGCCCATTTGCCGACTTTACGGGTACAGTGGAAGAAGTGGACTACGAAAAAGGCCGCCTCAAGGTGTCTGTTTCCATCTTCGGCCGTGCAACCCCTGTTGAGCTTGAGTTTGCTCAAGTGGAAAAACAGCACGGTTAAGATTTGCTTGATATAATAGAAAAATGGCACGCGATTGGCGTGCCATTTTTTATGGGGATTAAACCCTCTTAACGAGTTGAAAGCTGGAAGATCATGGATTCCGCTTGGCAGCAGAATTCAAAACGGGCGCTTAACTCAACACCACCATCGACCTCCTTGAACTGGCTCTCGATCTTGCAAGGATCAGACTGCGCAGCCTGGGCTTTTTCGGTTAAATAGGCTAGGGCTTCTTCTGCTTGGGCCTGGTTGGCATAGACTTGGGAGAAGTCTACCGCACAATCGCTGCCATCAATAATAGTGCCGACATCCACACAGCAGCAGACTGGCGTTTCATTTGCTTTACATTCAGACATTTTCTACCTCATTCATATAAAATAAAGCCTAGTCTAATCCTATCTGCTCCTTTTCGCAACGCAGAGCGACCATTGTTTGACCTAACGCAAAGTAACTGGTCGGAACAGCTTGGCCTGGGCGTAAATAAGATTGCCTCCAGGCGGGGGAATTCGTAAACTTCGTAAGCTTTTTTAACAATATCAGGTCAATTTGCAAGAAATTAGCGCAAAATGACCGCTTGTCTTTAAGGATTACCTATGAAAAAAATGACCAAAACGCTTATTGCGTCTGCCCTTACCTTCACTGCCGCAGGGGCATCAGCCGCCGCCTTCCAATTAGCAGAGGTTTCTACTTCAGGCCTAGGCCTCGCCTATGCAGGTAACGCAGCCGTTGCCGATAATGCCTCTGTGGTGGCCACCAACCCAGCTTTGATGACCAAGTTTAAACGGGCAGAAATTTCTGCGGGCGGCACTTTAATTGATACCAATGTGGATGTTGAGGGTAAAACGGCCTTAAATGTGAACCCACTTTTCGGCAGCGATGCTTCACACAAAAATATCATTCCAACGGCTTTCGTACCAAACCTTTATGTTGTTGTGCCAGTCAATGATCGCTTTGCTCTGGGCGGTGGTGTAAACGTAAACTACGGTTTAAAATCAGAGTTTGGTCAAACCTACAATGCAGGCGTGTTTGCGGGTAAAACTGATTTAACTGCTCTTAACCTTAACCTAAGCGGTGCCTATGAGCTTGGTTATGGCTTTAGTTTTGGTTTGGGCTTAAATGCCGTTTATGCCAAGGCTGAATTAGAGCGTCACGCCGGTGATACTAGTCTTTTATATAACATGACCGCAGGTGCAGCGCTAACCAATAATTCAACCACAGTGAGCCGCATGAAGGGAGATGACTGGGGCTTCGGTTGGAATGTGGGTTTAACCTATGACATTAATGAAGGCAACCGCATTGGTGTAGCCTACCACTCGCCGGTTAAACTTCGCTTTAAAGGTCAATTTTCTAACCAACTTCCTCTTGTACTTGGCGGTACAGCAGGTGCTGAATTACCAGGCAGCCTAGGTCTTGAATTGCCAGCTTATTGGGAAGTTTCAACCTTCCACAAACTCACAGATAAATTGGCCTTCCAATTTAGCTACAAACGTACAGACTGGTCTAGCTTCCAAGAATTACGTGCAACAGGTTCAAATGGTGCACCTTTGTTGCAAAAAGATGAAAAGTTCAGCGACAACTCTCGTGTCGCAGTGGGGCTCTCTTATGATGTGAACCCAGCCCTTACGCTTCGCACAGGTGTGGCTTTTGATGAAACGGCTAGTGTAGAACATCCATCAATTTCTATCCCAGATACCGATCGTACTTGGTACACTGTGGGTGCAACCTACCGCTTCACACCAAATCTCTCTGTTGATTTAGCCTACGCCCACCTGCGTGGTAGCAAATCAAGCTTTACTGAGTCACAAAGATTGTCAAACGGTGCAACTTATTCGGCAGATGTTAAGGTTAAATCTAGTGCCAATATTTACGGCCTCAACCTCAACTACAAATTCTAATTTCAACTCTCTTACAAAGGCGTGTAAACTACACGCCTTTCTTTTTTCTTTCTTTTTCTATAAAGCCTATGATCAGCCCTGTTTTTTACCATTACTACGATTCGCCAGTAGGCCGCCTACTACTTATTGCCCAAGACCAAGCTTTAATTGGCATTGAGTTTGAGCAGGAACAGTTAGCCCAGTCTTTGGAGCAGATGCAGCCTTCCGACCAAGCAAGCGGGCCAATTCAGGCCATTTTTTGCAAAACCCAAGACATTCTGGCAGCCTATTTTGCCGGAGGAAAGTTGGACTTTGCCCAGCTCGATTTTCTCAAGCCCAAAGGCACGGCCTTTCAACAGGCCGTTTGGCAGAAACTGCGGGAAATTCCCTATGGCCAAACCACCAGCTATGGCGAGATAGCCAACCAACTGGGCAAGCCCAAGGCCATGCGGGCAGTAGGCGGTGCGGTAGGGCGGAATCCTATTTCCATCTTAGTGCCCTGCCATCGGGTCTTGGGTAAAAGTGAGGCCCTAACAGGCTTTGGTGGTGGTCTACCGGCCAAACGTTATTTATTGAATTTGGAAGGGATAGGCTACAAGGACAGGGGCATGGAGTTTGTCCAGCCCAAGGGCAAGAAATGGGCATAAAAAATGCCCTCTGGTTGAGGGCATTTCACTTATTTCACTTGGCTACCAATCACGCCACCCAGGGCAGCACCACCTAGGGTTGCGCCTGTGCTTTCACCAATAACATGGCCTGCGACACCACCAATGGCGGCACCAATAGCGGTATTGCGCTGCTGGCGGTCCATATTGCCACAGGCAGTAATAGAAGCCGCAAGGGCCATGGTTGCGATAACTTTAGTTAAGTTTTTCATATTGCTCTCCGAAATAATAATTTGCCAAAAGGCAGATTTAAGACTGGAGAGGCCCCGCAAAGTTCCAACAAGCGGTTTGTTTGGTTAGATTTTTTGCAAGCCTAGGCAGACCGCTGGCGGACAATTTCAAACAGGCAGACGCCTGTGGCGACCGATACATTCAAAGAAGACACCGAGCCTGCCATAGGAATGCTGATAAGCTGATCACAATGCTCACGAGTCAGGCGCCGCATACCCTCGCCCTCTGCCCCCATTACCAAGGCAATGGCCCCAGTCAGTTTGGCCTGATAAAGGGTTTCTGTCGCCTCGCCTGCGGTGCCAACCACCCAAACATTCTGTTCCTGCAAGTCCCGCAGGGTACGGGCCAGATTGGTCACTCTAATTAGTGGCACCACTTCCGCTGCTCCACAAGCCACCTTGCGGGCTGTTGGGGTCAGTTGGGCAGACTTATCCTTAGGCACAATTACGGCGGCCACACCTGCCGCATCGGCTGTGCGTAAACAGGCCCCGAGATTATGGGGGTCAGTTACCCCATCCAGCACCAAGAGAAGGGGATTGGTTTTTTCCTGCAAGATGGCATCAAGATCGTGTTCATTCAGCTCTTTTGTCGGCTTAATCCGAGCAATAATGCCTTGGTGTACCTCACCTTGAGCCTTGTTGTCCAAGGCCGAGCGGTTAAGCTGCTGGATGGTAATTCCGTATTGCTGCAACTGTTTTAGGAGCGGCAACAAGCGTTTATCCTCCCGCCCCTTAAGGACATAGACTTCAATTAAACGCTCAGGCGCATTATTCAAAAAGGCTTCCACTGCGTGAATACCGTAAATTTGTTCGCTCATGTTAATGTTTTACTCATAATAGTGTTATTTTTTGTTAGTGATATTAGCTGTTTCTGCAATGACTTGAATAAAGTGGGTTGCATTTTGTGAGCTAATCACCGAACGGCCAGATTCTGCTTGAATATTTTGTCGTGCCTTACCCGCTACATTTCCACCTCTTTTAGCGATGTTGCGATTTTCATCAAACCCCTGTGGTTTTTCAATGTGAGTAAGCTCGGTTGTTGTGGCTTCGGCAAGCATATTTAATACCAGTTCCAAAGTAGACATATTATCTCGTAAATTTTCTTTTGTAAGTCCTTTGAGTTTTTTATATTCATGAGTATTTATGCCTGCCCAAGCTTTTGTGATCTCATTAGTTAAAATTGCATATTCATTGCCTTTTACGCCATGAGCTTGCCAAGCATCAGTCAACTCTTTTCGCACCTGAATAGCCTGTAAGCGTTGATTAATCCACTCTTTGGTATAACCCTTAGATATATAGGTTTCTAAAGCACGATCGATGGTTAGTTCGGGATCAATGATTTCATCTATCCTATCTTGCCCAACTTGGGCTAGCCACAGCTTAAATGGCTCTGCCTTAGGAGAGGGAATAGATTGAATGATTCGGAAGATATCCCGCATATTGGCTACATCGGTCTTATAATATTTGCCGTCTTTAAAAGATTTCATTTTCAGTTGGTTACAATTTGTAACCGACTGATTTCCCTCTTTTATTAGGCGGCTTTTTAAGACTTTCCAATAGTTACTGGGATTTGCACTCTGAGTGAGTACAGAAACAATATCAATAATGCTAAAGAACCATTCCTGTTTTTGTTCATCCCAAATTGAGCGAATTTGCTGTTGCTCGAATAACTTAATCTCGTCCATTTTAACCTCTATTTAGCCATAAATATTTTAAGTATAAGAAGTTTGTCTGATTTGGCAAACTAGCCTTTTAAGTTTCTCGATCAAGATCACAAAATACAAGCGGGCCAAAATTTGCAAAATCCTGCAAATTTCAACCCGCTTGTAAGCTCTAGTGCTCCCGTGTTTTAAAGAAGGCCACATCAGGATAACGCTCCTGAGCCAAATTCAAATTCACCATGGTCGGGGCGATATAGGTGAGGTTATCACCGCCATCTAGGGCTAAGTTCTGCTCATTCTTGCGTTTAAATTCCTCGAATTTTTTCACATCTGAACATTCCACCCAGCGGGCGGTAGCCACGTTTACGTTTTCGTAAATGGCTTCTACGTTGTACTCGGTTTTGAGGCGGGAGACCACGACATCAAACTGGAGGACACCGACAGCGCCCACGATAAGATCGTTATTCATCAGAGGGCGGAATACCTGCACAGCCCCTTCTTCAGACAGTTGCACCAGGCCCTTGAGGAGCTGCTTCTGCTTGAGCGGATCTTTGAGCCGAATGCGGCGGAAGAGTTCAGGGGCAAAGTTTGGAATACCGGTGAACTTGAGGTTTTCGCCCTGGGTGAAGGTGTCGCCAATCTGAATAGTGCCGTGGTTGTGCAAGCCGATAATATCGCCGGCATAGGCCTCTTCAGCGTGGGTACGGTCGCCAGCCATAAAGGTCAGGGCATCGGAAATCACCACATCCTTGCCAATACGGACGTGCTTGAGCTTCATCCCCTTTTCATACTTGCCCGAAACCACCCGCATAAAGGCCACACGGTCTCGGTGTTTCGGATCCATATTGGCCTGGATCTTAAAGACGAAGCCAGAGAATTTTTCCTCTAAACTCTCCACCGTGCGGGCATCGGCCTCACGGGCTTGGGGTTTAGGTGCCCATTCGGTCAGGCCATCTAGGAAGTGATCGACCCCGAAGTTACCCAAGGCTGTCCCGAAGAAAACGGGGGTCAATTCGCCCTTGATAAAGGCCTCGTGCTCAAACTCGTTGCTGGCCCCTTGGACAAGCTCTAGCTCTTCCCGCAGTTGGTTGGCCAAATCATCGCCCACGGCCTGATCCAGCTCAGGGTTGTCTAGGCCCTTGATGGTGCGGACTTCTTGAATGGTATGGCCCTGGCCGGTTTGGTAGAGGTAGGTTTCATCCTTGGCGATGTGGTAAACCCCCTTAAAGAGCTTGCCACAGCCGATAGGCCAGGTAATAGGGGCACAGCGGATTTTGAGCACGCTTTCCACCTCGTCCAACAGCTCCATCGGATCCCGAATATCCCGGTCTAACTTGTTCATAAAGGTAAGAATGGGTGTGTCCCGCAGACGAGTAACCTCCATCAATTTGATGGTACGTTCCTCAACCCCCTTGGCCGAGTCAATCACCATCAGGCAGCTGTCCACAGCGGTCAGCGTGCGGTAGGTATCTTCCGAGAAGTCCTCGTGGCCTGGGGTGTCTAGTAGGTTTACCAGGCAATCGTTATAAGGGAACTGCATCACCGAGGTGGTAATGGAGATACCCCGTTGTTTTTCCATTTCCATCCAGTCGGACTTGGCGTGGGCGGCCGAGCCCTTGCCCTTGACTGATCCTGCGGTTTGAATGGCGTTTCCGTAAAGAAGCACCTTTTCGGTAATGGTGGTTTTACCCGCATCGGGGTGGGAGATAATCGCAAAGGTACGACGTTTATTGACTTCTTGTGGGTAGGACATAATCTTTCTTTCTCTAATTAAAAACGGGCTATTTTCCCCTATCTTGGCTTTTCCGACAACCTAAAATGGTGGATAATGTTGAGGAATTTTTACACTTAACCCAAGGAGAGAGGATGAAATGGTTTTTGCAGGCCTTTAAAAATAGCTTTAATTTTCGCAGCCGTGCCAGACGGGCCGAATATGGCTGGTTTTTATTGGGGAATTTTTTGATTAGCCTACTCTTTATGCTGTGCTTGTTGTTAGTTGGTGGCCTTTCAGCCCTTGGGGCTGCGGCCTATTCTTCTGACGCAGCCTTGGTCGGCACAGGCCTGTTGGTGATGGGGATTTATCTGATTTATATCCTTTATCAGCTGGTGATGATCCTGCCCTCTATCAGCGTGACGGTACGCCGTATGCACGATTTGGGCTGGTCTGGCTGGTGGTTGCTCCTGCTTATTCTTGCGCCCTTTATCCTCTTGTTTGGCTTTGCCTTGGCAGGCAGCCCAGAAGAGTTGGATAATATTCATTCAGGCCTGCCTTTTGCTTACCTTGCCGCCAACTTGCTCCTGGCCTTTGTCTATTTTGTTTTTGGTTTGATCTTGCTCTTTAAAGACGGCCAACGCTTTGCCAATAAGTATGGCCCAGATCCAAAAGAGGAAGAACTGGTTAAATTAGCCGAGCAAGTGGCGGCCAGGATTAATCAACAACAGTAATCTGCAAGCGGTTGAAAAATTGCAAGAATTTGCAAATATTCAGCCGCTTGTAGGGTGCGATTTATCGCACCATTCAACCCTTGTGCGTTATCGGTGCGGTAAACCGCATCCTACACTAGATAAGGAAACAAATGAAAGTCGGTTTAGTGCTTGAGGGCGGTGGGATGCGGGCCATCTTTACTGCGGGTGTCTTGGACGTTTTCATGCAGGAGAGCATTCAAGTGGACGGCATTGTGGCCGTCTCAGCGGGCGTACTCTTTGGGGTTAATTTGCCCTCACAGCAGCCAGGCCGGGTGTTGCGTTACAACAAGGCCTATTTGAATGATCCTCGCTATATGGGCTGGAAAAGTTTGCTGACCACGGGCAATGTGGTCAATAAGGATTTCGCCTTTTATGAGCTGCCCTTTAGCCTCGACCCCTTTGATAACCAAGCCTTCAAACAGGCCCAGACCGACTTTTATGCCACCCTCACCAATGTAGAAACTGGCCAGGCAGAGTATGTCAAACTGACCGATCCTTTTGCCCAAATGGAAGTCCTGCGGGCCACCTCCGCCATGCCGCTGGTGTCTAAAATGGTGGAAATTGAGGGCAAACGCTACCTAGACGGCGGCATTGCCGACAGCATTCCCCTGCAAAAGGCCTTGGACTTGGGTTTTGATAAGATAATTGTAGTCTTAACCCAACCCTTGGACTACCGCAAATCGCCTGCCAACCCCTTCCTCTTTAAGCTCTTTTATCGCCAATATCCCCATCTGCTTGAGGCCCTGCTGCAACGCCACCAACATTACAATCGCAGTCTTGAGCAGATTATAGATTTACAGGCCAAGCAGGAAATTTTCGTGATTCGCCCCTCTCAAATGTTGCCGATTAGCCGTATTGAAAAGGATTGGAGCCGAGTGCAGGCCATGTATGATTTAGGTGTGAGGGATACTGAACAGGCACTTGCTGGCTTGCGGGCCTATCTACAAGCGGGCTAATTTAGCCAAAAATTTGCAAAAAGAAAGGCGAGGCTCAGGCCCCGCCTTTTTGCTTAGTCAGCGTGATAGTGTTTGGTCACTTGTAAGGTGGCCACCCCGCTAGTGCGGCAAGGTTGAACGCCTTCAGTGACTTGCTCTTGCGTGCCATTGCGGCAAAGGGCAATGGTTTTTTCACCTTGTGAACCCCGATCATAACCGACTGAAGCTTGAATGGTTGGAGCAGCTTGTGCCACCACAGGAGTGCTTGGTGCCTGGGTAAAGACAGGTTGAGAGGCCTGGCTATTCACATAAACTACCTTGCCATCAGGCATAGTATAACCCTTGCCCTGTGGTGCAGGTGCTGCGACAACAGGTGTTGAAACGGTGCCAGAGCTTTTGACCTTTTCCATCCGCACGGCATTAAGGGCCTTTTGATATTCGGCTTCGGCTGCGGCAACCTGTTGAGCCTTTTGCAGGGCTTCAGCTTCCAGTTGGGCTAAACGTGTATCAGCCTGCACCACATTTGCCGCTAAAAGTGCAGTGGCAGAAAGTGTCAATAGTGTCGTTTTTTTCATTATTATCACTCCTTAAGTTAAGTAAGAAAGTTGGGTGAGGACATGCCCTAAATAAAAATAAACAAACTAATTGTAAGGAATAATATACACTTTTTGTATCAAAAATGTATGGTTTTTGTGTAGAAAGTAAGAGGTTAAACCAGTTTTTAGGTGGATTTTTGATAAACATCAAGGGCTAGTGGCGCCAAAAACTCGGGCTTAAGATCACTAAAAGCGTAAAGACCTCCAAACGGCCGCACATCATGGCAAAGGTCAGCACCAGCTTGGCCGAATCGGGCACATGGGTGAAGTTGCTGCTCACACTGCCCAGGGCTGGGCCCAGATTATTGATGGAGGCAATGACTGCATTGAGCCCGTCAAAAGAGTTCATGCCACAGGCAATCACTGCCAGCCAACAGAGTATCAGTACGAAGAAGTAGGCCGAGAGAAAGGCCCAAATCCCCTCCACAATGCGGTCGGGCAGGACACTCTTACCTAGTTTGATGGGTTGGATGATGTTGGGGTGGATAAAGCGTTGGATTTCCCGCCGGCTTTGCAAATAGAGCAGAAGGACCCGCACCGCCTTGAGGCCGCCGCCTGTTGAGCCGGCACAGCCCCCAATAAAGGAGGCCAGCACCAAAAGGGTGGGCAGGAGAGAGGGCCAGAGGCTGAAATCGTTGGAGGTAAAGCCGGCCGTGGTGGACAGCGACACCGACTGCAAGAGGGCCTGGGAAAATGCGGCCTGCGGGCTGTCGAAGTAGTTGTAGAGCATGAGCACCGCAAAGCAAATAGCCAGCAGGACAACCTGCACCAAGATAAAGAAGCGAAATTCAAAGTCCCGCCAGTAGAAACGGCCAATGTCGGCTCGCTGCTTGAGGGCCTGCTTTTCCCGGAACTGAGCCACAAAGGCATAGTGGAGGGAGAAGTTACAAGCGGACAAAATCAGGAAAAAACTTGCAATATAGTTGATGGTGGGGCTGTTGAAGTAGCCCATACTGCTGTCGTGGGTGGAAAAGCCCCCGATGGAGATGGTTGAGAAGCTATGCGAGATAGCATCAAAGGGGCTCATTCCTGCTAGCCAGTAGGCCACGGCACAGAGGAGGGTTAGGGAGAAATAAATGAGCCAGAGGGCCTTGGCCATTTCCGACACCCGGGGGTGGGTTTTTTGCTCCTTGAGTGGGCCAGGCATTTCGGCCCGGTAGAGCTGCATCCGGCCCACACCTAAAAGGGGCATAAGGGCCACGGCTAAAACGATGATCCCCATTCCGCCAAACCATTGGAGGAACTGGCGATAGAAGAGAATGGCCTTGGGCAGGTGATCCAGACCGACAATGACCGTGGCCCCCG
The DNA here is from genome assembly GCA_012221805.1 of Pasteurellaceae bacterium RH1A. Taxonomy (NCBI): domain Bacteria; kingdom Pseudomonadati; phylum Pseudomonadota; class Gammaproteobacteria; order Pasteurellales; family Pasteurellaceae; species Pasteurellaceae bacterium RH1A. The sequence goes on along the minus strand of CP015195.1, from coordinate 163,778 downwards.
TGGTGGTCAGGGCCGAGAAGGATTCAAAGATGGATTCAGCAATGTTGAGATCGGGATTTTCCAGCAGGATAAAAGGCACGGCCCCCATCATGCCCAAGACGAACCAGAAGGCCACCACCAGCAAAAAGGCCTCACGGGAGCGGAGTTCCTGCTTCTTGTCCCGACAGAGCCACCAGAGCATAGCCCCAAAGAGGCATTCAAAGAGAAAGGCCTCCACAAAGGAGCGACCGCCCCCATCGCCATAAATCAGGGCAACACAGGCCGGCACCAGCATAATGACCGAAAAGCTCATAATCAAAATGCCCACAATGCGGAAGATGGATAGAAATTGCACAGAAACCTCGGGTTTGAATTAACGGGGCAATTTTAGCAAGGAAAGGGCAAGCGGTCTAATCTTGCGGGGAATTTGCAAAAAAGTAGGAGGGATTGACCGCTTGTGATGGCAATTCCTAATTTATTAACCTCGCTGGTGCCAGAGGCTTAGAAATCTATGAGGAAGAAAGTATCGCCAGACTTGCTGCCAAACTACTCCAAAAAGCTAACTCCCCAAAACTCTAGGCCAATACAAGCAGGACAAAAAATTCAGACATTTTGACCCGCTTACTGTTTATCTGCATTTAAATAGGAAATGATCAAAAACTTCTTTTTATTGATGAAAAAACTTGCAGATCATTTGTTTTTTTTTTGTACAATCTAGGTGTTTTTTATCAACCACAATGGAGCTTATTATGGCATTTAGCAGAGGTGATCATCTTTATACCATAAGAACAGGGTATACCCACCACGGGATTTATATTGGTAATGGTCAAGTTATTCATTATTCAGGTTTTGCAGATGGTTTTAACCGAGGTCCAGTTGAAGTCACAACACTTGAAAAATTTGCTAATGGGCAAGAATTTGGCGTAATAAACCACCCAGTAAGGGTTTATAACGCTGAAGAAAGTGTGGTACGAGCAGAAAGTCGTTTAGGCGAAGATCTTTACGATTTGGTTTTAAATAATTGTGATGCTTTTGTGCTTTGGTGTATTCAAGGGATAAATGTAAGCTATCAAGTTGTTAGCACTGCTACTACTGCCGCAGCAACATATCAAGCTTATAAAACGTATGCTACTTATGCCACAGGTGGTGCAGTGATTACAGGTGGTTTAAGTAGTTCAGGGATTATTGTCTCAACTGTTCCATTAGCGTCTAATCCAGTAACTGCTCCGCTTTTGATTGGCTTAGGTTTGGCTGTTATGGCAACGAATTCAGATAAACTAGTGGATACCGCTGGAGATGTTATTAGTGGAACGTTGGATACGGTTGTTAATGCTGCGAATGTCACAGCAAATGTTGCCAGCGATATTGTGGATATTACAACGTGTATTGCGAGTGGTGTTGTGAGTGGTGCTGTTAGTGTTGCTAGCGATGCAATTTCTAGTACAGTGGAAGTTGTTGGTGATGTGGCGAGTGGTGCTGTTGACGTTGTTAGCGATGTCGCGAGTAGTACAGTTGATGCCGTGAGCAGTGGCGTAAGAAAGATTTTTAGTATATTTGACTAGGGCGCATCAAATTTACTGTTTTCGTATGCTAAATTTGTTAAAAATTTGCCGAGTCGCGAGGGGGATTCAGCATTTGTCTGAGTAACAGAAAACAGCTCTTTTACATTTTATAATAGCTTTTAATGAATCCCATTGATGGCCTCAGGCTTTACGTTACAGCTACAGGCAATGGTTTATTTGCAATTCTTTTGTAAATAGCCCAAATTTTATTTGCTTCATTTGCAAAAATCGCCTATAATCCACCCGCTTTCGCTTATGGCGTAAGCCGTAAGTGTAGCCGTTTGGTGTAATCATTTACCAAACGCCCTTATCAATTGGATAAGGGGTAACAATGTTCCTAATCTTGGAACTCTATAACAGGTTAATCGCGCTCCCTTAAACTTTCTGGTTTAAGTTTGGTAGTTCGGTTTTTTTATTAGCTAAATAAATTGGAGCTCTGGTCTAATGCAGAACCAAAGAATCCGTATCCGCTTGAAAGCCTTTGATCATCGTTTGATTGATCAATCTACAGCGGAGATCGTAGAAACAGCTAAACGTACTGGTGCACAAGTTCGTGGTCCAATTCCTTTACCAACTCGTAAAGAACGTTTCACGGTATTGATTTCTCCACACGTTAATAAAGACGCGCGTGATCAATATGAAATCCGTACTCACAAACGTTTAGTTGATATTGTTGAACCAACAGAAAAAACTGTTGATGCATTAATGCGTTTAGATCTAGCTGCTGGCGTTGATGTTCAGATTAGTCTAGGTTAATTGGGATATTTAAGAGGTTATTACAATGATTGGTTTAGTCGGTCGTAAAGTTGGTATGACTCGCGTCTTCAATGAAGACGGCGTTTCAGTACCAGTTACTGTTATCGAAATCGAAGCCAACCGTGTTACTCAAGTTAAAACCCTTGAAAACGATGGCTATTCTGCAATTCAAGTTACCACTGGTGCTAAAAAAGCCAGCCGTGTAACGAAGCCAGAAGCAGGCCATTTCGTGAAAGCAGGTGTTGAAGCTGGTCGCGGTTTATGGGAATTTCGTACAGAAGGTGAAACTCAAGAGTTCACTTTAGGTCAAGAAATTAATGTTGACATCTTCGCAGATGTTAAAAAAGTAGACGTTACAGGTACTTCTAAAGGTAAAGGTTTCCAAGGCGGTGTTAAACGCTGGAACTTCCGTACTCAAGACGCTACTCACGGTAACTCTTTATCACACCGTGTGCTTGGTTCTATTGGTCAAAACCAAACGCCAGGCCGTGTGTTTAAAGGTAAAAAAATGGCAGGACACTTGGGTGCTGAGCGTGTAACCGTTCAATCACTTGAAGTTGTTCGTGTTGATGCTGAACGTAAATTACTATTAGTAAAAGGTGCTGTACCTGGTGCTATCAATGGTAATGTTATCGTTAAGCCAGCAGTTAAAGCATAAGTCTAGGAGATAGAGATGGAATTAGTAACTAAAGATGCACAAAGTGCATTGACTGTTTCTGAAACTACCTTCGGACGTGAGTTCAACGAAGCCCTCGTTCACCAAGTTGTTGTTGCTTATGCAGCAGGCGCTCGTCAAGGTTCTCGTGCACAAAAAACTCGTGCTGAAGTGTCTGGTTCAGGTAAAAAACCTTGGCGTCAAAAAGGAACAGGTCGTGCTCGTTCAGGTGATATCAAGTCACCAATCTGGCGTTCTGGTGGTGTAACATTCGCTGCTAAACCACAAGATCACAGCCAAAAAGTGAACAAGAAAATGTACCGTGGTGCAATCAAGAGCATTCTTTCTGAACTTGTTCGTCAAGATCGTTTAGTGGTGGTTGAGAAATTTGAAATCGACGCACCAAAAACGAAAGTATTAGTACAAAAATTAAAAGATATGGCATTAACTGATGCTCTTATCATCACTGCAAGCTTAGATGAAAACCTCTTCTTAGCAGCTCGCAACTTATACAAAGTTGATGTGCGTGATGTTCAAGGTATCGATCCAGTAAGCCTCATCGCTTTCGATAAAGTGGTTGTTACTGTTGATGCTGTTAAGCAAATTGAGGAGATGTTAGCATGATTCAACAAGAACGTTTGCTAAAAGTGCTTAAGGCACCACATATCTCTGAAAAAGCGACAAACAATGCTGAAAAAGGCAACACTATCGTTTTCAAAGTAGCATTAGATGCTAACAAAGTTGAAATTGCTAACGCAGTTGAGCAACTTTTTGAAGTGAAAGTGGATTCTGTGCGTACTGTGGTAGTTAAGGGTAAAACCAAACGTCACGGTGCTAAATCAGGTCGTCGTAGTGACTGGAAAAAAGCGTATGTTACATTAGCTGAAGGTCAAGAACTTGACTTCGCTGGTGCAGCAGAGTAATACGGAGGAGAAAATAGAAAATGGCTATCGTTAAATGTAAGCCGACCTCCGCTGGTCGTCGTCACGTAGTTAAAGTTGTTAACAACGAACTTCATAAGGGTAAACCTTTCGCTGCGTTATTAGATACTAAATCTAAGACTGGTGGTCGTAACAACTTAGGTCGTATTACAACTCGTCACATCGGTGGCGGTCACAAACAACACTATCGTTTAATCGATTTCAAACGTAACAAGTTAGATATCCCTGCGGTAGTTGAGCGTTTAGAATACGATCCAAACCGTTCTGCAAACATTGCACTTGTGCTTTATAAAGATGGTGAGCGTCGTTACATTTTGGCTCCAAAAGGCTTGTCTGCTGGTGACCAAATCCAAGCTGGTGCAACTGCACCAATTAAAGTGGGTAACTCACTCCCAATGCGTAATATCCCAGTGGGTTCTACCGTTCACAACGTAGAATTAAAACCGGGTAAAGGCGGTCAAATCGCTCGTTCTGCGGGTGCATACGTGCAAATCATCGCTCGTGAAGGTAACTATGTAACCTTACGTCTTCGTTCAGGCGAAATGCGTAAAGTGTTAGCAGAGTGCTGTGCGACCATCGGTGAAGTTGGTAACTCAGAACATATGCTTCGCGTACTAGGTAAAGCAGGTGCTAACCGCTGGAGAGGCGTTCGCCCAACAGTTCGTGGTACTGCAATGAACCCAGTAGACCACCCACACGGTGGTGGTGAAGGCCGTAACTTTGGTAAACACCCAGTAACACCTTGGGGCGTTCAAACCAAAGGTAAGAAAACTCGTCACAACAAACGTACTGATAAATTCATCGTACGTCGTCGTGGCAAATAATTTAATTAATTAAAGAGGATAAGCCATGCCACGTTCTCTCAAGAAAGGTCCTTTCCTTGACCTACACTTGTTGAAGAAGGTAGAGAAGGCGGTGGAAAGCGGGGATAAGAAACCAATTAAAACTTGGTCCCGTCGTTCAATGATCATTCCATCAATGATTGGTTTGACCATCGCAGTCCATAATGGTCGTCAGCACGTTCCTGTTTATGTATCTGATGAAATGATCGGTCATAAATTAGGTGAATTTGCCCCGACTCGTACATACCGCGGTCACGCGGCAGATAAGAAAGCTAAGAAATAAGAGGTAAAAGATGGAAACTATTGCAAAACATCGTTACGCTCGCACTTCTGCCCAAAAAGCTCGCTTAGTTGCCGATTTAATTCGTGGTAAAAAAGTTGCAGCCGCATTAGAAATCTTAACTTACACTAACAAAAAAGCAGCCGCTTTAGTGAAGAAAGTATTAGAGTCAGCTATTGCGAATGCAGAGCACAATGACGGTGCAGATATCGATGACCTTAAAGTTGCTAAGATCTTCGTTGATGAAGGTCCAAGCATGAAACGTGTAATGCCACGTGCTAAAGGTCGTGCAGATCGTATTTTAAAACGTACTAGCCACATCACTGTGGTTGTATCAGATCGTTAATCAGTAGAGGAATAGCAATGGGTCAGAAAGTTCATCCACATGGTATTCGCCTAGGTATTGTTAAACCTTGGAGCTCTACTTGGTTCGCGAATACACAAGACTTCGCCGACAACCTAGAAGGCGATTTCAAAGTGCGTCAATTCTTAAACAAAGAATTAGCAAACGCATCTGTTTCACGCATTACAATTGAGCGTCCAGCCAAGAGTATCCGTGTAACAATCCACACAGCACGCCCAGGTATCGTAATCGGTAAGAAAGGCGAAGATGTTGAAAAACTCCGTAACGCAGTGTCTAAAATCGCAGGCGTTCCAGCACAAATCAACATCGCTGAAGTGAAAAAACCAGAGCTAGATGCAAAATTAGTTGCAGATAGCATCGCTTCTCAACTTGAACGTCGTGTCATGTTCCGTCGTGCCATGAAACGTGCCGTACAAAACGCTATGCGTTTAGGTGCTAAAGGCATCAAAGTTGAAGTTAGCGGTCGTTTAGGTGGTGCAGAGATTGCTCGCTCAGAATGGTATCGTGAAGGCCGTGTGCCTCTTCATACTCTTCGTGCGGACATCGACTATAACACGGCTGAAGCCAACACAACTTACGGCGTTATCGGCGTAAAAGTGTGGATCTTCAAAGGTGAAATTCTCGGTGGTATGGCTGCAGTGATGGAAGCTGAACAACAACAACCTGCGGACAAGCCTAAAAAGGCTCCACGCGGCAAAGGTCGTAAGTAAGGAGATCACTGATGTTACAACCAAAACGTACAAAATTCCGTAAAGTTCACAAAGGCCGTAACCGTGGTATCGCGGGCGGTACAGAAGTTAGCTTCGGTACATTCGGTTTAAAAGCAATTGGTCGTGGCCGTTTAACAGCTCGTCAAATCGAAGCAGCACGTCGTGCAATGACACGTGCGGTTAAACGTCAAGGTAAAATCTGGATCCGTGTGTTCCCAGACAAACCAATTACTGAAAAACCATTAGAAGTCCGTATGGGTAAAGGTAAAGGTAACGTTGAGTACTGGGTAGCCCTAATCCAACCGGGTAAAGTATTATATGAAATGGATGGTGTTTCTGAAGAAATCGCCCGCCACGCTTTCGCGTTAGCGGCCGCAAAACTTCCGTTTAAAACAACATTCGTAACTAAGACGGTGATGTAATGAAAGCTCAAGAATTACGTACAAAAAGTGTTGAAGAGCTGAATGCTGAGTTAGTAAACCTTTTAGGTGAACAATTCAAGTTGCGTATGCAAGCAGCCACCGGTCAGCTTCAACAAACCCATCAGTTAAAGCAAGTGCGTCGTAGCATTGCACAAGTAAAAACTGTGTTAACCGAAAAGGCGGGTGAGTAATGACTGATAAAATTCGTACAGTACAAGGTAAAGTAATCAGCGACAAAATGGAGAAATCCTTTGTTGTTGCGATCGAACGTACAGTTAAACACCCAATCTATGGTAAGTTTATCCGTCGTACGACCAAACTTCACGTACACGATGAAAACAACGAAGCTAAACTAGGTGATGTAGTTGAAATCAAGGAATGTCGTCCTGTTTCAAAAACTAAATCTTGGACCTTAGTTCGTGTCGTTGAGAAAGCAATCGTTGCTTAATTAACGCAAGTCAAATAAAAACCCCAATCACGTGAGTGGTTGGGGTTTTGTTTTCTATAATAGGCTAGCAATCTTTGAAGCCAGAAAAACTTGAAAAGTGCGAACATAAAGCATACAATAATCAAAGAAAAAGGGGCGAATTGCTCCGCCCCTCGTTCTATGGTTGGTTGCTGTCTAGCTAATACCTTGAGCAGTGTCGCCAGACAACAACAAAATGATTACAATGAGCAAGGCCCATTTTAACCAAGTTGGCATACTCGCCTCCTTTCAATATGGGTTGATACCAATTGATCGAGGCTTTAGCTGTCTGACGGCCATCAGACTGCAAGAGCCTGACCAACCGAGAGCAATTATAACATAAGCCGCCTTAATAGGCGGTTTTGTTTTTTACAAGCGGATCAAAAATGCTAATTTTTGCATTGTTTGTCGCCTCATTTAAGCGATTTACAGCCATTTTCAGCAAGGTTTTTATTTCTGATCATTTTCCTCATCTTTATCTTTTTCCCTATCTTAAAGCTCTCAAATTTTCCAATAAGTATACTTATTTCTGCCTTTTCTTGACAGAAAAGGCAAACCATCCTATTAAACATAATCTCTTATAAGGAGAGTAATTATGAGTGCATATAGCATATTAAGTAATTTAGTTAAGAATAAAATTCAGATTTTAAAAGATGATGGGGTTTATTTAGAAAAAGTCGAAGCAAATGCTTTAATTCATTATAAGAAACCAACAATAGATAAGGCGATGAAGCGTATTATTGATGAATATCCTGATTACAATATTTCGTATATGCCTGAAATAAATTGTGTTTCATTAACCATTTCCATTAAATAAAGGAGTAAAAATGAAATTTCGTCCTTATTTATCTCTTGCTGTTTGGCTGGGGGCAATTCTTCCTCTTGCTGTTTCGGCTGCACCAGATCCTAATCTTTTAGAAAAGGCTCAACAGGGTGATGTTAAAGCACAAAATTTGGTAGCAATGTCTTATTGTTTCGATGGGGATTATTACAAAGCCCTTGACTGGTATGAAAAAGCGGCTAAACAGGGGCATGAATTTGCCCAATATACGCTTGCTAATATGTATTATGATGGGAAATGTGCTTCTGCTCAAACAGAACAAGCCGCTCCGAATTATGCTAAAGCCTTGGAGTGGTATAGTCGAATTGCCTATAAGGATAAACCTGAAGAATTATCTAGAAAATATAATGCGATGTTTAAGATGGCAGATATTTATTTTTTTGAGAAAGGTGGTATAAAGCCGCCTAGTGGGCGAAGTATGAGGTCTCGTTATGAGGAGCTTGCGACTATTCCTGATAGTATTATTCAGCAAGATAAAAAAGCGTACCCAGGTATTCAGCAAGAATTTAGTGTTATTCAAGAAACACGTAGTAATGCCCGCTTTCGTTTAGCTAATATGTACTATTATAGCAATGGTGCGCCAAGGGATTACGCCTTAGCTTATAAGTGGGCAAATAAGGCAGTACAGGATGATATGTACTATGCGTATGCTATTTTAGCACGCTTGGAATATAATGGCTTTGGTGTTCAACAAAATAAACCACAAGCCATTAAGCGAATGAGAGCACTTTGTGAGGGTTTTGGAGACCAAGCTTATTGTGATGCTTATAATAGAATGGCAAATGGTTTGCCTGTAAAATAGATATTCATTTAACTCGCTACCTAATGCAAATTGGGTAGAGAGTGTTTATTGAGGAAAAGTGATGAAGGTGAAGTTGCTTTTGTGGTTGATTCTAGGGCTATTTAGCTCTTCCTTTACTCTTGCTCAAAGCCCTTTTCAAAATATGCCTCAGACTCAACTTATCCAATATGCAGAGCAGGGCAATATGGAGGCGCAGCTTTACCTAGCTGCAAAATATTATGAGGGCTATGGGGTAAAACAGGATTTTGAAGAAGCTGCAAAATGGTATCGTAAAGCCGCAGAGCAAGGCTCAATGGATGGGCAATATTTTCTGGGTGTGATGTATGGTGAAGGACTGGGCCTGCCGCATAATGAAGAACTTTCAGCCGCGTGGTTTGAAAAAGCAGCGAAACAGGGCGATGTGGTTGCACAAAATGCACTGGCAGGCAAATATGAATGGGGGCTAGGTGTAGAGCAAGATTACCACCAAGCTGTGTATTGGTATAAACAAGCTGCCCACAATGGCAACAAACAAGCCCAGTTCAATTTAGGTCTGCTACATTTTGAAGGCAAGGGCGTGCCTAAAGACCATTGGACAGCTTGGGCTTATTGGCGAAAAGCCGCCAAACAAAACCACGCAAAAGCACAATTTAATTTAGGGCTTCTATATGCCACTGGGCTAGTTGGTTTGGATAAGTCTCAGGCAAAATACTATTTTGGCTTGGCGTGTAAAAATGCAGAAACCACAGGTTGTGATGAATATCGCAAACTACATGAGCAGGGTATTAAGTAGTTAGTTTAGGGATAATTCACCGATGGCGCCGGCCTCCATACTGGCGCCTATCCCAGCATTTTCTAAACAGGCTAGATCTGCTCCAAATAACCCCCAAAATCCACTTCAATCATTAACCCCTCCAACTCCTCTTTCTTACAAGCCTGCTCCACTTCCGCTAAGAGGGCAATGCCCTCGGCCAAAGAACAAACGGTTGGGATTGGGGCAAAATTTGCAAAAAATTGGTCTAAATCTTCCGCTTGTAGGGCGCCGAGGAGGAGCTGTTGTAGGTTTTGTTCCCGTAGGCAGCGGGGAACTTGATTGACGGTGATGCGTTCCATTTGGCCCAAGCGTTTGTGTTGGAAAACAAAGCCTAGGTCAGTTAGGGCTTGATGTTTGGCCTCAAAGGCTTGGCTTTCTTGGGCATTAAGCTGGAGGTTGAGCGGAATAAGCAGGGCTTGGCTGTCTTGAGCTTTGAGCTGACTATGCAATTTAAGGGCCGCTAATTTTTGCAGGGAAAGCAGGTAGAAGGCTTCTCCTTGCTTGAGTAGGAGGGCCTTGTTTTGTACCACGGCAAGCACCTGTGCTAGCTCATTTGAGGTAGCAAGCGGTTCTATATTGGGGCTTTTTTGCAAATTGGTTGAGGCGTTTTTCTCTAAACCGCCCCCCTCCGCCTTCGGCACCTCCCCCGCAGGCGGGTGGAGGGAAGATGATCTTGGCGGTTTTGCTCTTCTGCAAGCAGGTGGAGGGAAGGAGAGCTTTGCGACTTTTCCTGTTCTGCTTGCTGGTGAGAAGGCGATGCTTTCGCTCCACCCGCTTGCGGGGGAGCTGCCCGAAGGGCTGAGGGGGGAACTCTCTCCTTTGCCCACCAATTCCCCATACCATTTCTGGGCTGACTTGCTCACACTTGTCCTTCTGGCTGGATAAGCGGGGCTTGCAAATTTTTGGCTATTTTCCACCGCTTGCGGGGCCTGATAGGGCTGGGTGAAGATGTTTTGGCCTGCGGCTGCACGGTTGGGGCTGGCCTGATAGACACTGGAAACAGGTTCGTTGATTTGGTGGGCCAGGGGTAAATCGGTTTGAGCCTCTAGGGTGTTGAGCACGCCCTGATAGATAAAATCATGCACCAGCCGCCCTTGGTGGAAGCGAACCTCATGCTTGGCAGGGTGAACGTTCACGTCCACTTGGCTTGGGTCTAAGTCCAGAAACAGCACAAAGGCCGGGTAATGATCCTTGGGCAGGCTGTCGCCGTAAGCCTGGCGGATGGCGTGGTTGATGGTCTTATCCCGCATCATGCGGCCATTGACGTAGCTGTAGCAGAGATCATTTTGCGGGCGAGCCAGGTTAGGCAGTCCAATCCAGCCGTGTAGGTGGAGGTCTCCATGCTGCCAGTCTAGGTGGGAGGCTTTGGCTACAAAGTCTTCCCCGCAAATAGCCGCCACCCGTTTTTCTTGTTCTTTAAGGCTTTGGTCTGCCACGGCCTTGTAATGGCGGATTTTTTTATCGTTGTGGCTCAATATAAAGGTCACATTGGGCTTGGCCAGGGCAATGCGGCGGACCACTTCGTCAATATGGGCGAATTCGGTTTTGTCGGTACGCAGGAACTTGCGCCGGGCGGGCGTGTTGAAAAAGAGGTTGGCCACTTCAATGGTGGTGCCGACAGGGTGGGAGGCGGGCTGGATTTCGACGGCCATTTCTCGCCCCTGAGCATAGGCCTGCCAGGCCTCGGTTTGGTAGGCCGGCCGGGAGGTCAGGGTCAGACGGGAAACTGAGCTGATACTGGCTAAGGCCTCGCCCCGAAAGCCCAAGCTTAGGATCATTTCCAAGTCTTCAAGGCTGGCAATCTTGCTGGTAGCGTGGCGGGCCAGGGCCAGGCTCAAGTCCTGCTTGCCAATGCCGCAGCCATTATCCCGAATGCGAATAAGCTGGGCGCCGCCCTTTTCAATCTCAATCTGAATGAGGCTGGCGCCTGCATCCAGGCTGTTTTCGACTAATTCTTTGACCACCGAGGCCGGCCGTTCCACCACTTCGCCTGCGGCAATTTGGTTGGCCAGTTGAGGGGGAGGATTTGAATGAGCTGATTGGGCGTGTGCATGGCAAGTTCCTAAAAATCATGATGCCCTATTTTAGCCCAAAAAAAAGAGTAGCCGAAGCTACTCTTGAGGTTTAATGGCATTTTCTTGCTCCTCATCCCTTTTCACATAGAAGCGGGAGCAGATAACCCCGATTTCAAATAAGATAACCATGGGAATGGCCAGCAGGGTTTGGGAGAAAATGTCTGGTGGGGTTAAGAGCATGCCGATAACAAAGGCCGCCACAATAATGTAAGGCCGCTTGCCTCGTAGGTCTTCTGCCGAGGTTACGCCCGACCAGCAGAGCAGGATAATGGCGACGGGTACTTCAAAGCAGATACCAAAGGCCAGGAAGATGGTCAGAACGAAGTCTAGATAGCTGCTGATGTCGGTGGCCATGGTCACGCCCTCGGGTGCGGTGCTGGTTAAGAAACCAAAGACCAGGGGGAAAACCACATAATAGGCAAAGGCCACGCCAGTGTAGAACAATACGGTGCTGGAGAGCAGAAGCGGATAGACCAGGCGTTTTTCGTGCTTATAGAGGGCGGGCGCCACAAAGGCCCAGATTTGATAGAGAATATAAGGCACGGAAAGGAAGACCGATACAATGGCTGTCAGCTTGATGGGCGTGAAAAAAGGCGTTGCAACATTGGTTGCAATCATGGTCGCCCCAGCTGGTAAGCGTTCTGTCAGCGGTGTTGCCAGGAGAGAATAGATGTCGTTGGCCCAGTAAACCAGGCAGACAAAAACCACGAGCACGCAAATCAGCGCCTTCATTAGGCGGTTACGCAGTTCCACCAAGTGGCTGATCAGGGATTGGGATTGCTCAACTGACATGGGTCTTCTCCTTTTCTAAGGTGTTTTCGACCACGGCCAAGTCATCATCAGGCGGATAGTAGGCGGCCAGAGCCTCCTCATCCAATTCCTCTTCGGCCAATTCAGCCAACTCATCGGCGGAAAGTGTTTGCTCACTGTTTGAGGGTGCCTGCCCATTTGCAAGTTTTTCGCCCTTTTCAGCCGCTTGTTGAGCCTGATCTTGGGCCTCAAGCTGCTGGCTTTCGGCCTCGATCTTATCCTGAATGGCTGATACCTCTTCCTTGCTCAAGCCCTCGAAGCTATCCTTGGCTTCCGCCAGATTGGCCTTCATTTTTTCGGCAGACTGTTTAAGCTCTTCCACCGTTTTGCTTAACTCAGGGGAAAGCTGGGTCAGGTTGAGGGATTCGGCTTTTTTGATGCTCTCTTGCAACTCTTGCAGTTTCAGTTCTTGGGCCAGCTCGTTTTGCACATTGGCAGCCAAGCCCCGGATGGTCGCCACCCAGCCCATTACTGTTTTAATTGCTACTGGTAACCGTTTGGGGCCTAGCACAACCAGGCCCACAATCATGATGAGAACCAGTTCAGAGAAACCAATATCAAACACGGATTATGCCTGCTCTTTTTCTTTGGCCTTTTGTTCAGTTTGAGCGTCTGCTTTTTGCTCAACTTTCTCAAAACCCGCATCTTCAGGTTTCTTGTCATCGCTCATGGCCTTTTTAAAGCCCTTGACCGATTCGCCCAAGTCTGTGCCGAGTGTCCGCAATTTCTTGGTGCCGAAAAGTAAGACAATGATTGCCACAATAATCAGGAGTTGCCAAATGCTGATACCACCCATAAAAAGTCCTCTTTGGTTGAAGTGAAAATAAAAGACCTGTCGATTATACGAGTTTTCCGCCAGAAAAACAGTAGGCTTGATCAAATTTGCGTGATTTCCGACAAATTTGCTCGAAAAAAGTGGAGGGAGTTGGAGTAAGGTTTCGGATTTTTTGGCTAAGCCAATATAAAAGATGGCGCAAGCGTCCACGCTTGTGCCGAAAAACAGGCACCAGCCTGGAGGCTGGCGCCATCGTTGAGGGTATCAATTATAAAGCTTTAACAATCTGATCCAATTCTGCTTTTGCAAGATTTTGGGCTTTTTCAACCGCTTCTGGGCCGAAGCCGATGCCTTCAGCGTAAACAAATTGCACTTCATTCACGCCCACAAAGCCTAGGACGGTTTGCACATATTGTTTAACTAAATCTGTAGCGGTGTCCTTGTGGAAGCCGCCAGTGGAAAGAATAACCACGGCTTTTTTGCATTTAACCAAGCCTTCAGGGCCGTTTTCGGTGTAGCGGAAGGTTACGCCGGCACGGCAGATGTAGTCAAAGTAGCTCTTAAGTTGAGCTGGAATGCCGAAGTTGTACATTGGAGCATTGACCACGAGAAGATCGGCTGCGTTTAATTCTGCAATTAGGCTGTCAGACAAGTCAGCCAAGGCCTTTTGGGCATCGTTTTGCGGTTGGCCACGGGTGGCAAGGGCGGCTTCGCCTGTGAAGTAAGGTAGAGGCTGGGCGGCCACATCACGGGTGGTTACATTGGCCTGTAATTGACCAACAAAATAATCGCTTAGGGCGGATGATTGGGAATTGTCGCCTAAGATACTGGATTTTAAAACGAGTACATTTTTCATAGAAACCTCTGATATTGAATAAAGTAAAAGACGGATGCTAGTGTATTCTTAACTAAAGCAAAACAAAAGCCTCAAAAAGTGAATTAAGTCTTCACTTCTAGTTAATAATCTAAATCGTCCTTATAGAGTAGGTAGTCGGCCTTGAGGGCTTCCACCAGTTCCACAAAATCCTCTGGCAGCGGGGCGTGCCATTCCATCAGCTCGCCTGTAATGGGGTGGTTAAGCCGCAGCATAATGGCGTGCAGGGCCTGGCGTTGGAAGCCTCGCAAGACACTGAGGAAGTCCTCACTGGCTCCCTTGGGTGGGCGAGGCCGGCCACCATAGAGCTGATCGCCCAAGAGCGGATGGGCAATATGGGCCATGTGTACCCGAATTTGGTGGGTGCGGCCAGTTTCTAGCCGTAAACGCAGGCGGGTGTAGTTACGGAAGCGCTCCATAATCCGATAATGGGTCACAGCCGGCTTGCCCATGGGGTGAACGGCCATAGCCGTACGTTTGGTTGGGTGGCGAGCCATAGGCTCATCCACCTTGCCGCCCTGGGTCATAATCCCGCTGGCCACGGCCTCGTATTCACGGGTAATCTGGCGTTTTTGCAGAGCCGTGACTAGATGGGTCTGGGCTGGAATGTTTTTAGCCACCACCATCAGGCCCGTGGTGTCCTTGTCTAGGCGGTGAACAATGCCTGCCCGTGGCACTTCGGCAATGGGCGGATAGTGGTAGAGCAGGGCATTGAGTACCGTGCCATCAGGGTTGCCCGCCCCTGGGTGGACGACCAAGTCCTTGGGCTTGTTAATCACGATAATATCATCATCTTCATAAACAATATTAAGGGGAATATTCTGAGGCTCGAAGCGGACTTCTTCTTCCACTTCCGCCTGAATTTCCACGCTTTCGCCGCCAAAAACCTTTTCTCTGGCCTTGTTGCAGATTTGGCCATTGACGGTCACTAAATCGCTTTCAATCCAAACCTTAATGCGGGAACGGGAGTAATCAGGAAAGATTTGCGCAAGGGCCTGATCCAGCCTTGCACCAAGTAAATCAGCAGGCACCTGGGCCTGTAAAATCATTTGTTGGGTCATAATTGTAATTTAGGGTTTTAATCTCGTTCGATGTTCTATAAAATAAGGCCATTTTCGCTGAACTTTGCGAAGATAGCAGGTACAAAGCATTGTACATGAAACTTGACTATCCGCAGAAACTTTTTAAGGTAAATATTATGCGCCCATTCCGAACCCTTCTGGCTACACTCTTAGCAGGTCTTGCGCTTGCAGGCTGTTCCAGCAACAATGAAGTTGAACAATCGCCAGCCCAAGATCTCTACAGCAAGGGGCAAACCTATTTGCAGGAGGAGGATTACACCTCAGCCATCCGCTATTTAGAAGCCGTTGATGGCCGCTTCAGACACAGCACCTACGGCGAACAAACCCTCCTAAGCCTGGCCTATGCCCAATACAAGGTGGGCGAATACTATAAGGCCATTGACGTAGCTGAACGCTTTGTGCGTAGCTACCCAAACAGCCCAAGCATGGACTATGTTTACTACCTGGCCGCCCTGTCTAACGCCCGCTTAGGCGATAACTTTATCCAGGATTTCTTCCGTGTAAACCGTGCCTCCCGTGCGGTAGAAAATGTGCGTAACGCTTACGGCAGCTTCAAGCTGATTGTAGATAACTTCCCGCAAAGCCAATACGCTGCCGATTCCCGCCAATGGATGGCTTTCCTTTTCAATCGCTTGGCTGAACATGAGCTTGAAATCGTCAAATACTATATGAAGCGTGACGCCTATGTGGCCGTGGCCAACCGTGTGGAAGAAATGATGCGTTTCTACCCTGAAAGCAAGCCGACCGCCGATGCCCTGCCATACCTGCGTGATGCCTTCAAGGCCATGGGTATTGAGGACTCGGCCGCCAAGGTGGAAGCCCTGATTGAGCAAAATAAGAACCGTGAGTTCCCATCGGTGAGCAAGCCAGCCTACGGCGAGCAGTTCTAATCTATCATCCCATCCGACAAGCGGTCAGAACTTTGTAAAAACTTACAAAATGCCTACCGCTTGTTGTGTTTTTATGAAAACCCAAGCCAACCATGCGAATTTTAGGAATTGAAACCTCGTGCGATGAAACGGGCGTGGCTATTTATGATGAAGCCCGTGGCCTCATCGCCAACCAGCTTTACAGCCAGATTGACATGCACGCTGATTATGGCGGTGTGGTGCCTGAGCTGGCCTCCCGTGATCATATCCGTAAGACCCTGCCCCTTATTCAAGCCGCCCTTGATGAAGCCAAACTTGAACCAAACCAAATTGATGCGGTGGCCTATACCGCAGGCCCAGGCCTGGTCGGGGCACTCTTGGTTGGGGCGACCATTGCCCGTTCGTTAGCCTATGCTTGGAATGTGCCAGCCCTGGGTGTCCACCATATGGAAGGCCACCTGCTGGCGCCTATGTTAGAGGACAACCCGCCTGAATTTCCCTTTGTGGCTCTGTTAGTGTCGGGCGGCCATACCCAGTTGGTCAAGGTTGAAAATGTCGGCCAATATGAACTCTTGGGCGAATCCATTGACGATGCCGCTGGCGAAGCCTTTGATAAGACAGCCAAACTCCTAGGCTTAGACTACCCAGGGGGGGCTGCCCTGGCCAAATTAGCCGAGCAGGGCCAGCCCAAGCGCTTTGTCTTCCCAAGGCCCATGACCGATCGGCCTGGCCTGGATTTCAGCTTTTCAGGCCTCAAAACCTTTGCGGCCAACACCATTGCAGCTAATGTAAATGAGCAGGGTGAATTAGATGAGCAAACCAAGTGCGATATTGCCCATGCCTTCCAAACAGCCGTGATTGACACCCTTATGATCAAGTGCCGCCGAGCTTTACAGCAAACAGGCTACAAGCGCTTGGTCATCGCAGGTGGGGTCAGTGCCAACAAACAGTTACGAGCCGATCTGGCAGAACTTATGCAAAATATTGGCGGGCAAGCCTTTTACCCCCGCCCAGCCTTTTGCACCGACAACGGTGCTATGATTGCTTATGCTGGTTTTGTCCGCCTCAAGGCAGGGCAAACGACCGACCTAAGCGTCCAAGTTAAGCCCCGTTGGGCCATGAGTGATTTACCTAGCTTATAGAGAGAAGAAAATGACCCCAGTAGAATTTCATCAGGCTGTCAATGAGGCCTGGCAAACCATTGAAGATGCTCTAGACGAACAAGGTGCAGACATCGATTGCGAAGTCCAAGGTTCTGTGATGACCCTGGTTTTCCCTGACCGCTCCCAAGTCGTTATCAACAAACAGGAAGCCATGCGGGAGATGTGGCTATCCAGCAAGCTAGGAGCCTTCCACTTTGTCTATCGTGATGGAGACTGGCTGGGCACCAAGGATCAGCGTCCTTTCAGTGCTTACTTCCGTGAGGCAACCGAAAAACATGGTGAAGTGGTAGAGCTAGCCTAACAAGCGGGCAGATTTTTGCAAAAAGTTGCAAAATTTCAACCGCTTGTATTACCTTGTAACGATGGCGCAAGCGTCCACGCTTGTGCCTGATTAGCACCAGCCTGGAGGCTGGTGCTATCCGCCTCAAATTCCCAAGGATCTCCGTGCAACCCACTATCCACCAACCCAAAGACATCCTTAACCAAATCTTTGGTTACCAGCATTTCCGCCAAGGTCAAGAACAAGTGATCGAGGCGGTTTTGCATGGCCAGGATTGCTTGGTTATTATGACCACGGGCGGTGGTAAGTCCCTCTGTTATCAGGTGCCGGCCCTCTGCTTAGAGGGATTGACCCTGGTCATTTCTCCCCTGATTTCGCTGATGAAGGATCAGGTCGATCAGCTTTTAGCCAACGGTATAGAAGCGGCCTACCTCAATTCCAGCCAGACCTTTGAAGAGCAGCGCCAGGTCGAGCAAAAGGCCCTGAGCGGCCAGCTTAAACTGCTCTACCTCTCGCCTGAAAAGGTCATGACCAGCAACTTCGGCTACTTTATTTCCCGCTGTAAGATCAGCCTGATTGCAGTGGACGAAGCCCATTGCGTGTCCCAGTGGGGCCATGATTTCCGCCCTGAATATACCCTGATCGGCCGCCTGCGTCAGCACTTCCCCAATGTGCCCCTCATGGCCCTGACGGCCACAGCCGACCCAACCACCCGGGCCGATATTATCCAGCACCTCCAGCTACAAAACCCGCACACCTATTTGGGTAGCTTTGATCGGCCAAATATCCGCTACACGGTGCAGGAAAAATTCAAGCCCATGGAGCAGTTGGCCAAGTTTATTCTGGCCCAAAAGGGCAAGAGCGGGATTGTCTATTGCAACAGCCGCAAGAAGGTGGAGGAAATTACCGAAAAGCTGGCGGCAAGAAGAGTGGCGGTTATGGGCTATCATGCAGGGATGTCAGTCGAGCAGCGGGAAACGGTTCAGAACGCCTTTCAGCGGGATAACATTCAGGTGGTGGTGGCCACCATCGCCTTTGGCATGGGGATCAACAAGTCCAACGTTCGTTTTGTGGTGCATTTCGACCTGCCCCGCAGCATTGAGTCCTACTACCAAGAAACCGGCCGGGCTGGACGGGACGATCTACCAGCCGAAGCCGTGCTTTTTTACGACCCTAGCGATTATGGCTGGCTCTACAAGGTGCTTTTGGAAAAGCCTGAAAGCGAACAACGCCAGATTGAACAGCACAAGCTCCAGGCCATCGGGGCCTTTGCCGAATCCCAAACCTGCCGCCGCCTGGTTCTGCTCAATTATTTTGGTGAACACCGCCAAGAACCCTGCAAGAACTGCGATATTTGTCTGGATCCACCTAAAAAATATGATGGGTTGGTGGATGCCCAAAAGGTCATGTCGGTCATTTACCGTACCGGCCAAACTTTTGGTCTCCATCATGTGATTGGGGTCTTGCGGGGGCTGAATAACCAGAAGATTCGGGACTTCCAGCACGATCAGCTTTCTGTATATGGGATTGGCAAGGACAAGAGCCAGGACTATTGGGTCAGCGTGACCCGCCAGCTCATTCATTTGGGGCTGATCCAGCAGAACATTGTCTATCATTCGGCCCTGCAATTAACCGAAAGTGCCCGCCCTGTGCTGAGGGCAGAAGTGCCGCTGGAGCTGGCTCAACCGAGGCTCAAGCTATCCTCGGCCAGTGGCTTTCTGCAAAAACAGGCCAGCCAGCGTTACGACAAGGATCTCTTTGCCCGCCTGCGTTTCCTGCGTAAGCAGATTGCCGACAAGGAAAATATCCCGCCCTATGTGGTCTTTAACGATGCCACCCTTCAAGAAATGGCCGAATTTATGCCCACCAACCGTGCAGCCATGCTGGACATCAACGGGGTGGGCGAGCGGAAATTAGAACGCTTCGGGCCGGCCTTTATCAACCTTATCAAGGATCACCTAAGCCATCTTCAGTCTAACTGACCAGTTCCAAGAGGGCCTGGACAGGGTGCTTGATGGCGGTTTGCTCCATGCGTTTAACCTGGCAGCGGCAGGAATAGCCTGTGGCTAGGCAGCGTTCCAAATTTTTATTCGTTAATTTAACCTGCCAAGATTGGCGATAAATGGCCTTGGACATCTCCTGCCTTGCCACTTCATGCCCAAAGGTTCCGGCCATGCCGCAACAGCCCACACTTTCGTTTGTCAACTTCTCACCAAAATGAGCAAAGATGGCCTGCCATTGGCCTGGGCTGCCAGGTAGGGCGGTGGCTTCGGTACAGTGGGCAAAGAGGTGCCAAGGCAAGCGGTCAGTTTGGGCCGTTTTTTTGCAAGCCTCCAAGCGGCCAGCCTTGAGTTCTTGGGTTAGCCATTCATGGGCTAAAAGAACCTGGAAATCCCCCGTTTTTCCTTGAGGATGAGCTTGTATTCATCCCGATAAATCAGCACCAGAGCTGGATCGATTCCCACCATAGGCAGGCCTAGCTTGGCCACACGGCTTAAGAAATCCGCCTGATCTTGGGCAGTTTTGGCGAAGCGGTTGAGGAAGCCCTTAACATGCAGGGCCTTGCCATTAGGCTTGAAGGGCAGGACGACCGGTCTAAAGCCTAGTTTCTGGCAGAGCTGGACGAAATCCGCCACCACTTTTGCATCATAATAGGAGGTAAAGGGATCCTGCACCACCAGGACGGTCTTGCAAAAATCGTCCGATTTTGTACCGTTTGCCGCCTCTTTTTCCAGTTCTTCAAGACTTGAACCTCGGTAGCCGATTTGTACCAGCTCTTGTGCTAAGTTAGGCACAGATAGGGCGGGCAGGTAGGTCATACCGATGGTCTTATTGGCGATTTTTTCAGCCAGGTTATTCGTGCTGAAGAAGTTAAAAAAGCGGGGAGCTTTGGCCATCAATGGGGCGACAAATTCCAGATTGCCCACCACATAGTCCTTGGCTGGGCGGAAATAGCGGCGATGATAGAGGTCATTAAACTGTGAACGGAAGGTCGGCACATCAATCTTAATTGGGCACTGGCTGGCACAGGCCTTACAAGCCAGGCAGGTATCCATGGCAGCCTTGACCTCGTGGGAGAAATCATAATCCTTGCCCTTTCGCCACTGATGGCGGATTTTGGCTACAAAATCGACCAACTTAGCGGATTTTTCCTGAGGTTTGAAGAGCAGATCATCTGGCTTCACATTCTGCTCTGCCAGCAATCTTAACCACTCCCGAATCAGGGTGGCCCGACCCTTGGGTGAAAAGAGGCGGTTGCCCGACACCTTCATGGAAGGGCACATGGCACTATGCACATCAAAATTAAAGCAAAGCCCATTGCCGTTGCAACTCATGGCCCCCTTAAATTCTTCCCGTACGGTAAGGGGAATTTGCCGGTCGAAATCGGCCCGCATAGGGCTATCGATAGGGTAGAGTTGATGGTCGCTTTCTAGCGGCGTGCAGATCTTACCCGGGTTGAGGCGGTTATGGGGGTCGAAAAGCCCCTTGATATAACGCAGTTCCTTCCAAAGGGTTGGGCCAAAGAAACGCTCGCCATAGTAGGAACGCATGCCCTTGCCGTGCTCCCCCCAAATCAGGCCGCCGTATTTGGCGGTCAGTTCTACTACCTGATCGGAAATGGCCTTGAAGGTTTGTACCTGCTCATGGTCGCATAAGTCCAGGGCCGGGCGGACGTGGAGCACGCCGGCATCCACATGGCCGAACATACCGTAGGCTAGGTTATGGCTGTCTAGGAGCTGACGAAATTCGCTGATGTAGTCGGCCAGGTGTTCCGGCGGCACGCAGGTGTCTTCCACAAAGGCAATAGGCTTGGCCCAGCCCTGGGCATTACCTAACAGCCCCACCGCCTTCTTCCGCATGGCGTAGATTTTCTCAATCGAAGCCAATTCGGTACAGGTCTGGTAGCCAATAATCCCCCCTTCTCCCTGGGCAATTTTTTCATCTAAATTTTGGCAAAGGGTTTGGACTTGGGCCTCAATTTCTTCCTGATTGTTGGAAGCATATTCCACAATGTTAATCCCTAAAATCGGGTTGGCCTCCTCTTCTTTTAAGAGATCGGAAACCGAATGCCAGATAATATCCTGCTTGGCCAGATTCAGCACCTTGGAGTCCACGGTTTCGACTGAAAGCGCCTTGGCCTCCAACATAAGAGGGGCAGACCGCAGGGCGGCATCAAAGGAGTTATACTTAATGTTAATCAGGGTGCGGAATTTGGGAATGGGCAGGAGGTTGAGCTTGGCCTCACAAATAAAGGCCAGAGAGCCTTCAGAGCCGGTTAAAATTCGGGTCAGGTTAAATTCGCTGAGATCATCCTTAAAGACATTTTTCAGATCGTAGCCAGTGAGGAAGCGGTTGAGCTGGGGCAGTTCGCTTAAGACAGTCGGCCGCAGGGCCTTGGTGCGGCTGAAAATCTCGGTGTGTAATTTTTTGCCTAGCGGTGAGAGTGGCAGGCTGTCTAAATTTGCAGAAAAATCCTCGGTTTTAACCGCTTGGGTTTCCAGCAGCTCCCCATTGATGAGCACAGATTTGAGGGCCAGAATATGATCGGAAGTCTTGCCATATTGGAGCGAGCCTTGGCCGGAAGCGTCCGTATTTATCATGCCACCCAGAGTGGCTCGATTGCTGGTGGAGAGCTCAGGCGAGAAGAAAAGCCCATGGGGTTTAAGATATTGGTTGAGTTGATCCTTGACCACACCAGCCTGCACCCGCACCCAACGCTCTTCTACATTAAGTTCTAAGATCTGGTTCATGTGGCGGGAGAGATCGACAATAATATTGTTATTAAGCGATTGGCCATTGGTGCCCGTGCCCCCGCCCCGAGGGGTGAAGGTGAGACCTTGGAAGTCCGGCTGGTTGGCAAGTTGGGTTAAAGCAAGCACGTCCTCAACCGATTTAGGAAAAAGAATGGCTTGGGGGAGTTGCTGGTAGACGCTGTTGTCGGTGGCAAGCGAGAGGCGGTCGGCGTAGCTGGAGGCTATATCGCCTCTAAACTGGGGTTTAAGTTGGTTTAGATAGCTTTCAACAAGGGGTGAAAGATCAGGGGTGTTTGCAAGTCTTGGTAGCATATTTTTATAATAAAAGAGAAGATAATCACAGGAGAATATTAACAAGAAATTGCGGTGGAATTAAGCGGAAAATGGGGCTTTTATGTAAGGATATTAGATAAAGATTACGCTTTTTTACAAAAGTTCAACTTGCCTTTATGTATTTTTTTTTTTAGACTAAAAAAGCGTTAGGTTAGCAGATAACCTATTTTTAAGGTCTGGCCCTCACTTGGGGTTGGAATTTAATCTTTTTAGATGATAAAAATGAGGATCATCATAATGAAAAAAACATTAGTTGCATTAGCAGTATCTGGTTTAGCAGCTTCAGCATTTGCTGCTCCACAAGCAAATACTTTCTACGTGGGTGCAAAAGCGGGTTGGGGATCATTTCACGATGGTCTTAAACAATTAGACTCAAAATACAATGGCACAGATACTTACGGTATTAACAAAAACACCGTAACTTACGGTGCATTCGTGGGTTACCAAATCCTTAACACTCAACACTTTGGTTTAGCAACTGAAGTGGGTTACGACTTCTTCGGTCGTGTACGTGGTCACCAACCAGCCAGCGTGAAAGAAAAACAAACTTTCGCCCACCGCGCTCACGGTGCTCACGTTAGCTTAAAAGCAAGCTACCCAGTCCTTGCTGACTTAGATGTTTTTGCTCGTGCCGGTGTTGCATTAGTAAACAACAAATATAAAACTGTAGATATCGATACCTACGAGAAAAGCTATACAAAACGCTTCCAAACTTCAGCCCTATTCGGCGCGGGTGTTGAGTACGCAATCACTCCAGCTCTTGCTGCACACGTTGAATGGCAATGGTTAAACAACGTAGGTAAAGCAGGCGAGCCAACCTTATCTAAGATTGGTGCAACTGACTACCGTCCAGATCTACAATCTGTACAAGCAGGTATTACCTACCGCTTCGGTCAAGGTGCTGCACCAGTAGCGGCTCCTGAAGTTGTAACCAAAAACTTCGCTTTCAGCTCTGACGTACTATTTGCCTTCGGTAAATCTAACCTTCGTCCAGAAGCGGCTAACGCTTTAGACGGTGCTTACAACGAAATCCAAGGTTTAGGCCTAGCTGATCCAGCTGTGCAAGTAAATGGTTATACTGACCGTATCGGTAAAGATGCGCCAAACCTAGCCCTTTCACAACGTCGTGCAGAAACAGTAGCTAACTACTTAGTTTCTAAAGGTGTGAACCCAGCTAACTTAACTGCAGTAGGTTACGGTAAAGCAAACCCAGTAACTGGCAACACTTGTGATGCCGTTAAAGGCCGTAAAGCCCTTATCGCTTGCTTAGCCCCAGACCGTCGTGTAGAAGTTCAAGTACAAGGTTCTAAACAAGTTACTATGTAATAAAAAGTAACAAGAATTGTAAATTAAATTAAGCCTACTGTAAAAGTAGGCTTTTTTTTGTCCAATAATTGGATTTTAAGGTTTACTTTTTATCTAGGGGCTTTTAGAATGGCAGGTGAATAAATCCTCTTGAGGTTTCAAGAGTTCGTCCTTTAATTCATCCCGAATTAAAGAGTTGGTTTTTTCTAAAAAAGGAACTTCAACAAATGAAAAAAACATTAGTTGCATTAGCAATTTCAGGTTTAGCAGCATCTGCCTTCGCAGCACCACAACAAAACACTTTCTATGTGGGTGCGAAAGCGGGTTGGGCATCATTCCACGATGGTTTAACTCAATTTGATGCTAAAAAAGAAGGTGCATACGGTATCAACCGTAACTCTGTAACTTACGGTGTATTTGGTGGTTACCAAATCCTTAACCAAAACAACTTTGGCTTAGCTGCTGAATTAGGCTACGACTACTTTGGTCGTGTTCGTGGTAACGAAACTAACGAAGAAGGTAAAGAAGAGCGTGCAGCTAAACATGTTGCTCACGGTGCCCACTTTAGCTTAAAACCAAGCTATGAAGTTGCTCCAGGCTTAGATGCTTACGCTAAAGTAGGTGTTGCCTTAATCCGTAATGATTACTGGGAGCGTGATGAAAACGTTGAAGGTGGTCGTGCTAAAGCACACGTATTAAAACCATCTTTAACTTTAGGTGGTGGTCTTGAGTACGCTTTAACTGATTCTTTAGCTGCCCGTGTTGAATACCAATACGTTAACCGTGTGGGTAATTTAGATAAAGCTATCCGTAAAGCAGATGGTGAATATCGTGGTACTGAATACAGCCCAGATATTCACTCTGTATCTGCTGGTCTAGTTTACCGCTTCGGCCAAGGTGCTGCGCCAGTAGTTGCCCCTGAAGTTGTAACCAAAAACTTCGCTTTCAGCTCTGACGTATTATTTGCTTTCGGCAAATCTAACTTAAAACCTGAAGCAGCTAACGCTTTAGACGGTGCTTATAACGAAATCCAAGGTTTAGGCCTAGCTGATCCAGCTGTACAAGTTAACGGTTATACAGACCGTATCGGTAAAGATGCACCAAACCTAGCCCTTTCACAACGTCGTGCAGAAACAGTAGCTAACTACTTAGTTTCTAAAGGTGTGAACCCAGCTAACTTAACTGCAGTAGGTTACGGTAAAGCAAACCCAGTAACTGGCAACACTTGTGATGCCGTTAAAGGCCGTAAAGCCCTTATCGCTTGCTTAGCCCCAGACCGTCGTGTAGAAGTACAAGTACAAGGTTCTAAACAAGTTACTATGTAATTTGTGAGCCTAGGCTAAACAAGACAAAAATGCCCGCACAAGCGGGCATTTTTTATCTCGGGTATTTTTTATTTATAGCCCTTTTCAAGCAAATCTTGATAACCACCGTGATTGGTCAGATTGGTATAGCCCATGGCCTTCAACTGACCGAGCGCCTCTTCAGCCCGTCTGCCGCTGCGGCAGTAGAGGTGAATGGGGGCAGATTTGTCGTCTGTGAGCTGGGAAATCTTCTCTGCAATCTGGTTGTGGGGAATATTGATCGCGCCACTTAAATGGCCCTGGCTAAATTCCTCTGGACTGCGCACATCAATCCAAATCCCCTGTTCTTGGGGCTGGACTTGCTGAACCTTGCTTTCTGTCTGGGCTAGGCTTGGCAGGGAAAAGGCCGTGCCAAGGCCTAGGGCGATAAGAGCCAAGCATTTTTTCATCATTTTTGCACCTCAACCGCTTCTAAAGCCCGCAGGGCGTAGGTGTAGGCCGCCCCCGCATTGAGGCTGATGGCCGTGGCCAGCGCCCCTGCAATTTCGCTCTCGCTTGCGCCCGCCTTGGCTGCTTCAGCAGCGTGTACGCTAATGCAGCTTTCGCAGCGGGTGGTAATGGCCACGGCCAGGGCAATCAGCTCACGGGTTTTCTTATCAAGGGCTTCGGCTGCCGCGGCTTGGTCAAGCGACATATAGGCCTGTAGCATTTTAGGGTGGTTTTTGCCTAGCTGGCCAAAGGCTTGTTTGACTTCTGCTGTATGGGCCTTCCAATCTTTAAACATAATTTCTCCTTAATGAGTATAATGAAAAACAACCAGGCCATTATTGTGCTTTTTTATTGGGTTTTATCATCAAAAAATATCAATTCATCCATAAAAAATCCTGTTTGCAGATTTTTGGCCAAATGCACCCGCTTGTCGGCACCATAAAAACTGACAGAGATTGCTCAATAAAACAGCGTTTGAAAATTTTTTGTAAAAAATCTATTGCAAAAAAATCCGAAAATCTTTACCTTTAGCCACGTTCATATTTTATTTATAAGAACCTTTATGTCATTTACAGCAAACCTACACCATCACCGCCATCATCACCCCAAATAATCTTTCGGGCGATTGGTAGTGCTTGGAAGATCTTCCAAGCGGTATAGGTGGCTGTTAATACATAAAAACCTCATATATTTGCCTCTTGGAAGCGCTCTTCTAAGAGGTTTTTTTTATGTTTATTTTTCGTGTTCTATTTAGGAGAAATCTATGTTAAGCAACGAAGTTGTGATTTCAATTATCGTGCTATTGGTCTTAAGTTTATTACGCATAAACGTGGTCTTGGCACTGATTATTTCTGCCCTCACCTGCGGCCTCTTGGGCTTCTACGGTGTGGATAATATGGGCTTAAGCGAGGCCTTAAGTAAAACCGTCAGCACCTTCACAGGCGGCCTAGGCGGCGGAGCAGAAACAGCCATGAACTATGCCGTATTAGGTGCTTTTGCCGTGGCCCTTTCCCGTTCAGGCGTGACCGATCTCTTGGCCTACAAGGTCATCCAAAGTTTTGGCAAACGCCCATCAGGCCGCTCGGTTTTCTGGTTTAAGTATTTCGTCTTATTCGTCCTTGTCGCCTTTGCCATGTCCTCCCAAAACGTCATTCCTGTCCACATTGCCTTTATCCCAATCGTTGTGCCACCGCTCTTAAGTGTCATGAACCAGCTTAAGATCGACCGCCGTGCCGTGGCCTGCGCCCTAACCTTTGGTTTAACCGCCACCTATATGATTATCCCAGCGGGTTTCGGACAAATCTTTATTGAGAGCATCTTGGTGAAAAACATCAACGAAGCCGGCCAGGCCTTCGGGATTGCCACCAGCACCGCCCAAGTCTCCCAAGCCATGCTGATTCCTGTTGCGGGCATGATCTTAGGCCTTTTATTCGCCTTCTTCGTGACCTACCGCAAACCCCGCAACTATGCTGAAAACAGCCCAGAGCCAACCGCAGACGACATTGAAGCCCGTGTGGCCAGTGTTAAACCCTTCCACATTGGTGTGAGCGTGGCAGCTATTCTGGCCACCTGTTTTGTGCAATTAGGCTTTAATTCAACTGTACTGGGCGGGATTGTGGGCTTGACCATCTTTGCTCTAGGCGGCATCTTCAAGCTCAAACAAAGTAACGACATCTTCCAAGACGGCCTGCGCCTCATGGCTATGATTGGCTTTGTCATGATTGCGGCTTCAGGCTATGCAACCGTAGTTAAGGCCACGGGTGGCGTGCCGGAGTTGGTGCAAAGTTTCAGCGGCGCTATCGGCGAGGGTAACAAGGGCTTAGCAGCCTTCCTTATGCTTTTAGTCGGCCTCTTTATCACCATGGGCATTGGCTCTTCCTTCTCCACCGTGCCAGTGATTGCCTCCATCTATGTGCCTTTGTGTATTTCCTTCGGTTTCTCACCGCTTGCCACCGTCTCCATTATCGGCGTGGCCGCGGCCCTAGGCGATGCAGGCTCACCGGCTTCTGACTCAACACTGGGCCCAACCTCCGGCCTTAATGCCGACGGCAAACACGACCACATTTGGGATTCAGTTGTACCAACCTTCTTACACTACAATATCCCGCTTCTTGCTTTTGGTTGGGTAGCGGCGATGGTCTTATAAGAAAAAGTGCCATAACAATCCGCCCGTAAAATCGGGCGGTTTTCATATAATCAGGCTGTGTTTGGCTATATAATAAAAAAGTGGGCTTGGCCCACTTTTTTTGCAAGAAATTCGGCTTTTTAACCCGCTTGTTAGCGGTTGATCAAGCCCAAAAACTCCTTGCGGGTGTCCCTGTCTTCCAGGAAGACGCCGCCGAAAGCGGAGGTGATGGTTTGGCTGTTGGTGTCCTTGACTCCACGGCATTTAACGCAGAAGTGGGTGGCTTTGACATAAACGGCCACATCTTGGGTTTCTAAAATGGTTTGGAAGGCAGTCAGGATTTGCTCGGTGAAGCGTTCCTGAACCTGTGGGCGTTGGGCAAAAAACTGAACCACACGGTTGATTTTAGACAGGCCAATAACCCAGTCCTTAGGATAGTAGGCCACGGCCACCTTGCCATCAATGGTCACGAAATGGTGTTCGCAGGTGCTGGTGAGGGTAATATCGTCCACCAAGACCATTTCGCTGACCTTCATGCGGTTTTGAATTTTGGTGATTTTAGGGAAGGTGGCATAGTCTAGGCCGCTGAAGATCTCATCCACATACATCTTGGCCAGGCGGTGGGGGTTTCCTCCAGGCTGTCGTCACGCAGATCCAGGCCTAAAAGCTCCAGCACGGCTTGAAAATGCTGCTGGATTTCGGCACGGCGGGCATCCTTGTCTTTTTTAGGCACAAGAGTTGGGGTTTCAATGCCCTTTTCTAGCAAGGCTTGGCGCACGCTTTGGGCTTCGGGTGAGATCTGGCTCATAGGTTTCCTCTAACATCGTAAGGGAGGGGATTTTAGCAAATTTCCACTATAATTCCAACGCAACCGCCCGAGAAAGGTCGAAGGGATTAAGGGCATTGACCATCATGATTTTTTCATATTGGGCTAAATCTTCTTCCCGAATAGGGGTCAGTACCACCTGTTTTTCTGCCAAGAGGCGGCTTAATTGCGTGCCCTTGAGCAAATAAGTGGCGGGGCTATACCAAACGCCTGCCTTTAAAAAGAGCAAATTGCCGATGGTGCAGTCGCTAACAAAGCCCTTGTTAATAATAATGACCTCATCACAATCTGGCTCTTTTAATTGTTCTAAAGCACGCCTGTCGCTATATTTAAAGGCATAATCCAAATCTTGAGTATAAACGCATTTAAAGCGCTCAAGTTTGCGGGGGGAATAAGGGTAAAAATTGATCTCATATTCTTGATCATTATAATCCACACGGCATCGAACCTTGCCCTGTTTAAATTCCGCTGGTACATGAATTATCTGGCCTAGGTCTAAGTGATTTTCCGTTTTAAAATAATCCTTGAGGGCTTGATTTAATCGAGCCTGATGATAGGCCAGGTTTTGCACCTGCCCATCCATAATGGCCAGGGTTTCAAAAAGAGGAAATCGGCACATAAACCTTCTCCAAAATTTCTTGATATTCTGTTTCCAGCTCGCTTTGGTGGGTAATCCCGCCGCCGCTTCTAAAAATTAGCCCGTCTGCGCTTTGCTCAATGTAGCGAATGGCCACGGCACTTTCCAGGCTGTCGCCATCAAAATAGCCAAACACGCCCGTGTAATAGCCTCGCTCCAGCCCTTCGGCCGCTTGGATAATCTCCACCGTCTTGACCTTGGGCGCCCCGCTGATAGACCCCGCAGGCAGGAGCTTGGCCAGCATAGAACCGACTTCCGCCTGCCAATCTTGCTTGAGTTGCCCGCAAATTTCCGAGCTGGTTTGCAAAATCGCCCCCCGATGGGTTTTGACTTCTTCCACATAGCGGTATTGGGTAACTTCAATCTTTTCTGCCACCAAAGCCAAATCATTTCGAATTAAATCCACAATGGTATTATGTTCCCGACATTCCTTGTCGGAATTTAAAAGCCTGTCCTGGGCATTTTCCAGATTGGCGTTAATGGTGCCCTTCATAGGGTAGGAATAGATTTTATTTTCCTGAATACGCACAAAACACTCAGGCGAAAAACACACAAACTTATCTTTTAAATAGAGTTTATATTTGGCTTGAGCTGCAAAAAAAAGCTCTTCCAAGTTATAGTTAGTATTAATTTGAGTTGGGTAGGTTAAATTTAATAAATAAGAATTGCCCAACTGAATTTGATGTTTAACCAATTCAAAACCCTTTTGATAGGTTTCAAAAGAAATAGGCTGGGCTGAAAATTCAAAGGGCTTATTAATCGCTGGGTTTTTAATATTAGATTTGCAAAAAAAGTCGAAAAACAACCCGCTTGCATGGGCTTCCTCAAGGGGCAAAATCAGCGGTTTTTGCTGCTCAAAATCAATTAAAAAGAAAAAAGGCCGTCTGGCCTGGCCAAATTGGTTGGCGGTTTGGATAAAGTTTTGCATAGCAATCAATATAAAGTAAAGTCAGCCCATTATACCCTAAAAAAATCGCCCACGGCCTCTATTACCCTGGCCACCTGCTCATCGGCCATATTATAAAAAAGCGGTAAGCGTACCAATCTTTCGCTTTCTCGTGTGGTGACGTTGTCCTGCCCGTGAAAGCGGCCCAAGGCCTGGCCTGCGGGGCTGGTGTGGAGCGGGATATAGTGGAAAACGGCCAAGATGCCTTGGGCTTTGAGATGTTCGATTAAGGCCGTGCGTTGAGCTAGGTCGGCCAGTTTGAGGTAGAAAATATGGGCATTGGCCATATCTTGGGGCAACTCAACTAATCCTTGGTCTGCAAGCGGTTGAAAAGCGGCCAAATATTGCAAATAGATGGCCTGCCGTCTGGTCTGGATCTGATCCAGGGCTTGTAGCTGGGCATAGAGGTAGGCGGCTTGCAGTTCGGACATGAGATAGCTGGAACCGAGGGCCTGCCAGCGATATTTGTCCACCTGTTTGCGGAAGAATTGGCTGCGGTTGGTGCCTTTTTCACGGATGATCTCAGCAGGTTCGATGAAGTTCTCGACATTAAGTAAAAGCGCCCCACCCTCGCCGCCTGCGCTGATGTTCTTGGTTTCGTGAAAGCTCAAACAGCCTATATGGCCGATGGAACCAAGTGGCCTGCCCTGATAGGTTGCCCCAAGGGCCTGGGCGGCATCTTCAACCACGCTTAAACCATAACGTTGGGCTAGAGCCATGATAGCTGCCATTTCACAAGATACTCCTGCATAATGCACCACCACAATGGCCTTGGTGCGGGGGGTGATGGCTGCTTCAACCAGATTTTCATCAAGGTTGAGGCTGTTGGGCTTAATATCGACAAAAACAATTTTAGCCCCCCGCAGGGCAAAGGCATTGGCCGTGGACACAAAGGTGTAGCTGGGCATAATCACCTCATCGCCTGGCTGAATATGCAGCAGGAGGGCGGCCATTTCTAGGGCTGCCGTGCAGGAGGGGGTCAGCAGGGCTTTTTTAACGCCCAAATGAGCTTCCAACCAGGCTTCACAGCGCTGGGTGTAGGCACCGTTGCCAGCCAGCTGGCCTGAAGCCATGGCGGCTTGCAGGTGTTCAAGTTCAGTGCCGACCAGGGGCGGTTGGTTAAAGGGGATCATATTTTTCAACCTTATAAAACCAATAATGGCTTGAAATCAGCCGCCCGCCCAGTTTTTCATAAAGCCTGATGGCGGGCAGGTTGTGTTGCTGGGTGGTGATGTGAAGCGGCAGGCCTGTTTGCTGGGCGGCCAGTTCCAACAAGGCCTGGCCCAAGCCCTGGCCTTGAAAGGCAGGGGCAACCGCCAAGAGGCCAATGCGGCAGTGATCTTCTTCCCTCTTCCAGCTGATCAGGCCCTGAATTTGGCGGCCTTGCTTGATGAGCCAGCATTCATCATCAAATTGGCCCTTGACTGCATTTTCCAGCCATTTGGCATAAAAACGCTGGTTTTCTGCCCCTGAAAAATAGGGCGGGCAGAAACGGCTGCCGGCAAAGGCGGTGGAGAAGCCCTCAAGCAGGGCAGGTAAATCGGCCTCCTCTGCCTTGCAAGCGGTCGAAAGGGGCGGTTTTTTTGCAAGTGTCAGCTCAAAGCAAACCTGGCCCATCACAAAATTAAAGCCCTGGGCTTGAGCCAGCTGGATCTTGGCTTGGTCGGCGGCAGGGATTTTGATTTGAGCCATTGCAAATTTTGGGGGATTTCCCACCTCTTGTAAGCCAAAGCGGGCCTCCACAAGCGGCCGTTGGAAGAAGTCACTTTCCCAAATGAGGGGCTGATAAACCATCTCCATTTAAAGCACCAAGAGATCAGGCAGGGTGGCGAAACTTTGCGATTTGACCGTGCTGTGGAAGTCTTCCAAGTAGGCCGTGTGGGCGTCCGCCTCCCGCATGGCGCCGTAGAGGTTGCTGTAGAGGCCCTGGCTGGTAATCTTGCGGGCCACCACATAGCCCCGCTCCAAATAGGGCTTGACCGCCCAATAAGGCAGGGCCGCCACGCCCCGTTTGCTGGCCACAAGCTGGATAATGGCGATGGTTAGCTCGCTGGTGCGGCGGGTGGGGTTGATGCCCGCAGGGTGCAAGACCTTACGCAAGAGGTCTAACATATCATCTGGCACGGGGTAGGTAATCAGGGTTTGGTCACGGAAGTCCTCGGCCTGCCAGACTTCCTTTCCAGCCAGCGGGTGATCCTTGGAGCAGATGCCGACCATCTCATAGGAAAACAGGGGCTGGTAGCGGATGCCGGCCACCTCCTCCATTTCAGACACCACGGCCCAGTCAGCCCGATGGGTCAGGAGCAGGCCGACCGTGTCGGTGTGGAAGCCTGAAACGATGTCCAACTCTACCAAGGGCCAGTTCTGGCGGAAGGTGTCCATGGCTGGCATGAGCCAGTCAAAACAGGTGTGGCACTCCACCGCAATCCGCAGCTCGCCCACCTCGCCATACTTAACCCGAGCCAAGTCCAGCTCGGCCTCCACCACCTTGGGCAAAATATCATAGGCCAGCTTGATAAGCCGCTCGCCCGCTGCCGTAAAGTGCAGGGGCTGGGTCTTGCGTTCAAAGAGGGTCAGTTCATACTGATCTTCCAGGAGCTTAATTTGGTGGGACAGGGCCGACTGGGTCAAATGCACCCGCTTGGCCGCCAGCGACACACTGCCGCTCTCTTTAAGGGCAATCAGGGTTTTGAGGTGACGCAGTTCGAGGAATATGGGCTTCATGATGAAAAAGGGTTGGGGATGATGAAAGGGGGATAATAGCAAAATTTGGAGGATAGGCAAGCCTAAGGTCTGTTGATCTTCCCCCCTCAGCCCTTTGGGCAGCTCCCCCGAAAGCGGAGGGAGCGAAAGTTATGCAAAATATTGATGAAAAACTTCCCTCCACCCGCTTGCGGGGGAGGTGCCGAAGGCGGAGGGGGGTAATTATCTTTAAGTTAATTATCAATAGCCCCTAGGTTTCAAGATGAGACCAAACCCCCTTCACATCCACCACCCATTGCTGATCTGGCTTGAGGCCTAAAAAGGCCTGATGTTCTACCAAAAGCACCACCACATCCGCTTCTTTCAGGGCTTTTTCCGCAGGGCTTAGTTTTGCCTTTAGCCCTTGAGGCAGTTGGGTGATATGGGGTTCAACCACCAGGGTTTTGCCTGGGTGCCAGTGGCTGAGGCGTTGGGCGATGGCCAGGGCGGGGCTTTCTCTTAGATCGTCAATATCGGCCTTAAAGGTTAGGCCAAAGCAGGCTAGGGTGAGGTCTGACAAGCGGCAGTTTTGGGTGGCGGCACAGTCGGCCAGGGCGGCTTTGACCTTGTCGATAACCCATTGGGGCTTGCTATCATTGACCTGGCGTGCGGTGCGGATAAGGGGCGTCAGTTCAGGATGACTGGCTGCCAAGAACCAAGGATCGACCGCAATGCAGTGGCCACCCACGCCGGCACCTGGCTGGAGGATATTGACCCTAGGGTGGCGGTTGGCAAGCGCTGTCAGCTCCCACACATCCACGTCCAACTTGTCGCAGAGCATGGATAGCTCGTTGGCAAAGGCCAGATTGACATCTCGGAAGCTGTTTTCGGCCAGCTTGCACATTTCGGCCGTGCGGGCCTGGGTGGACAGGCATTGGCCTCTTGCAAAAATTTGGTAAAGTGCAACCGCTTGCTGGGTGCAGGCAGGCGAGAGGCCGCCGATAATGCGGTCGTTCTCAAAGAGTTCCACCATGACATTATTGGGCAAGACCCGTTCGGGGCAGTAGGCCAGGTGAATGTTAGGGTCAGTATGCCTATGGGGAAAACGCAAATCAGGCCGCAGGGCCTGAAGCCAGTCGGCCAGTTTTTCGGTGGTGCCGACAGGGGAGGTGGATTCCAGCACCACCAAATTGCCTGCCGCTAAATGGGGGGCAATCATCTGGGCGGCCGACTGAATGTGGCTAAGATCGGGCTGGCGTTCAGCCGTCAAGGGCGTTGGTACGGCAAT
This sequence comes from Pasteurellaceae bacterium RH1A, assembly GCA_012221805.1. Lineage (NCBI taxonomy): Bacteria > Pseudomonadati > Pseudomonadota > Gammaproteobacteria > Pasteurellales > Pasteurellaceae > Pasteurellaceae bacterium RH1A. The sequence continues at coordinate 129,748 of CP015195.1, read as the reverse complement.
TACAAAGGCATCCGCAGGCTGGGCTTGTTCACTTAAGTCTAACTTTGCAGATTTCAGCACCTTTTGCACCGCTTGCTCAAGTGCCTTTTCCACAAAATGCAGTTGGCCTTGAGCCAGGGCGGCTAGGCGTTGGGGCTTGGTGTCCACGCCCAGCACTTGGTAGCCTTGTGAGGCAAAGGCCATGGCTGTGGGCAGGCCGATATAGCCCAGGCCTAGAATGCAGATTTTTTCAAAGGCCATCTTAGAATTGCTTCATTAAATCAAAGGCGTAGGCCAGCATGGAGTAGGCAATCAGCCACATAATCAGGGCGGTGAAGCCGTCCAGCAAACGCCACATAAGGGGTTTGCGGAAGCAGGGCACCAAGAGGCGGGAGCCAAAGCCCACACCGTAAAACCAAAGACCAGATGAAAGCAGGCAGCCTAAGAGGAAGTGGAGCTTGTCGGCCTCGCTCAAGGTCACGGCAATCCCGCCGATAATGACCACCGTGTCCAAATAAACGTGGGGGTTGAGCAGGGTCAGGGCTAGAGCCAGTGAAATGACCTTGCCCAAGGCCTGCTTGGGCGAACTTCCATCAGTGTTGAGCGAGGCGCCGCCCTTGTAGGCACTGACGGCCGAGCGGTAGCCATAGACAAGCAAAAAGAGGCTGCCCAGCACAGCCAAGATAAGGCTGGCCACAGGCGATTTGGCCAAGAAGAGACCCAGGCCATAGACGCCCAGGCTCATCAGGACAATATCACAGAGAAAAAAGAGGCTGGCCACGGTAAAGACGTGCTGGCGCAGCAGCCCTTGCTTAATCAACATGGCGTTTTGGGCGCCGATGGTGGCAATTAGCCCCAAAGTGAGCAAGAGCCCCTGTAAAAATGCTTCCATGGTTCTTAATCCTTATTTTTGCAAATTTTTCCCCAAATCCAGCCGCTTGTCAGGTAAACCAGCCAATAAAGCACAATGCTGACAAAGCAGAAAAAGGCCACATAGGGCAGCCAAAAGCCGACACCTAAGACTGCTTGTGAATTGCATTGCAGCTGGGCTTGGGCAGGTAAATTGGCGTAATCGGCACAGTCAAAGGGCAGGTAGCCAAAGAGGAAATAGCCAATCAGACCGACCACAAGGGCCAGGAGGAGGCTGAGGGAGAAATGTTTTTGGTAGTTCATGTGATTTAAGTGTAAAAAAGAGGGCTTAATAGTAGCCTAAATTGGGATTTTGGCATAGTATTTGCCCTCAAAATCAAGCTCAAAATGAGAGAACCTATGCCAGAATTACCCGAAGTTGAAACTAGCCTGCGGGGGGTAGAACCCTATTTGGTGGGCCAAACCATCAGCCAGATTATTATTCGCCAGAAGCAGCTGCGTTGGCCTGTTAGCGATCAATTATCCAAGATGCAGGGAGCCAAGATTATCAGCCTCTCCCGCCGAGCCAAATACCTGATTATCCACACCAATCAGGGTGATATTTTGGTGCATTTGGGGATGTCTGGCTCGCTGGGGATTTTGCAGAAAAATGATGCTTCTGCCCCGCTTGCAGGCAAGCACGATCATGTGGATTTGGTAACCGAAAATGGTACGGTGCTGCGTTATAACGACCCCCGCAAGTTCGGCTTTTGGCTTTGGGTGGAGAGGACGGAAGATTCCCCGCTCCTACAACGCCTAGGCCCTGAACCCCTGTCTGACGACTTCAACGCCGCCTACCTCTACGCCCAAAGCCGTAAGAAAACCGTGGCCATTAAAAACTTTATTATGAACAATGCTATCGTGGTAGGCGTGGGCAATATTTACGCCTGCGAATCCCTCTTTATGGCCGGCATCCGCCCTGAAATGGCCGCACAAAACCTGACAAAGCCCAGGGCAGAACGGCTGGTTAAGGTCATCAAGGAGGTGCTAACCAAGGCCATCATTCAAGGCGGCACCACGCTGAAAGACTTTATCCAGCCTGATGGTAAACCAGGCTATTTCGCCCAGGTCTTACAGGTTTATGGCCGCAAGGGGGAGGAATGCCGTGATTGCGGCACAACCATTGAGGCCAAGGTTATCGGCCAGCGTAATAGTTTTTATTGTCCGAAATGTCAGCGGTTTTAGGGGTTATCCCCCCTCCGCCTTCGGCAGCAGAAAAGATAGCGCCAGCGTCCTCGCTGGTGCTGACAAACCCTTGATATATCAGGCACCAGCCTAGAGGCTGGCGCCATCATTGATCCCTAATACACATCCCTCAACAACCTGCCCGCTGCCACGAGTTCAGCCACAATGTTGTTAAAATCATCTACATAGGGTTGGCCACCAACTCGGTCAGCAATCTCAATCAGGGCCTCGTCAAGGGCCTTGCTCATAGCCTTGCTGCCACAAACATAGAAGTAGGCTCCTTCCTTAATCAAAGACCAGACCAAATCAGCCTCAGCCTTGAGGGCATCTTGGACATAGATTTTCTCGGCCTGATCTCGGGAAAAAGCCGTGAAAAGCTCCGTCAGCACGCCTTTGGCCTTAAAGGCTTCAAGTTCTGCTTCATAGAGAAAATCCTTGGCCTGGTGGCGTTCGCCGAAGAAGAGATAAGAGGCCACAGGGCTGCCTTGGGCTTCCAAGGATTGTAAAAAGCCGATGGCCGGGGCAATGCCCGTGCCGGCCCCAATCATCACAATCGGGCTTTTAAGCGCTTCAGGCAGGCGGAAGTTGGGGTTGGCTTTTGCAAAAATCTGGACTTTCTGGCCCGCTTGTAGGCTGGCCAAATAGTGGCTGGCTGTGCCCTGGTAGTTGCGCTCCCCTAAAGTGTAATAGATGTGGCGGATACAGAGATCCACATAGTCTGGGTGAGTCTTGCCGCAGGAGCTGATGGAGTAGGCTCGGGCGGTTAGGTTGGCCAAAACCTCGCTTAAGTCGGCCAAGCCCACCTTTTTCTCTGGGTCAAAATCCCGCAGGACATCTAGGGCATCACGGCCGTAGAGGTAGCTTTCCAGGGCCTTTTTATTGGAGATTTTGAGCAAGTCTTTTAGCTCTGCCGAACCCATGATTTTGTTGAGATCCCGCAGGACATTCTTGCTCAAAAGCCGCAGTTCCTTGTGGCGAAGGAGGTCGCAAGCGGTCGGATTTTGGAACCATTTTGCAAATTCTTCCAAGAGGCTCTGGGACTGTTCCACCCGCACATAAATCAGATCACCGGCCTGGTAGAAGATCCCGCTGTCTTTGAGGGATAAACGCAGGTGATAGACCTCAGGCTCAGACTGGGCCAGGTGCTTAATCTCCAATACTTCCGCCTCAAAGGTAGTATTTTCATCATAAACTTGGACGGAAAGCTGGTGGCTGAGGGGCTGTTCAGGCGGATTGGCCAGGGCCTCTTCCAAAAGGGGGAGCCAATGCTTGAAGATTTCTTGGTAGTTAAGATCGGCCTCAACAGGCTCAATCAAGGTTCGAGCCTGTTTGGCTTGGAGCTGGGTATGCAGGGCCTTGCTGTAGCCACAGAACTTGTCGTAGGTGACATCACCTAGGCCAAAGAGCACATAGGGGAAGGGGCAAGCGGTCAGGTTTGCTAGTTTTTCTGCAAAATCCTCGGCATTGGCAGGCGGCTCGCCATCACCAAAGGAGCTGGTGATAATAACCAGCAGGGTTTGGCTATCAAGCTGGCTTGGGTCGGTGTCATTGAGCGTGGCCAGGGTAGGGGCGTATTTTTGTAGAAAATCTTGGTTGGCAAGCTGTGTGGCCAGGGCTTGGGCATTGCCCGATTCGGAGCCGTAGGCGATATGGACTTGGTAGATTGTCATGGTTATTCCTTATAAAAACTAGCAACTTGGAAATCTAAGGGTAAAAATATCTTCTTACTGGGGCTGTACTAGGGCGTGTCCTCAATTTGCTTACGGCGGTATTTTCGGCAAAAATTCGCCATCTACTTCGTCAAAAATACTCGCCAAATGTTTATTTGGCTGCGTTTTTTTCCTCGTATCTGTCGTTTTTTGCTCGAAAAACCGACTCGTTTTCAAATTGAAGACACGCCCTAGAGCCCCCCTTGCTTTAAGCATTGGTGTACATGGTTTTACTATCCAACCAGCGGCGGATAAGGGCCTTGGCAAGAGCCTGGTCTCGGTGAATGATCTGCTTGGCATAGCCTTGCACCAGAGGGATCATCTTACGATCCCGCATCAGATCAGCCACCTTAAACTCCGCCATGCCCGTTTGTTTGGTGCCCAGAATTTCCCCTGTGCCACGAATTTCTAAATCTTTTTCAGCTATATAGAAGCCGTCCTGGCTGTCCCGCATAACCTGAAGCCGCTTGGAGGAAACCTTGCCCAGCGGTGGCTTGTACATAAGCACACAATGAGAAGCGGTTGCCCCCGGCCTACTCGGCCCCGGAGCTGGTGGAGCTGGGCCAGGCCCAGGCGTTCGGAGTTTTCGATAATCATGAGGCTGGCATTGGGCACGTCCACGCCTACTTCAATCACGGTGGTGGCCACCAGTAGATCTAGGTTGGCTGCCTTAAACTCGGCCATAATGGCCTGCTTTTCCTGGGGCTTCATCCGCCCGTGGACCAGGCCAATCCGCAGGTCAGGCAGGGCCCGTTGCAGGTCTTCAGCAATGGCGGCCGCAGCCTGGGCCTCTAGGACTTCCGACTCATCAATCAGGGTGCAGACCCAGTAGGCCTGACGTTTTTCCTTCTTACAGGCCTGATAGACCCGCTGGACGATTTCCCCCCGCCTGTCTTCCGAAATAGCCACCGTAGTTATCGGCGTACGGCCTGGGGGCAGTTGGTCAATGATAGAGGTGTCCAAATCGGCATAGACCGTCATGGCCAGCGTACGGGGAATAGGCGTGGCGGTCATAATCAGTTGATGGGGATAGACCTGGCCCTTGGCCCCCTTCTCCCGCAGGGTCAAGCGTTGATGGACGCCGAAGCGGTGCTGTTCGTCAATAATCACCAGGGCCAGGTCGGCGAATTCTACGCTGTCCTGAAAGAGGGCGTGGGTGCCGATAATCATCTGCACATCCCCGTTTTTAATGGCCGCCAGTTGGGCCTCCCGGGCCTTGCCCTTAACCTTGCCGGCCAGCCAGCCCACCTCAATCCCAAAGGGGGCCAGCCAGTTGGCAAAATTATTGGCATGCTGTTCGGCCAGGATTTCGGTCGGGGCCATCAGGGCCACCTGCTTGTGGTTATCAATGGCCAAAAGAGCAGCCAGGGCGGCAACCAAGGTCTTGCCCGAGCCAACATCGCCTTGAACCAGCCTCATCATGGGCTGGGCCCTGGCCAGATCCCGCTCAATATCGGCGGTGACCCGAACTTGGGCCCCAGTCGGCTGGAAGGGCAGGCTGGCCAGAAAACGGCTCTTAAGATCAGTTTGGTAGGTCAGGGGAGCTGCCTGATGTTGTTGTACCCCCAGCCGCACCTCCTGCATGGCCAGGTTGTGGGCCAGCAGTTCCTCAAAAATCAGCCGTTTTTGGGCCGGGTGTTCGCCTTTTTCTAGCTGCTCAAAGGAAATATCCGGCGGTGGACGATGGAGGAGCTTGAGGGCCTCCTTGAGGCTGTACTTATGCGGGTTAAACTCATCAGGCAGGAGTTCAGCCACTTGCACCTTGTCCAAGAGAGCCAGGGCCTGGTCGGTCAGCTTACGCAAAGAGGCCTGCTTGAGGCCTTCGGTGGTCGGGTAAATAGGGGTCAGGGTCTCGGCCAGCACCAGGGGCTGGTCGCCCCGAATGATCTGGTATTCTGGGTGGTGGATTTCGGCCATAAAGCGGCCCCGCTTGATCTCACCAAAGGCCTTGACCCGCACCCCCTGGGCCAGGCTGTTTTTCATGCCGGCATTGAAATTAAAGAACTTGAGGCTGATCTTACTGGTGCCATCCGACAGGGTGGTACTGAGAATGGGCCGCCGGCCGAACTGGACTTCGGTCATCTGCACAAGGCCCTCAATGGTGCAAAAGCTCTCAGGCCGGGCATCAATGATGGGGGTAATGCGGGTCCGATCCTCGTAACGCAGGGGCAGGTGGAAGAGCAGATCCTGCACATTGTTAATGCCAATGCGGGAGAGCCTTTCCGCAATAGCCGCCCCCACACCTGACAGGGCGGTAAGGGGTACGCCGTCTAAGAGCTGTTGAGCCATGTAAAATTTCCTCAAAAATCAACCGCTTGTAGCCGCTTATTGTACATCAAAATCCCTTTTTGCGAGCAACAAGCGGTTGATTGACTGCAAAATCTTGCAAATTAGGCTATAATTCGGCTCTTTTTATCGAGGAATCTTATGCAGTTACAATCTTACCCAAGCCCAAGTTATATGCAGCGCCTCAAAATCGCCCTGCACTACCTCCTGCCCCAACTGGCCCTGACCCGGGCCGCAGGCTGGTTGGCCGAACAAAAATGGGGGGCTGTTACCCACACCTTTATTAAACTTTTCGCCAAGCAATATCAGGTCAATCTGGACGAGGCGGAAAAGACTGATGCCAAGGACTATGCCAGCTTCAACGAATTTTTTATCCGCCCGCTTAAGGCGGATGCTCGCCCCATTATTGCAGACGACAACCTGCTCTGCCTGCCAGCTGATGGCAGGGTCAGCGAATCGGGCCTGATTGCAGACAATCAACTCATGCAAGCCAAGGGCCACTTATTTAGTCTGGAAAGCCTCCTAGCGGATGATTTGGACTTAGCAGGCCAGTTCAAAAACGGTCAATTTATTACCACCTACCTGTCCCCTCGAGACTACCACCGTGTACACATGCCTTGTGACGGGGTGGTGCGTAAGATGATTTATGTGCCGGGCGAGCTTTTCTCGGTCAATCCTTTCCTGGCCCAGCATGTGCCTAATCTCTTTGCCCGCAATGAACGAGTTATTTGTGTGTTTGATACAGAATTTGGCCCGATGGTGCAGATCTTGGTCGGTGCCACTATCACCGCCAGCATAAGTACGGTCTGGGCTGGCGTGATTAATCCGCCTCGTGCCAAAGAAGTGGTGGTTTGGCACTACCCGGCCGATGGCGAGCAGGCCATTCGCCTGAAAAAAGGCGAGGAAATGGGCGCCTTCCGCCTGGGTTCAACGGTTATCAACCTCTTCCCCCAAGGCAAGGTTAAACTGGCCGATCATTTGGTGGCTGGCACGGAAACCCGCATGGGTGAGAAGCTGGCTGAGCGTTTGGTTTAACCAAGAAAAAATCCCCGAAAGGGGATTTTTTTATGCCTTTTTGCCCTTCCACCATTTGTAGATTTTATCCAAAATGGCCCCGCTTGTGTGGTCGGCATCATTCTGTTCCAGCTGCTTATGCACCAGGTCAAAGAGGTTCTTTTGGCCCTTTTCTTGGGCATAGAAGGGTTGCTTAAAGAGCAGCTCTGTCGCCTCAAAGAGGTCTTCCACCGCCCAAATCCTAAACTGCCCAGCCTTAACTGCTTCAATCACTTGGGCCTTGAGGCTGAGATGGGAAAGGCAGGCCGCCGGAATAATCACCCCTTGCTGGCCATTCAAGCCTCGAGCCTGACAGACGGCAAAGAAGCCCTCGATCTTCTGATTGACCCCGCCCACACTCAACACATTGCCGAACTGGTCGATGGAGCCAGTAATGGCAATGGCTTGGGGCAGAGGCAGCTTGGTCAGCGCACTCATGAGCAGACAGAAAATGGCCAGGGAAGAGCTGTCGCCGTCAATTTCCCCATAGGACTGCTCAAAGGCCAGCGAAGCCGAAAAGGGCAGTTGGGTAGGGAATTCCAGGAGGTTGGACAGGCAGGATTGGGCAATCAAGATCCCCTTGGAGTGGATATTGCCACCCAGCTCCACCTTGCGTTCAATGTCGCTAATCTCCCCATCGCCCAATTGGACGTTGCAACTGATCCGCAGCGGCTCGCCAAAGGAATAGGGCACGCCGTCAAACTCAATCACCGACAAGCCATTGACCTGGCCAACTGCCTCGTCCTCAGTTTCAATATAGAGCTGGTGGGAGAGAATGTCCTCTAGGGCGTATTGGTTGAGCACCGCCGCCTGGCTCTCTAAATAGGCAAAGTAGGCACTGATGTCGTCAAATTCGGCCACATCAGGGTAAAAGGCCTTAAGACCCAGGAGGTGTTTTTTGAGGCTGGCTGGCGAAATGGACACCAGATGTTGGCTTTCACTTTCCCGTACATAGGCCTGGAGTAGCTGGTTGAGGGCTTGCTGACTCAACCCCTTCTGGACCAGGCGCTGGCTCATTTGCAAGACATAATTGGCCCAGGGCTGGATATTGTCTTCAGTCAAAGTTAAGTAGGACTGGACTTCCGCATAGTGGGCGAATTGGTAGAGGCTATCATCATAGGTGGCCAGGGTTGAAATATCCTCCCGACTGCCAACCAAGACCAATTTAAAGGCAGTTTTGACTGGCTCAACCAGGCTGGGCACGCCGTTAAGGATATTGGGCTGGTAGTGGCCAAAGAGCAGGGCCTGCTTGAGCTTGTCCCACTGGGTGATGTCCAAGAGCAGGGCGTTGATATTTAAGATGAGGGTGGCCTGATCCAGCCCGTCTAATTGGCCGGCTACATATTGGGTGCGCTTTTCCTTTTCTAGGTAGAGGACATAGCCGAAGAGATCGTTGCGGTTAAATTCCGTTAAAAGCGTGACATGGGCCGGGGCCAGGGCCTGCTCAATTTCCCTCATAAATTCTGGCAGAGTTTCACTTTTTAGCACCAAGAGAGAACCTGCTTGAGCCTGCTGCAAGAGGTCTAGGGCCTGCTTGGCCTTGGGCTGAAAATCAAAGAAGAAAGCGCCTGCCTGCTTGGTTTCAAAGGGGTAGGACAGGCTAAGCTCCTGCCAGGAAAGGGGGATAGTGTCACAAGGTTGCCTCATACTAAAAATTTGATTTATTATAGCCTGATTTAGACTATACTGCTGAAAAAAATGAGGGGAGATGCTATGCGTTACCAAAAATTAGAAAGCCAAGAGGCCTCGTGGAAGTGGAAATACCTGCTCAAAAAACACCGTGAGGGCGAAAACATCACCAAGCATACTGAAGCCAGCCTGATTGAACTCAAGGTGCAGATTTTGGCCACCCTGCAAGATTCCCCCCAAGAATTAGAACAGTGGATCAAGGCGGAAATGACGCCCGAGCAGAAAAAGAAGATGCGCCAGTCTGTCCGCGCCCGGCGTAAGCGTTTTTTTAATGCGGAAAAACTTTCCACTCGCAAAAAATCTATCGATTTGGACTATGCCAGCTGGCAACGCCTGTCTAAACAATCCCAAGAAATGGAAATGACCCTGTCAGAAACCATCAATTTTTTGATGGATGAATATGAAAACAAGCAACTTTATTTGGAACAGGTGGAGAAGATGAAGCAACACTTGAAGGGGCTGTTGAAGTAAGAAGCGATAGGACAGCCCCTAATAACAAGCGGCCAGAAAATCAGGATTTTTTGCAAAAATCTTGGCTTTTCTGGCCGCTTGTTTATTCTATCTCTCTTTAACTTGCTGTAACAGTTGCTTACCCTTACTGGTTAGGTGGTATTTTTGGTTACGGCTATTGGGCTTATCAGGAAGGGTCATCACAATTAAACCTAAATCTAAACCAACTTGTAGATAAGCCTTTCTAAAATAGCTACGGTGGCTAATATTGAGCGCCTTCATGAGCTGGGCTGTGCCTAAATCTTCTTGCTCAAGCAAATATAACAAGTTAGTAACTGGGTCACTAACTGGGTCACTTATGATTTCTTGTGCCTTAGGGTGTACAGGCAGATGGATCATAAAATAACTTCTGTTTTCAACATCCGGCCTTAATGCCGATGGCAAACACGACCACATTTGGGATTCAGTTGTACCAACCTTCTTACACTACAATATCCCGCTTCTTGCTTTTGGCTGGGTAGCGGCGATGGTGTTATAAGAATAAAAAAACAGTGCCTAAAAATTAATGCCAATCAGCTAACTGATTGGCATTTTTTATCATTATGGGACGGTTGCTAAACCTCCACCTGCCTTTTCTCCAAAATCGACTGCCGGGCGGCGCAGGCCACAATCACAGCATCTAGCGGTTGTTGGGCCAGTACCGTAGGTTTTTTACCAGTCAAATGGTCAATCACCGCCTTGGCCTCCATTTCTGCGGCCCGGCCCAGCCAGAGGGGGACGGGGGCATTGAGTTCGTTGTAGCGTTGGATGGATTTGCCATTTTCCCTTAGGGAGAGGTCGGCCTCAAATTCATCGTAGAGGTTGAATTGCTGGCGTTGGCCGTTAGCCAGGGTAAGGGTCATGGTCGAGTTGAAAAAGTTAATAACCAGAGCTCCAAGTTCGCCGTGAATGGCAATGCCCCACTCATGAAGGCGGTAGGCCGTGCCCATTTCTAGTGAAGCAAAAACCCCACTCTTAAACTGCATAAGCAGTTGGATGATGTCGTGGTTGTCCAGATTATCGGGGTGGGCTCGGTTGGTGGACTGGGCATAGACCGAATGCACATCACCCAGGAGCCAGCAAAGTAAATCCAGCTCGTGGATTTCGTTAAATAATTTCCCGCCAGTTAAGGCGACATCATTCTTCCACCAGAGCTTATTAGGCGAGCTATCAATCCAGCGTTGGCGGTTGGCCCGGGCTACGGTAATCTTGCCTAGCACGCCCTCCTCAATCAACTGCTTGGCCTTGAGCACACCGGGCAAGTTTCTTTCTAGGTGGCCAACAAAGACCGTCTTTTGCTTGCGTTTGGCCAGAGTCATAATTTCCTCGCCCTCTTTTTTGTCAATGGTGAAGGGTGTTTCAATAAAAATATGGCAGTCATGTTTCAGGGCCATAAGGGCCGGAACCTTATGAGCATAGTTGAAGGTGGCGATAACAACCAAATCAGGCTGGGCCTGCTCTAATAAATCCCGCATATCGCTATAGGCCTGAGTGGCATATTTTTCTGCCAGGGCTTCTGCCAAAGGCATATTGATGTCAGTAAAACCCACCAATTCTGCCCCAGCCTTGGCAAAGCTACTTGCCAATTGTTTACCAAAAAAGCCACAGCCAATAAGGGCAACCTTAAGCTTATTCATCCTTTCCCCCTGCTAATAAACATTGTCTAATTCCTTGAAAATAGTAAAGAATGGCCCGTTGCATCCGTTCTAAATCCATGGCCTCTACTGCATCGACCAACTCTCGATATTGCAGGGCCAGTTCAGTTGGGGCAATCCGAATATTGGGCAGGACAGCCTCCAGTTTTTCGTAAATCAACCAGAAGGCATCCAGATATTGAGATAGAAGCTGGTTTTGCAGGGGCTGGTAGATAAGTAGGTGGATTTGCTTTTCTTCCTCCACAGCAAATTTTCCCTCCAAGGCCTGTTTTTCAATAATCGCCACCAGCTCCTGGATCTTGGAGATATGATGTCTATCCATTTTAGGCAGGGTCATAGGGGCAAAACCATACTGCAAAATCTCTCTAACATCTAAGATGTCAATAATATGTTTTAGATCATCTTGCAAATAAAGCTGGGCATAAAAACTTAAGCCCCGCACCATAGGTTCTAAGGAAGACAATCCCACAAAGGTTCCCACGCCGTGATGAATATGCAAAATATGTAAGGCTTCCAAGGACTTAATGGCTTCTCTTAGGCTAGAACGGCTGACACCAAACAGCTCAATCAGCTCATTTTCCGTTGGCATTAGGTCACCTGATTTGAGATTTCGCTCAAAAATCAACTCGGTGATCTTCTCCTGCAACACCAACGAGGCCTCTTTTTTAGTCAATTTTTTCATTTTTTTCTCATTTTGTGATGTAGTTCACAGATTTTATTTAAGAAATAAGACATCATATGTCTAGATAATTTAAGCACCGACATATGCCCTAAATTTTGTGCCTAAATTTCCAGCTTGTAAAGCACTAATTATTGGCCCTTTCTCTCTAACAGGTGACCCTATGGCAACATTATCCCTTAAACACATTTATAAGCGATATGACAATGGCTTTGAAGCCGTACAGGACTTTAATCTTGAGGTGCAAGATAGAGAATTTATCGCCCTGGTTGGCCCTTCTGGCTGTGGAAAATCAACCACCTTGCGGATGATTGCAGGCTTAGACGACATCAGTGCAGGTGAGTTTTATATTGATAAGACTCTGGTCAATGATGTTGAGGCCAAGGATCGTGATATTGCCATGGTCTTCCAATCCTATGCCCTCTACCCGCACATGACCGTCTATGACAATATGGCCTTTGCCCTCAAATTGCGGCATTTCCCTGCTGATGAGATTGATCGTAAGGTCAAGGAGGCCGCTCAAATTTTAGGCTTGGAGCAGTTACTTAACCGTAAGCCCAAGGCCTTATCTGGTGGCCAACGGCAGCGGGTGGCTTTGGGCAGAACCATTGTACGCTCGCCTAAGGTTTTCCTCATGGATGAGCCACTATCTAATTTAGATGCCAAGCTGCGTAGCAATATGCGGGCAGAAATTATCCGCATTCATAAGAAGCTGAAGGCAACCACCATCTACGTTACCCACGACCAAACCGAAGCCATGACCATGGCAGATCGCATTGTGGTCATGAAGGCTGGTGTGGTGCAACAAATTGGTTCACCTAAAGAAATCTATAACCACCCTAATAACCTCTTTGTCGCCGGCTTTATTGGGGCCCCTACCATGAACTTTATTCAAGGGATTGTACGGGATAAGGCCTTCTGGATTGGCCAAACCCGCCTGGCCCTGCCAGAAGATTATTACCAGTTTATTTTGCAAAAAGGCTATGAAAATCAACCGCTTGTACTCGGTATTCGGCCGGAGAATATCTCCAACGACCCCATGCTGTTAGGGGTTTATCAACAGGCCATGATCAAGGCCCCTGTCAATGTGGCTGAATTACTGGGAGCAGAATATATCCTACACACTGAAGTTGAAGGGCAACCCCTTAAGGCCATTGTGCATTCCCGCCAAGATATTGCTATGGGGCAGGAAATCAATCTGGCCTTTGACATGAAAACCGCCCACTTCTTTGACCCGAAAACTGAGCAATCCCTCACCCAGCTCTAACCCTCTAGGAGAAGCTATTATGAAACTCAAAAAACTCTTTACCCTTACCCTCCCCGTCTTAGCGGGTTTGGCCATGACCGGCTGTGGGGAAAAAGACCAAGCCGCCCAAGTTGATGTAGCCATGCCAACCGAAGGGCAGGAATTAGCTGGCAATATTACCTTTTGGCATTCCTTTACCCAGGGGCCTCGCTTAGAGGTTATCCAACAGGCTGCCAAGGAATTTGAAAGTAAACATCCTAAGGTCAAAATTAAGATTGAGACCTTTTCCTGGAACGACTTTTACACCAAGTGGACCACTGGCCTCTCTTCAGGCAATGTACCAGATATGAGTACAGCCCTGCCTAATCACGTGATTGAGATGATTAATTTTGGGGCCCTACAACCCATTGACGACCTGATTGATAGCATTGGCCGGGATAAATTTGCCAGTGGGGCCATTGATGAAGGCACGAAGGAAGGCAAGAATTACGCTATTCCCCTTTATTCCCATGCCCAAGTCATGTGGGTGCGGAAGGACTTACTAGCCAAGCATAATCTGCCTGTGCCAAAGACCTGGGACGAACTCTATACCACGGCCAAAACCTTGACCAAGGATGGCGTTTATGGCCTGTCTGTGCCTATGGGCAGCAATGACTTTATGGCCACCCGCTTCCTCAACCTCTATGTTAGAAGTGCTGGGGAAAGTTTACTCACCAAGGATCTCAAGGCCAACCTAACCAGCCCAGCGGCCCAAGAGGGCATTAAGTACTGGGTTAAGATGTATCACGATACCTCACCCAAGGATTCGGTCAATTACAATGTCCTCCAACAAGCTACCCTCTACTATCAGGGCAAGACCGCCTTTGACTTTAACTCAGGCTTCCAAATTGGTGGGGTAAAAGCCAACTCGCCACAGTTATTGGGTGATATTGATGCCTATCCACTGCCGAAGATGAAGGCTGATGATCCAGATACCGGCATTGAACGAGCCAATATCCCAATGGTCGTTTGGAAGGCCTCCAAGCACCCTAATGTTGCCAAGGCCTTTATGAAGACCCTCTACGATAAGGATCGCTATATCCAGTTCCTCAAGGCTGTCCCTGTTGGAATGTTGCCAGCCATCAGTGGTATTTCTGATGACCCAAGCTACAAGGCAGATCCTGTCATCAGCCAGTTCAGTCATGCTGAGCAGGTCATCTCCCAGGCGCTTGAAAAGGGCATTGCCATTGGCTATGAACACGGCCCAAGCGTACAGGCCGGCGTTTTAACCAACCAGCATATCATTGAAAAAATGTTCCAAGATATTGTGGTCAATGGAACAGATCCGTTGGTTGCCGCCCAAAAAGCCGAGAAAGAACTCAATAGCCTATTTGATGTGATTAGCCAGTAATTTCCGACTCCCCCCTTTCATCTTAATGAACACGTTGAAGCCTGCTCTAGGGGCTTCAAGGGGGGCTTTTTTCTCGAAATTTTGCAAAGAGGAAGGTGCTTATGTACTACCGCCGCCATAATTACACCAGATGGATATTTGTTCTACCGGCCCTGCTGATTGTGTCCGTCTTGTTCATCTATCCCTTCTTATCCAGCATTTTTTATAGCTTTACCAATAAAAACTTGATCATGCCAAATTATAGTTTTGTTGGGCTGGATAACTATCGGGCTGTGCTATCAGATCCTGCCTTTTGGTCATCCTTTTTTAACTCGCTCAAATGGACGATTTTCTCCCTGGTCGGGCAAGTCTTGGTGGGCTTCTTTTTGGCCCTGGCCCTCAACCGAGTCGAGCGTTTTAAGTGGCTCTATAAGATCTTGCTCATCATCCCCTGGGCCTTCCCGACCATAGTGATTGCCTTCTCTTGGCAGTGGATCCTCAATGGGGTGTATGGCTACCTGCCAAATATGTTGGTGCAGCTAGGCTTTATGGAGATGGCTCCTAACTTTCTGGCCGATCGCACCTGGGCCTTTATCTGCCTGGTCTTTATTAACATCTGGTTTGGTGCACCACTGATTATGGTCAATGTCCTCTCTGCCCTCCAAACTGTCCCGGCCGACCAGTACGAGGCCGCCAAGATTGACGGGGCCAATATGTGGCAGGTCTTCCGCTATATCACCCTGCCTCACATTAAGGTTGTGGTTGGGCTCTTAGTGGTCTTAAGAACCGTCTGGGTCTTTAACAACTTCGACATCATCTACCTGATTACTGGCGGCGGCCCAGCCGATGCCACCATGACCCTGCCTATCTTTGCCTATGACATGGGCTGGGGAAGCAAGCTGCTTGGACGTTCATCGGCTGTTACCGTCCTGCTCTTTATCTTCTTGCTATCTGTATGCTTTATCTACTTCAAAATTATCAACCGTTGGGAAAAGGAGGGAAGATAAGATGAAAAAGAAATCCACCCTATTTGGTGACTTGGTCTCACACGCCTTCTTGGTCATTGCCACCATTATTGCGGTCTTTCCTCTGGTTTGGATCTTTATCTCCTCGGTCAAAAGCAAGGGGGAACTGACCAGTGAATCCACCCGTTTCTGGCCAAAAATCTTTACCTTGGATTATTTTGAGCACGTGATCAACGATCTGAACTTCATTGTCAACATCAAGAACAGCTTGTTTATTTCACTGGTCACCACGGTGATTGCCATTACCATTTCGGCTATGGCGGCCTATGGGATTGTACGCTTCTTCCCGAAATTAGGCTCCATTATGTCCAAGCTCTTGGTCACAACCTACATCTTCCCGCCCATTTTACTGGCCATTCCCTACTCCATCGCCATGGCCAAGGTGGGACTAACCAATACCACCACAGGGCTGATTATAGTTTACCTGTCCTTTAGTGTGCCCTATGCAGTCTGGCTCTTGGTGGGTTTCTTCCAAACCGTGCCCATTGAAATTGAAGAGGCCGCCAAGATGGACGGGGCCAATAAATTTACCATCTTCTTTAAGATCGTCCTGCCCTTGGTGGCCCCAGGCATTGTTGCCACGGCTATTTATACCTTTATCAATGCCTGGAACGAGTTCTTATATGCCCTGATTTTGGTCAACGACACCAGCCAAATGACCGTTGCCGTTGCCCTCCGCTCCCTCAATGGAGCAGAAATCCTGGACTGGGGAGATATGATGGCTGCCTCCGTGATTGTGGTGATTCCATCTGTACTCTTCTTCTGTTTCATCCAAAACAAGATTGCAGGAGGCTTATCTGAAGGTTCGGTCAAATAATTACTGCTTTTCCTTAACTCTTTAACCCTGATTTACAACTTATTCTTAGGAGAATATTATGATTAGATACGGTGTCGTGGGCGTAGGCTACTTTGGTGCAGAGCTTGCCCGCTTTATGAATGAAAATGATGATGCCCAAATTACCATGGTTTATGACCCTGAAAATGGTCAAACCATTGCCCAAGAACTGGGCTGCCAGGCCGCCGATAGCCTAGAAACCCTAGTCAGCCACCCAGAGGTGGACTGCGTGATTGTGGCCACGCCCAACTACCTCCACAAGGAGCCCGTTCTCTTGGCCGCCCAACACAAAAAACACGTCTTCTGCGAAAAACCTATCGCCTTGAACTACCAAGACTGCGATCAAATGGTCAAGGCCTGCGAAGAAAATGGTGTCACCTTTATGGCCGGCCACGTGATGAACTTCTTTAACGGGGTACACCACGCCAAGGAACTGATTAACCAAGGGGTCATCGGCAAGGTACTCTACTGCCACACCGCCCGCAACGGCTGGGAGGACGAGCAACCGAGCATTTCTTGGAAGAAAATCCGGGCCAAATCAGGCGGCCACCTCTACCACCACATTCACGAGCTAGACTGTGTACAATTCCTTATGGGGGGGATGCCAAAAACCGTGACCATGACCGCCGGCAATGTGGCCCATCAAGGCGAGAAATTTGGTGATGAAGACGATATGATCTTTATTAATATGGAGTTTGAAGACGGCCGTTTTGCCGTGCTGGAATGGGGTTCAGCCTTCCGCTGGGGCGAACACTATGTCCTGATTCAGGGCGAAAAAGGCGCAATTAAGCTGGATATGTACCACTGCAAGGGGACCTTAAGGGTGGATGGCAAGGACAGCTACTTCCTCATTCACGAAAGCCAGGAAGAGGATGACGACCGCACCCGTATCTACACCAGTACTGAAATGGACGGCGCCATCCAATACGGCAAACCAGGCAAACGCACCCCAATGTGGCTGAGTTCCATCATGAAAAAAGAGATGAAGTACCTCAACGACATCATGCACGGTATGAAACCAAATGCCGAGTTTGAAAAACTCCTCACCGGCGAAGCCGCTCGAGCCGCCATCGCCACCGCCGACGCCTGCACCCGCTCCCGCTATGAAAACCGCAAGGTTGCTGTGGCGGAGATTTTGCATTAGGTTAAATACTTACAAGCGGCCAGAAAGTCAGGATTTTTTGCAAAAATCTTGGCTTTTCTGGCCGCTTGTTTATGGGGTTATTGAGAGCAGGGCGCTACCAATCACGCAAGTAGCGACTGATGGTCATTTTGGTACTCATATTGATTGGGTTCCGTGGCCTGTTTCAAAGGAAAGATGCAGTTTGGCCCCGCATCCAGTACAATAGGCCCAAGCTCATCTTTTTGTCTATTATAATGAAAAAACGCTACCTTATTGTGATTTTCCTCCTGGGTCTGGGACTTTTTTTTCAGTTGGCCTTTGAGGTTTTTCCCCAGCCCAAGTCGGCTTTTAAGCAGCGCCAACAAGCGGTCTATTTTCCGCAAAATCTTGCAAATTCAGGCTGGCAGTGTTTTACCACCCATCAGGCCCCTGTCCAGCCCCTAACCCAAATTCGGCTCTTAAATTGGAATATCCACAAGGGCATGGATGAGGGCTGGCAGGCGGATTTAAGCCAGCTTGCCCAGGGGCAGGACTTGGTGCTCTTGCAAGAAGCCAGCACTTCCCAGCAAATTCCTGAACTTTTGCCGCAATTTGCCAGCAGTTTGCACAATATCGCCTTTGAGTATCTTAATGAGGGCGCAGGGGTCTTATCCTTGAGCCGCTGGCAGCCCAGCCGTTATTGCCAGCATGCAGAGGCAGAGCCTTGGATCCGCCTGCCCAAAACCCTTTCTGCCCTCACCATTCCAACCACCAAGCAGGCCTTGCTGGTGGTTAATGTGCATTTTGTGAATTTTGAGTGGTTTCCCACCGCTTACCAGGCCCAGTTGGAGGCCTTGAGAGAGCTGATTTCAGTCCATTCAGGGCCTGTGATTTTAGCAGGCGATTTTAATGCCTGGCGGGGGGAAAGAACCCAACTCTTGCAGGCTATGGTGGGGCAACTGGGCCTGAAAGAAGTGCCGCTCTCATCGGATGAGCGGCTTCAGGTCTTTGGCTATCCGTTGGACTATTTATTTGTGCGGGGTTTGGCCTTAAAATCCGCAACCAGTTTTCAGGTCAGCTCTTCTGATCATAATCCATTGATGGCCACATTCCATTTGGAGGACTAAGCGTGCCCTTTTCAATCACTTGGAGCGAGATTTTCTTCGCCCTGCACTTTTCGGTAGTTTTACTTTGTGCCTTAAGAGTGCTTTATCATCAGCGTAACACAGGGGCGGTTTTGGCCTGGCTCTTGGTGCTCTTTGCCTTCCCCATGGTGGGCGTGGTGGCCTACTTGCTGATTGGCGAGCCTCGCTTGGGCAAGAAGCGGCTTAAACGAACAGCACAAATCAACCGTTTTTATGCGGAATTTGCAGATAACTACATCAACGACAGAGAGGTTGCCCGTGATCATGGCTTGTCTATTCAGCAACAGGGCATGATCAAGATGGCGGAAAATAGCACCAATTTAACCGCCAATCACGACAATAGCATGCAGCTTCTTACCACAACCGATCAAATCACCCAGGCCATGTTGCAGGACATTGAGCAAGCCAAGCAAAGCTGTTTACTGGCCTTTTACATCATTGAACCCCAGGGCAAGATTGCCCAAGTGCTTGAAGCGGTGGAGGCCGCCGCCCAGCGGGGTGTGCGTTGCCTGATCTTGGCCGATGCCATTGGCAGCAGCCGTTTCTGGCGCAGTGAATGGGTGGAAAGGCTGAAGGCGGCAGGCGTTTTCTTGCAGGAGGCCCTGCCTGTTGGGCTTATCCGCAGCCTCTATCGGCGTAACGACCTACGCAACCACCGTAAGATCTTGGTGGTGGACTACCATATCGGCTACACAGGCAGCTTTAACCTTATCGACCCCCTCTATTTTAAGCGGGAGGCCGGTGTGGGCGAGTGGGTGGATGTAATGATGCGTTGTACGGGCTCGGTAGTTTTGGAAATGGCGGCTGTCTTGTATGCGGACGTGGCGGTGGAGAGCGAGGAAAACCTGGCTCAGGTTGAGGCCTACCTGAAAAGCTATGAACAAAACCCGCCTATCCTGGCCCCATCGCAGGGTTCGGTGGTGGCTCAGGTTATTCCTTCTGCACCTGATCAAGCCGACAGCGTGATTTACGACACCATCTTATGTGCCATTCACCAGGCCACCCAGCGGATTGTGATCACCACGCCCTATTTTGTGCCTAATGAACCCTTGCTTACGGCGCTTAGTACAGCTGCACGGCGGGGGGTGGAAGTGACCCTTATCCTGCCGGCCAAGGTGGACTCCAAAATGGTGCGTTATGCCTCCCGGGCCTACTTCCCTATGCTGCTCAAACAAGGCGTAAAAATTGCTGAGTTTGAAGGCGGCCTGCTCCACACCAAAACCTTGGTAGTGGATGACGATTACACCCTCTTCGGCACGGTCAATATGGATATGCGCAGCTTCTTCCTCAACCTTGAGATCAGCCTTGCAATTTATGACCGAGAAATGACCGCTTGCATTGCTGCCCTGCAAGTAGGCTATTTGGCCCAAAGCCGTTATTTGCAGGAAAAGGCCTGGCTGGCCCGCTCCAAATGGTGGAAATTGGTGGAAAATACTGTGCGTTTGATGAGCCCTTTGCTCTAGATCAAAAATCTGCCGCCGACTTTTTACCTCAACTACCTATAGTTACCCATAAAGAGTTATTTGCTTGATTTTAGTCAAATTCTTTTGGGCCTTTTTGAATTAGTATGACTCCACCTTATTTCGAAGTCCCATTCCATTAGGAGCATATTATGAAAAAAACAGCATTAACCTTAGTTTTAGGAAGCCTACTTGTTTCAGGTTCAGCCCTTGCCCACACAGCGGGTGATATCCTCTTCCGTGCAGGGCCGATTCATGTCACGGCCAATTCTGCTTCTCGCACCCAAAATATGGATAAAGGCATGCCTGAAGCCCAACTTAAAGTGGCCAACAATACCCAACTTGGTTTAACAGGAACCTACTTCTTTACTGATAACCTTGGTTTAGAGTTATTAGCAGCAACGCCGTTCTCTCATAAAATCTATGCTAATGTGCCAGTACTTCCTAGTGCCTTTGGTTTACCGGCAAATTTAGGTGGTGGCCCTGTAGCAAAAGTAAAACACCTGCCACCAAGCCTTTATGCCCAATACTATTTTGGCGATGCTAATAGTGTTGTACGCCCATACCTAGGTGCTGGTATCAACTATACCCGCTTCTTCCGCCCTGAATCTACCCATGCAGCAGTGACCAATCTCAGCGTGAAAAAACATTCTGTCGGCCCTGTGGCCAATGCGGGGGTAGATGTTAAACTTACTGACAATATTTCCTTTAATGCGGCTGTGTGGTACACCAACATTCGTACTACCGCCAAATTTGACACTCCAGCCCTCAACATCTATGGCCACGAAGTGAAAATTAAACTTGACCCACTCGTCGCCTTCGCAGGCTTCGGGGTGCGTTTCTAGGCTACCTCTTTCCAGTTAAGCCCTTGAGCTAAATCAAGAGATCGTAAAAACCGACTATTTTAGTCGGTTTTTTTGCTGGCAAGTTTTGCAAAAAAGCATAAAATTTCTCCCGCTTCTTATCCAATTTAAGGAAAAACCATGGAAAATTTACTCTGCTACAAACAAATGCCGGTTTGGAACAAGGCCAGCCTGCCGCAAATGTTCCAAGAAAAACACAACACTAAAGAAGGCACCTGGGCCAAGCTGACCATCCTCAAGGGTCAGCTCAAATTTTATGAATTGACCGAGGACGGTGAAGTGGTGGGAACAGCCATTTTCAGCCCTGAAAACCCAGCGCCCTTTGTCCAACCACAGGTCTGGCACAGGGTTGAAGCCCTATCAGACGACCTAGAATGCCAACTGGCCTTCTACTGCCAGCCTAAAGACTACTACGCAAAAAAATACAACCTGACCACCACCCATTCTGAAGTGCTCAATGCTGTCCAGCACATCCAAGGCGGCAAGGCCCTAGACCTAGGCTGTGGCCGAGGCCGCAACGCCCTTTATCTCAACCTCTTGGGCTTTGATGTGAAAGCTGTCGATAGTAACGCCGAAAGCATTGAATTTCTCAACTATATGATTGAAAAAGAGGGCCTAGAAAACATTGAAACCCGCCTTTACGACATCAACCAAGCTGACCTTGAGGGCCAGTACGACTTGATTATCTCTACTGTGGTCATGATGTTCCTTCAGCGGGATCGCATTCCTGCCATCATCGACAATATGCAGCGCAACACCAAGCTGGGCGGTTACAACTTGATTGTCTGTGCCATGAGCACCGAGGACTACCCTTGCCCAATGCCCTTCTCCTTTACCTTTGCCGAGGGTGAGCTGAAGAACTACTACCAAGGCTGGGAGCTGATCAAATACAACGAAGACCTGGGCCAGCTCCATAAGGTTGATGAGCATGGCAACCGTATCCAACTCAAGTTTGCAACCATGTTGGCCAAGAAAATTGCTTGATTATACATAAGACAAGGGGTTGAAATTTTGCAAAAAGTTGCAGATTTTTAACCCCTTGTTTTCTTATTGACGAACATAGCCCCCCTCTACCTGCTTTATCACCTCCAACAGTTCCAAATTCAGCAGCTCAATCAGTAAATCGGATACTTCCATTTGACAAGCCTTGGCCAGTTGGTCGATGGAGATGGGGTCTAGCTGGATATGTTCCACGATTTGGCCTTGGCAAGCGGTTAAATCGGGCAGGTTTTTTGCAAGTTTTGGCGGCTTGGCCACCGCTTGTGGGGTGGGCTGTGGGCTGAAGAGATCGGCTTGCTTGGGTGGAGCAGGCTGCCGCTGGTAGGCGATGGCTTCCAAAATATCATCCACACTTTCCACCAAAAGGGCGCCGTCCTTGATGAGCTTGTGGCAGCCCTGGCTATAGGGGTTTTGTACGGCATTAGGCAGGGCGAAGACCTCCCGACCCTGTTCTAGGGCGTAGCGGGCAGTAATAAGCGAGCCGCTGTTAAGGGTGGCTTCAACCACAAGCGTGCCCAGCGACAGGCCACTGATGATGCGGTTTCGTCTGGGGAAATTTTCGGCTATGGGTGGTTGGTAGGGGAAGAATTCCGACACCAGGGCTCCGCCAGTGTCGATAATTTTCTCCGCCAATTTTTTATGGCGGGCGGGGTAAACCTGCTCTAGGCCGCTGCCCAGGACGGCGATAGTCAGGCCGCCCTCGGCGACTGCCCGTTGATGGCAGAAGCCGTCAATCCCAATGGCCAGACCGCTGGTCACCGCCAGTTGGTTTTTGACCAAATCTGCGGCAAAGGCACCCGCCCAATACTCGCCATAATGGGAATAATCTCGGCTGCCAACCATGGCAATTTGCGGCTGCGACAGGGCCTCCACCGAGCCTTTGACAAAGAGGACAGGCGGGGCGGTGGAAATCTGTTTGAGCAGGAAGGGGTAGTCCTCATCAAACAAGGTGAGTAGCCGCCCCTTGTTTTCAGCCCAGTCGAGAGCGGTGTCGATCCACTTTTGCTCGGGCTGAAACCAGCGTTGGATTTGCTTTTCATTCCAGCCCATTTGGCGGAGCTGGGTTCGGTCGTAGTCACAGAATTGGCCGAAGTCGATTTCGGCTAAAAGACGCCCGATTTTATGAGCGCCCATTTGGGGGACTTGCAGGAGTTTGAGGAGTTGTGCTTGGTACATTTTATAGATTAAACCTTATGCAGGCTATGAGTGAGACGGTTGCTGAGCTTGTCGAAGCATAAGTCGAACGGTTAGCCAGCCTATCATTTATAAAAATGCTTATGGTTCGACAAGCTCACCAACCGCATTTTTTAACATTTCCCTAATCCTAATAAAAAGACTAAAATAACCAATCTTTTTATTTTCGTTTTTCGATCGAGATCACAAAAATGGCCCTATTAGATGTTGTAATTTACCCAGATGAAACCCTGGCCACCGTCTGCCAACCCGTAGAAACCGTGGACGAGGCCCTTAACCAATTTATTGATGATATGTTTGACACCATGTACCAACACGAGGGCATTGGCCTGGCCGCCCCTCAGGTGGGCGTGCTCAAACGGGTGGTCACCATTGACATTGAGGGCGACAAGGCCAATCAAATTGTGCTGATCAACCCAGAAATTATCGCAAGCTCGGGTGAAACGGGCATTGAAGAGGGCTGTTTATCCATTCCGGGTTGCCGTGCCTTGGTACCACGCAAGGAAAAGGTCACCGTCAAGGCCCTAAACCGTAAGGGGGAGGAGTTTACCTTAGAGGCAGACGAGCTTTTGGCCATTTGTATTCAGCATGAAATCGACCACCTCAACGGTGTACTTTTTGTCGATCACATCTCGCCTCTCAAACGCCAGCGGTTTAAGGAGAAGATGCTTAAACTTAAGAAGCAGTTGGCTCGCACCAAGTAAGATAGGTAGGATATGTTCAATCTTGATTCACTATGCTTTACCAAAGAAAACCAATTTTTTGATCGTAAAAGTGCAAGAATTAAACCGCGTGATATTTTAAAACACCTGGTTGCCTTTGCGAACGCCAATGGTGGCGTATTGGTGATTGGGATTGAAGATAATGGTGATATATCGGGTTTTGGTATAAATGGTGCACATCCTTTAGAGGCTTTTAAGGAAATTGCACTGGTTGAACTGAGAAAAACACCGATTATCGCCATTTATGAAGAAATAGCTGTCATTAATAAGCAGCAACAAGCGGATAAAATTCTGGTTATTTCCATCAATGTATCGACTGATAGGATCATTGAATCCTATGATGGCAGAGTTTATTTACGCCAGGCTGATAAGTCTATTGAGTTGAATTATGAACAAATTACACAATTAAGCTATGATCGAGGCCAGCGCTTTTTTGAGGATGAAGTTCTAGAGGATGCCACATTTGAAGATATCGATCTTAGCTTAATTGAAGAATATAAGCTGCAAATGAATTTGCCAGATCTCTCTATGGAAAATCTGTTTAATGCACGCAATTTGATGAGGAATGGGAAATTAACACACGCAGCCATCCTTTTATTTGGAAATAACCCAACAAAATTTCTGCCTCAAGCACGGTTAAGATTTATTAAATATGATGGCACACAGGCACAAGTAGGCAAACAGCTAAATATTGTTAAGGATCGTACTTTTGATGGAGCAATTCCTGATATTATTCATAAAGCCAAGGCCTTTATCAGCTCGCAATTACGGGAATTCCAATATTTAGATGATGATGGCAGATTCAAAATTATGCCTGAATACCCTGAATTTGCGTGGTTTGAAGGCATTGTGAATGCCCTTGTTCACCGTAATTATTCTTTTCGGGGTGATTATATTCGTGTCATTATGTTTGATGATCGTTTGGAAATTCATAGCCCCGGTAAGCTGCCGAATATTGTGACATTGGAAAATATGTCTTATAAGCGCTATTCAAGAAACCCTCGGATTGCACGCATATTAACAGAGTTTGGCTGGGTGCGGGAAATGAATGAAGGGGTAAAACGTATTTATTCAGAGATGGAAAGTTTTTTCCTAAATGAGCCTATTTATATGGCTACCAATGATAGTGTTGCACTTACCCTAGAGAACAATATTCTAAATCGCAGCTTGAGAATTAATGATAATATTGAGGCCTTAATTTCCAGTGAGCTTTTTAAGGCCTTAGATCATTATGATAAAAAAATAGCCCATTATCTTTATGTAAATCAAAAAATAACTGTGAAAGAGGCGGCCATACTTCTAGATAAGAGTAAGCGCTTCACAGGGGAACGCTTAAAGAAATTGGCGGAGTTGAATGTCTTAAAATGGCAGGGAACAAGTGCGAAAGATCCAACGCAATACTATACCTTAAATATATAAGTGCATAGTAGTTCGTAGTAGTTCGTAGTAGTTCGTAGTAGTTCGTATAACTAATTTATAGAGGAAAACATTATGATTATCGTCACAGGCGGTGCTGGCTTTATTGGCAGCAACATTGTTAAGGCCCTTAATGGTATTGGCAGAAAGGATATTTTAGTGGTGGACAACCTGAAAAATGGGGAAAAGTTCATCAATTTGGTAGACTTAGACATCGCAGATTATTGCGACAAGGAGGACTTTATCGCCTCCATCATTGCCGGCGATGACTTTGGCCCCATTGATGCCGTCTTCCATGAGGGCGCCTGCTCAGCCACCACCGAATGGGATGGCAAGTATATGATGCAGAACAACTACGAATACTCCAAGGAGCTCTTGCACTTCTGCCTAGATCGCCAAATCCCCTTCTTCTACGCCTCCAGTGCGGCTACCTATGGCGGGCGGTCAGACAACTTTATCGAAAAACGGGAATTTGAAGGCCCACTTAACGTGTATGGCTACTCCAAGTTCCTCTTTGATGAGTATGTGCGTAAAATCCTGCCAGAAGCCGAGTCGCCAGTTTGTGGCTTTAAGTACTTCAATGTTTACGGCCCACGGGAGCAGCATAAAGGCTCCATGGCCAGCGTGGCCTTCCACCTCAATAACCAAATCCTCAAGGGCGAAAACCCGAAACTCTTTGCAGGTTCTGAGACCTTCCTGCGGGACTTCGTTTATGTAGAAGATGTGGCTGCGGTCAATCTCTGGGCCTGGCAAAATGGGGTATCAGGCATTTTCAATCTTGGCACGGGCAAGGCTGAGTCCTTCCAGGCGGTGGCTGAAGCCGTGATTGCCTTCCACCAAAAGGGCCAGATTGAGACCATTCCTTTCCCGGATCACCTCAAATCCCGCTACCAAACCTTCACCCAGGCAGATCTAACCAAGCTGCGTGAAGCGGGTTACGATAAACCATTTAAGACCGTGGCAGAAGGCACTTCGGCCTATATGCAATGGCTCAATCGGGAGTAGGTATGGCCTGGGTACAAATTCGTTTAAACAGCACCAGCCAACAAGCGGAGCAAATCAGTGATTTTTTAACAGAAATCGGAGCCGTGTCCGTCACCTTTATGGACAGCCAGGACACACCCATTTTTGAGCCGCTTCCAGGTGAAACCCGGCTGTGGGGCAATACCGATGTGGTGGCCCTCTTTGATGCCGAAACTGATATGCAGGTCATTGTGGAAGCCCTGATTACCAGCCGCCTGGTTGAGACTGATTTTTCACATAAGATCGAGCAGATTGAGGACAAGGACTGGGAGCGGGAGTGGATGGACAACTTCCACCCTATGCAGTTTGGCAAACGCCTTTGGATCTGCCCAAGCTGGCGGGAAGTGCCAGACCCAAATGCCGTTAATGTGATGCTGGACCCAGGCCTGGCCTTTGGTACCGGCACCCACCCGACCACCGCCCTCTGCTTGCAGTGGTTGGACAGCCTGGATTTAGCCGGCAAGATCGTGATCGACTTTGGTTGTGGCTCAGGTATCTTGGCCATTGCTGCCCTTAAACTGGGGGCTAAAGCGGCCATCGGCATCGACATCGACCCACAAGCCATTCTGGCCAGCCGTAACAACGCTGAGGCCAATGGTGTGGCTGACAGCCTGCAACTCTTTTTAGCCAAGGATCAACCGCAGGATCTGCAGGCCGATGTGGTGGTGGCCAATATCTTGGCCGGCCCGCTCAAGGAACTGGCTCCGCAAATTATTACCCTGGTCAAACCACAGGGAGATTTGGGCTTGTCGGGGATTTTGGCGACTCAAGCCCAATCAGTATGTGAGGCCTACCAGGCTGCTTTTGCTCTTGATCCAGTTGAGGAGAAAGAGGAGTGGTGTCGGATTACGGGGCGGAAAGCCTAATCTTGATGGCGCTAGCCTCTAGGCTGGTGCCTGATATATCAAGGGGGTGCCAGCACCAGCGAGGACGCTGGCGCTATCCCTGAATTTAATTTATGGATTTAAAAATGCCCATATTGTGCAGCAGACAAACCTGTTCAGCATGATATGGGCATTTTTTATTGTTGCAAAAGTGTAAATTTTCGGTAAACTCCCCGCAACCCAAGCAATCGGTTGCTTGGATAATCAGCAAGTGATTAGGAGAATTTATGAGCAATAACCCGCAAATTGAAAAGAAAGGGGCTATGCAGCGCTTTTTAGGCGGTGTGGAATGGCTGGGCAATTTACTGCCTCACCCGATTATCCTCTTTATGTTTATGTGTTTAATTTTATTGGTGCTGTCTGCCGTGCTTGCCTCGATGGGCGTAAGCGTGCCAGACCCGCGTCCTGAAGGGGCGGCTGGCCGCAGTGCAGAGGGGGTGATTTATGTGCAAAACCTCTTAAGCGGCGAGGGCATTGCCAAAATCGTCAGCAACTTAGTGAAAAACTTCACCAACTTCGTGCCACTTGGTACGGTTTTAGTGGCCATGCTGGGGGTGGGGATTGCTGAGTATTCAGGCCTGATTTCTGCTGGCCTGCGTGGCTTGGTCATGGGCGCACCGAAACGCTTGGTCACCTTCACTGTCGTCTTTGGCGGCGTGGTGTCTAATACGGCTGCTGAACTGGGCTATGTGGTGCTTATTCCGCTTGCGGCCATGATCTTCCACACCCTGGGCCGTCACCCGCTCGCAGGTTTGGCTGCTGCCTTTGCAGGGGTATCTGGCGGTTACAGTGCCAACCTCTTGTTAGGTACGGTAGATCCGCTTTTATCGGGTATTACCCAAGAAGCCGCCCGCCTGATTGACCCAACCTATGTGGTCGGCCCTGAAGCCAACTGGTACTTTATGTTTATCAGTACCTTCTTGGTCAGTATCTTGGGTGTGTTTGTTACCGAAAAAATTGTCGAGCCGCAACTGGGCAAATACAACCCAGATGATGCCGCAGACAAGGAAATCCTCAACAGCAAGATGGAACGCTTAACGGCCGTAGAGAAAAAAGGCTTGGTTTGGGCTGGTATCAGTATGTTGATTTTCTGTGCCCTATTGGCCTGGACCATTGTGCCAGACGACGGCATCTTGCGTAATCCGAAAACCGGTGCAGTGGCAGGCTCGCCATTCTTGCACGGCATTGTGGTCTTTATCTTCATCTTCTTCGCCATTCCTGGCTATGTTTATGGTAAGGTGACAGGCAGCATTAAGTCTAGCAATGATGTGGTCAAGGCCATGTCTGAGAGCATGAGCTCTATGGGGATGTATATCGTGTTGGTCTTCTTCGCCGCCCAATTCGTGGCCTTCTTCGGTTGGTCAAACCTGGGTGCGGTGATTGCGGTTAAGGGTGCAACTCTCTTAACGGATTTAGGCTTAACCGGCCCGCTGCTCTTCGTTGGCTTTATCCTGATTTGTGGCTTTATTAACCTGATGATTTCGTCCGCCTCTGCCCAATGGGCCTTGACGGCGCCGATCTTCGTGCCAATGCTCATGCTTATTGGCTATGCGCCTGAAATTATCCAGGCTGCCTACCGTATCGGCGACTCCACCACCAATATCATCACCCCGATGATGAGCTATTTCGGCCTGATTATGGCGGTGGCTGTGCGTTATAAGAAAGACACAGGCGTGGGCACCTTGATGTCCATTATGGTGCCTTACTCACTGATTTTCATCGTGGGTTGGACCCTGCTCTTCTTTGTCTGGGTCTTTGTACTGGGCATGCCAGTTGGCCCAGGTGCACAAACCTTCTATCCTGCGGTAGCGGGTTAGAACTCAACAACACAAGCGGGGCGAAAGCCCCGTTTTTTTGCAAAAAATCTTGCTTTTTTACCCGCTTGCAGCCCCCTAATGGGGCGATAAATGTCCCCCGAGAGAGATTGAAAGCCCGCTTAAACTTCTGTATAATCTTTCCTCTTTAGTTCCCAGAAAATAGCCCAAATTGGAGTAGAAAATGGCTCGTGTAACCGTACAAGAAGCAGTTGAGAGAGTTGGTAACCGTTTTGATTTAATTTTAACCGCTGCACGCCGTGCAAGACAGCTACAGCTGCACACCCGTGAGCCTTTGGTGCCTGAAGATAACGACAAGCCAACGGTCATCGCCCTGCGTGAAATTGAAGAAGGCCTTATCAACAACCAGATCATGGATAACTTTGAAAATATGCAGGCCATGCAGCAAGAAATGGCCGAGCGTGAAGCCATTTCCTTCCTGGCAGACGTACAAGCAAAAGCATAAGAATTGTTCAACATTTTTTAAGGCAGAGTTATTCTGCCTTTTTTGTAGAAGGTGGGGTGTTTATGTATCGATCAGAAATCTTTGAGCCGTTAAACTGCCTAATTCAGGGCTACCTGCCCCAGGCCAGCATTGCCCAGGTTAAGGCTGCCTTTGAGCTGGCCCGAGATGCCCACGAGGGGCAATTTCGCTCCAGTGGCGAGCCTTACATTACCCACCCTGTGGCTGTGGCCTGTATTATTGCTGAGCTAAAGCTCGATCACGAAGCCGTTATGGCCGCCCTCTTGCACGATGTGATTGAAGACACGCCCTGCACCGAAGAAGAACTCACCGAAAAATTTGGCGCCAGCGTGGCGGAAATCGTCCAAGGCGTTTCCAAGCTAGACAAGCTCAAATTCCGCACCCGCCAAGAGGCCCAGGTAGAGAACTTCCGCAAGATGATCCTGGCCATGACCAAGGACATTCGTGTGGTCTTGATTAAGCTGGCCGACCGCACCCATAATATGCAAACCCTGGGTGCCTTGCGGCCAGATAAACGCCAGCGGATTGCCAAGGAAACCCTGGAAATCTACAGCCCTCTGGCCCATCGCTTGGGCATTGAGTCCATGAAAAATGAGCTGGAGGATCTCTGCCTCAAGGCCATGCATCCTTATCGCTTTCAGGTGATGAAAAATGCGGTGGAAATGGCCCGCCAACACAAGCTAGAGCTGATCGAAAAAATCTCTGAGGCCATGCAAACCCGCCTTAAAGAAGCGGGCATCAAGTCCCGCATTTTTGGCCGAGAAAAAAACCTCTATTACCTCTATCAAAAGACCCGCAGCAAGGAATTGAACTTTCAGTCTATTTTGGACATTTTCGCCTTTCGTGTGGTGGTGGATAGCCTAGATGAATGCTATCGGGTCTTAGGCTTGCTCCATGCCCTTTACAAGCCCCGCCCGCAAATGGTCAAGGACTATATTGCCGTGCCCAAGGCCAATGGCTACCAGTCCCTGCAAACCTCGCTGATTGGCCCGAAGGGCGTGCCGGTGGAAGTGCATATTTGCACCGAAGATATGCACCTTATGGCCGAATACGGCGTGGTGGCCCATTGGCGTTACAGCGACAATCAGGCCCAGGCCACCAGTGTGCAACGCAAGGCTCAACAGTGGCTCAACAGCATTATCGAACTCCAACAAAGTGCAGGCAATTCGCAGGAATTTATTGAAAGCGTTAAGTCTGAACTCTTTTCTAACAATATTTATGTCTTTACCCCTAAGGGTAGGATCATTGAACTGCCAGCCCAGGCAACCGCCATCGATTTTGCCTATGCTGTGCATTCCGATGTGGGCGATCGCTGTGTAGGGGCAGTGGTGGATCGCCACCCTTACCCGCTTTCCCAGCCCTTGGCCTCAGGCCAGACCATTGAGGTTATCACCAAGCAGGGCCAACGCCCAACGGCGGCCTGGCTCAATTATGTGGTCAGCGCCAAGGCCAAGGCCTGTATCCGCCAGCGCCTCAAACACCTGCAACGTGATGAGGCCATTGCCCTGGGCTCCCGCCAGCTTTTACTGGCCATGAATTTGCAAGATTTGGCCCAAATTGACCCGCTTGCCGTGGAGCTTACCCTGTCGGAACTCAAGCTGGAACAGCTAGACGACCTCTTGGCTGAAATCGGCCTGGGCCACCAGGTCAGTGGCGTGATTGCCGCCCGCCTCTTGGGCAAACCTGTGGACATCAGCCCTGTCCAAGCACCAGCCAGCCAAGCTATTAGCGTTCAATCTGCCCATAGCGATGTGATGAGCCTGGCCAAGTGCTGCATGCCAATTCCAGGCGATGAAATCATCGCCCGCCTCAACACTGGCCGTGGCCTGATTGTGCACCGTGTCACCTGCCCGAATGTTAAGGGCTTTGCCACCCAGCCCAATAACTTTACGCCTGTGACCTGGGATGTGGCCGCCGATCAGGCTGAATTTGAGGTCGAACTCATTATCGAAATGCAGCACCAGGCAGGCGTACTGGCCGGCATTACCCAGCTGCTCTCCAATATGAATAGCAATATTCTTAATATCTACAGCGAGCCGAAAGACGACTCTGTTCATCTCTTGCTCTTGTCGATTTGTGTGCGAGATAAGGCCATGTTGGATCTGATCTTGAATAGGCTGGCCAGTTTGCACGGGGTTGTGCAGGTGGTGAGGAAATAAAAAGTAAAAAAAGAGCACAAGATTTGTGCTCTTTTTGTTTGAGGACTTGGCCTACATAAGAGCCGAGATATACTTGAGCATCACGCCCGCTGCAATGGCCGAGCCAATCACGCCAGCCACATTAGGCCCCATGGCGTGCATGAGCAGGAAGTTCTGTTTGTCTGACTCCAGGCCGATTTTATTGGCCACCCGAGCGGCCATCGGCACAGCAGAAACACCAGCGGCCCCAATCAGTGGGTTGATCTTGTGCTGGCTGAACTTGTTCATAAGCTTGGCCATCAGCACCCCGCTGGCCGTACCAATAGCGAAGGCCACCATACCTAAGGCCAAGATGCCCAAGGTTTGAGGCTGGAGGAACTTGTCGGCTACCAGTTTTGAGCCAACGGATAAACCCAAGAAGATGGTGACAATGTTAATTAGGGCGTTTTGAGCCGTGTCGTTGAGCCGTTCGACAACGCCACTCACCCTTAAGAGATTACCAAAACAGAACATACCTAAGAGCGGGGCAGCATCAGGCAGGAGCAGGGCAACCAGCACCAAGAGGATAATCGGGAAAATGATTTTTTCTCGGTTGCTAACATTGCGTAGCTGGACCATTCTGATCTTGCGTTCCTGCTCGGTGGTCAAAGCCTTCATAATCGGCGGCTGAATAAGGGGAACCAGAGCCATATAGGAATAGGCCGCAACGGCGATAGCACCCAGCAATTCAGGGGCTAATTTGCTGGCCAGATAGATGGCTGTTGGGCCGTCTGCCCCGCCGATAATCCCGATGGCAGCGGCTTGTGGCAGGGTGAAATCAATCAGGCCCAGCCAGTTGAGGGCAAGCGCCCCCAAGACGGTGGCAAAAATCCCGAACTGAGCAGCTGCCCCCAGCAAGAGGGTGCGGGGGTTAGCCAAGAGGGGGCCGAAGTCGGTCATGGCTCCAACGCCCATAAAAATGAGTAGAGGCGCGACACCATAACCAATAGCCACCTTATAGAAGAGGGCCAGCACACCCGAGGTGTAGCCCATATCACTGGCCATGGCTTCCAATTCATTAACCACAGAGGGCAGGGCGCTGTTAAGGGCCTGTTTAATGGCGGCTGGATCGGCTAGGCTGTTGAGCTTAGTAGCCACCAGGGCCAGCTGTTCTGCCGTACCATGGTGAAGGAGATTATCCAAAGCCGTCATGGCAATGCCGGCCTCTGGAATGTTAGACAGCAGGCCACCAAAGCCGATTGGCACCAAAAGAAGGGGTTCAAACTTGCGGGCGATGGCCAGCCAAAGCAGAACCAGGCTGACGGCCATCATAACCGCCTGCCCCCACTCTAGGTGCATAATACCCATTCCCTGTATCAGGGCGAGAAGACTATCCATCATTCCTCCTTAGGCAATGGTCATGAGGGTTTGATCAACGGCCACCACATCGCCTGACTTGACCGCAATGCCCTGCACCGTGCCCGCCTTGGCTGCACAGATCTGGGTTTCCATCTTCATGGCTTCTAGAATGAGCAACACTTGCCCTTCGGCTACCTGTTGGCCTTCACTGACCTCAACCTTAATGATGTTACCCGCCATTGGGGCTTTTACAGGCTCGCCTGAACCGCTGGCCACCGAGGCAGCAGGGGCAGCCGCTTGTGGCGCAGGGCTTGGTGTTGAGGCTGGAGCAGGAGCAGATGGTGCAGCAGCAGGGGCGATATTACTGATTTCCCCGCCTTCACTCACCTTGACCACAAAGGCCTTGCCTTCCAGTTCCACCGTATAAACCGCTGGGCCTGCTTGAGGGGCAGTGGCTGGTGCGGCCGCAGGGGCTGGTTTGGCTGTTTCTGTACCTGGGGCTGGCTCAAAGGCGGCTGGATTGTTGCGGTTTTCCAAGAACTTCCAGCCAACCTGTTGGAAGAGGGCGACAATCAGCACATCATCAATGGCCTCATTTGCAAGTTTTAGGCCTTTTTCAGCCGCTTGTTGGGTTACTTCCGCCACTAATTTGTTTAATTCAGGGGCGATATGGTCAGCAGGCCGGTCGGTAATGGCCTGGCCACCTTCGAGGACACGGGCCTGTAAGTCCGCATTCACTGGCGCAGGCGTGCGGCCGTATTCGCCCTTGAGGATGCCGGCGGTTTCCTTGGCGATGGTCTTATAACGTTCGCCCATCAGTACGTTCATCACGGCTTGAGTGCCGACAATTTGTGAAGTTGGGGTCACTAATGGAATATAGCCCAAGTCCTCCCGCACGTTTGGGATCTCTTGCAGAACCAGATCCAGTTTGTCGCTGGCATTTTGTTGCTTGAGCTGGCTTTCCAGGTTGGTCAGCATGCCGCCTGGCACTTGAGCCACCAAAATACGGCTGTCCACGCCCCGGAGTTGGCCCTCAAACTTGGCGTACTTTTTACGCACATTGCGGAAGTAGGCCGAAATTTTTTCAAGTGCTGGAATATCTAGGCTCGTATCATAAGGCGTGCCTTGGAGGGTGGCGACCAAGGATTCAGTGGCTGGGTGGCCATAGGTGCCGCTCATGGAAGAAATGGAGGTATCCACCCCATCCACGCCTGCTTCAATGGCTTTCAGTAAAGCCATTTCGGCCATACCCGTGGTGGAATGGCAGTGGAGGTGGAGTTCCACATCGTAACGTTGTTTGATTTCCTTGACCAATTCATGGGCTGCCATTGGGGTCAGAATGCCGGACATATCCTTAATCACCAAGGAATCCACCCCGATTTCCAAGAGCTGCTCGGTCACATCCAGCCAGGTTTGCAGGGTGTGGACTGGGCTGGTGGTGTAGCTCAGAGTCCCCTGGGCATGGCCGCCATTTTTCCGCACGGCTTGCAGGGCTTGTTTCATATTGCGGGGGTCGTTCATGGCATCAAATACCCGGAAGACGCTCATACCATTGGCCACCGCCCGTTCGACAAATTTATCGACCACATCATCAGCATAGTGGCGGTAGCCCAAGAGGTTTTGGCCCCGCAGGAGCATTTGTAGCGGGGTGTTAGGAATGGCCTTTTTCAGCTCCCGCAAGCGGACCCAAGGGTCTTCACCTAAAAAGCGGATACAGGCATCAAAGGTTGCCCCGCCCCAGGCTTCCAGCGACCAGTAGCCGATCTTATCCAGTTCGGCCGCAATAGGGAGCATATCGTCTAAACGCAGGCGGGTGGCAAAAAGGGATTGGTGGGCATCACGGAGCACAACATCGGTAATAGCAATTTTTTTAGTAGGCGTATTCATTTTCTTATCCTTTTCTTATTTTAAACCTTGAAGTTTACGGTGGTGGGCGATGGCGGCCACAATGACAGGGCGGAGGCCATCGAGGTTGTCCACGGCAGGCGTGGCGACAGGCTTGGCAGGTTCAAGCCCAGGTTGAGCTTCGGGGAAAAAGCGGTTGATGGCCTTAGACATAAAGCCAATGGCAAAAATTAAGACAAACAGGAAGAGCATGACAAAGCCCATACCTGCAATCATTAAATTTACCCCTTCAAGTAATAGGTTTGAAGTCTCCATATCATTTCCTTGAATCGAAAATAAAGCTCAAGCATAAAAAAGATTAGGGTAAAGAACAAGATTTTTTTATTAAAAATGTGAAATTGATCACTGCCTTGTAAAAAATCGGCCCTTTCTCACCGCTTGTTTAAGGCTGATCAGTCCGCACCCGCCAATAGGTGGCAAAACGGGGCTTGCCCTGGCTGGTCAGGCCGCGGTATTTGTAGGTGATCTGGCTGCCGATGGCGGGTGGATTTTCCCGCTCCTTGTCGCTAAAGCCTGAGCCAATCCGAAACTGCCCTCGATGATTTTCGCAGGTAACGGCTCCGAGTTTATCCGCATATTTTCCCTTGCCCTTGTGATGGGCTACGACCCTGCATTCCTCATCTAACACAGCCTTGAACTTGAGGATCTGGGCTGATCGGCCTTGGATATAGGGGGAGTTGGGGTTACGCACCACCAAGCCTTCGCCGCCGGCTTCCTGAATAGTTTGGAAAAAGGCATTGAGATGGGCCTTATCCCGTACGGGGATTTGCTCAATCACCTCAATAAAGGGCGTGGGATGCTGGGCCAGATAATCCTTGAGGACTTGCAGGCGTTGCAGCAAATCACCCTCGGCATGGGGTACATCAAAAACGTAGAGTTTGAGCTTGTGCCAGCCCTTGGGATTGGCGGCACGCACCGCGGCGGAGATTTCATCAAACCTGCCCCGCTGGCTAAAGAGCTCGCCATCCAGGGCAAAGGGCGGGAAGCCTTGGATGAAATAATCGGGGGGAGCTAGGGTATTGCCTTGGCGACTGAGCAGCTCTTTGCCGTCCCAAAAGCCCCGAACACCGTCGAGTTTTTCGCTCATAGCCCAGCCTGTGATGTCTTGGTCTTGGTAGTGTTCCAAGAGCATAAGGTTAAGCGGGGCGGCTGCAAGCGGTGAAGATAAGAAAAAGAAAAGAAGAAATCGAAACATAGTTGCCTCCAAATAAGAGGCAACTATATAGAAGGAGGGAAAGTTTGCTAGCAGTTCAGATCGCTTTTTCGATCCAGATCGAGAAATGAAAATTTTCTGCTTGATCTTTGCAAAAAATCAGACTTAAACGACCGCTTGCACGAGGGCGGACAGATCGCCTGTAAAGTTTTCAGCCTGGGCCATTTTGACAATCTCTTGGTGGCTGTGTTTTTGGGCGTTATAGACC
The DNA here is from genome assembly GCA_012221805.1 of Pasteurellaceae bacterium RH1A. NCBI lineage: Bacteria > Pseudomonadati > Pseudomonadota > Gammaproteobacteria > Pasteurellales > Pasteurellaceae > Pasteurellaceae bacterium RH1A. The sequence continues at coordinate 93,732 of CP015195.1, read as the reverse complement.
ACAACCATGCTGGTGTCGCCCACTTGCAGGAAGTTGCGTTCGCCAAATTCGGTATAACGGGTAGCGCCGATGCTGATGATGGCCTGTTTTGGGTAGTTGGCCTGCTTGAGCAGGTTGGCAATGTTGTTCATGGGGTCTTGATCGGGCTGGTTGTTCATGCGATCGATGATCCAATCCAGGAGTTTTTGATGGAAATAGCTGTAACCCACGGTTGGGCTGTCGATGCCGTATTCATTTAGCTCGCCCTTGCGTTTGTGGAAGCAGGCAATATGATACTGATCTAAATTGCCACCTGCCTCAAACTTATCAAGAGCAATATGTTGAGCAGATAAGCCCTTAGAAGCCGCTCCCCAGTTTTTCTTTTCACAGATTTTCTTGGCATTGGGGCGGCGGATGGAGCAATCATTATAGGCTGCAAAATGAGTTGGCTTAAGGGCTGTAACCTGTGTGCCAGCATATTCAATCTCGCAAATAAGGGACACTTCAGGTTCAATTTGTAAATTGTCGGCATCTTGCGGGAATTGAATGGTGTTGTGGGAAAGGGGGAAGGTGGCGAGGAAGGCTTCGCTGGCTGATAGGCTCTGGCTTGGCACAAAGAAAGGAAAAATAGCCTTGGGTTGAATGGCTTCGGTGGTTTTTACTCCGACAAAATCGGCCGCTTCGCCTGCCTGTTCCAAATGGCCTGCAAAGTTGCCTGCCACACCTAAACCGATAAAATCTTGAGTTTGCATGTCTTGCTCCTATATGTAACAGAAATGTTAAGCTAAAGGTAGCCTGAAATGGCGGTTCTATCAAGGTGGAAAGATGAAAAATTAGCAATAAAGATCCTAAAATTTCGCCTAAGTGGATTTTTCTTAATCAAGCGGTAAAAAAATTGAAATTTTTTGCAAAAACCGCTTGCGTAGATTTCCAAAATCTCTATAATACGCCCCATCGCAACGACGCACAGTTGCAAATCAATTTTCTTGCAAGTGCGTCGTTCTTTTTTGCTCTTTAAAAAGATATCAGACAATCTGTGTGGGCACTTGTTGATTGACTTGTTAAAAATATATTTTAATTTTGAAGTCTTAATAGGTGCTTAAACTAGAAATTCATTATTAGATATTAGTTCTTTTGGATTAATATTTACTATGTAAACTTTAGCTAAGCAGTTTATTGAGCGATTAAACTTTTTGAATTGAAGAGTTTGATCATGGCTCAGATTGAACGCTGGCGGCAGGCTTAACACATGCAAGTCGAACGGTAGCACAAGAGAGCTTGCTCTCTGGGTGACGAGTGGCGGACGGGTGAGTAATGCTTGGGAATCTGGCTTATGGAGGGGGATAACGACGGGAAACTGTCGCTAATACCGCGTAGTCTCTTAGGAGTAAAGTGTGGGACCTTCGGGCCACATGCCATAAGATGAGCCCAAGTGGGATTAGGTAGTTGGTGGGGTAAAGGCCTACCAAGCCGACGATCTCTAGCTGGTCTGAGAGGATGACCAGCCACACTGGAACTGAGACACGGTCCAGACTCCTACGGGAGGCAGCAGTGGGGAATATTGCACAATGGGCGGAAGCCTGATGCAGCCATGCCGCGTGAATGAAGAAGGCCTTCGGGTTGTAAAGTTCTTTCGGTGATGAGGAAGGCGGTTAGTTTAATAGACTAATCGATTGACGTTAGTCACAGAAGAAGCACCGGCTAACTCCGTGCCAGCAGCCGCGGTAATACGGAGGGTGCGAGCGTTAATCGGAATAACTGGGCGTAAAGGGCATGTAGGCGGTTACTTAAGTGAGATGTGAAAGCCCCGGGCTTAACCTGGGAATTGCATTTCATACTGGGTAGCTAGAGTATGTTAGGGAGGGGTAGAATTCCACGTGTAGCGGTGAAATGCGTAGAGATGTGGAGGAATACCGAAGGCGAAGGCAGCCCCTTGGGACAATACTGACGCTGAGATGCGAAAGCGTGGGGAGCAAACAGGATTAGATACCCTGGTAGTCCACGCTGTAAACGCTGTCGATTTGGGGATTGGGGTTTGACTCTGGTGCCCGAAGCTAACGTGATAAATCGACCGCCTGGGGAGTACGGCCGCAAGGTTAAAACTCAAATGAATTGACGGGGGCCCGCACAAGCGGTGGAGCATGTGGTTTAATTCGATGCAACGCGAAGAACCTTACCTACTCTTGACATCCATAGAAGGACTCAGAGATGAGTCTGTGCCTTCGGGAGCTATGAGACAGGTGCTGCATGGCTGTCGTCAGCTCGTGTTGTGAAATGTTGGGTTAAGTCCCGCAACGAGCGCAACCCTTATCCTTTGTTGCCAGCATGTAAAGATGGGAACTCAAAGGAGACTGCCAGTGATAAACTGGAGGAAGGTGGGGATGACGTCAAGTCATCATGGCCCTTACGAGTAGGGCTACACACGTGCTACAATGGTGCATACAGAGGGCTGCGAGACGGCGACGTTGAGCGAATCTCAGAAAGTGCATCTAAGTCCGGATTGGAGTCTGCAACTCGACTCCATGAAGTCGGAATCGCTAGTAATCGCAAATCAGAATGTTGCGGTGAATACGTTCCCGGGCCTTGTACACACCGCCCGTCACACCATGGGAGTGGGTTGTACCAGAAGTAGATAGCTTAACCTTCGGGAGGGCGTTTACCACGGTATGATTCATGACTGGGGTGAAGTCGTAACAAGGTAACCGTAGGGGAACCTGCGGTTGGATCACCTCCTTACCGAAACAAGAACGACTGCAAGTGTTCACACAGATTGTTTGATAATGTTGATATAATGGCAGGAAGGGCATCTTTAAATGATGTCCCCATCGTCTAGAGGCCTAGGACATCGCCCTTTCACGGCGGTAACCGGGGTTCGAATCCCCGTGGGGACGCCATTTAAAGATGACTTTGGTTGTCTGAATTGTTCTTTAAAAATTTGTAAACAAGCTGAAAAACTGAAGAGACTTTCAAGTCCGATATGAAGAGAAATCGACATATCAAAAAGGATAAGAAAAAGTCTGAGTAGTTAAAAATCTTGAACGAACAAAAGCGTTCAAGTCTAGTTGTTAATTAGACCTAAGTGTTTGAAAAAGTAAAGCTAAGGTAAAACGAAGCGAACTTAGAAGAACGTTTGAGGTTGTATAGTTAAGTGACTAAGCGTACACGGTGGATGCCTTGGCAATCAGAGGCGAAGAAGGACGTGCTAATCTGCGATAAGCTTGGGTGAGTTGATAAGAAGCGTTTAACCCAAGATTTCCGAATGGGGAAACCCAGTAGGTGAAGAACCTACTATCATTAGTTGAATACATAGGCTAATGAGGCAAACCGGGAGAACTGAAACATCTAAGTACCCCGAGGAAAAGAAATCAACCGAGATTCCGTGAGTAGCGGCGAGCGAAAGTGGAAGAGCCAGTAAGTTATAGCAGAGGTTTTAGGAGAATGAGCTGGGAAGCTCAATCGTAGAGGGTGATAATCCCGTATCTGAAAAAGCCTTTGTGGAACTAAGCTTACGACAAGTAGGGCGGGACACGTGATATCCTGTCTGAAGATGGGGGGACCATCCTCCAAGGCTAAATACTCCTGATTGACCGATAGTGAACCAGTACTGTGAAGGAAAGGCGAAAAGAACCCCAGCGAGGGGAGTGAAATAGAACCTGAAACCGTGTACGTACAAGCAGTGGGAGCAAGAGTAATCTTGTGACTGCGTACCTTTTGTATAATGGGTCAGCGACTTATATTTTGTAGCGAGGTTAACTGAATAAGGGAGCCGTAGGGAAACCGAGTCTTAACTGGGCGTCTAGTTGCAAGGTATAGACCCGAAACCCGGTGATCTAGCCATGGGCAGGTTGAAGGTTGGGTAACACTAACTGGAGGACCGAACCGACTAATGTTGAAAAATTAGCGGATGACTTGTGGCTGGGGGTGAAAGGCCAATCAAACCGGGAGATAGCTGGTTCTCCCCGAAATCTATTTAGGTAGAGCCTTGAGCGGACACCTTCGGGGTAGAGCACTGTTTCGGCTAGGGGTCCATCCCGGATTACCAACCCGATGCAAACTGCGAATACCGAAGAGTGATACTCAGGAGACACACGGTGGGTGCTAACGTCCATCGTGAAGAGGGAAACAACCCAGACCGCCAGCTAAGGTCCCCAAGTCTATATTAAGTGGGAAACGAAGTGGGAAGGCTTAGACAGCTAGGATGTTGGCTTAGAAGCAGCCACCATTTAAAGAAAGCGTAATAGCTCACTAGTCGAGTCGGCCTGCGCGGAAGATGTAACGGGGCTCAAATATAGCACCGAAGCTGCGGCATCAATGGAAACATTGTTGGGTAGGGGAGCGTCGTGTAAGCGGATGAAGGTGAGTCGAGAGGCTTGCTGGACGTATCACGAGTGCGAATGCTGACATAAGTAACGATAAAACGAGTGAAAAACTCGTTCGCCGGAAGACCAAGGGTTCCTGTCCAACGTTAATCGGGGCAGGGTGAGTCGGCCCCTAAGGCGAGGCTGAAAAGCGTAGTCGATGGGAAACGGGTTAATATTCCCGTACTTGGATAAACTGCGATGTGGGGACGGAGAAGGTTAGGTTAGCAGACTGTTGGATGTCTGTTTAAGGCGGTAGGTGGAGAGTTTAGGCAAATCCGGACTCTCTTAACACCGAGAACTGATGACGAGGTGCTACGGCACTGAAGTAACTGATACCACGCTTCCAGGAAAAGCCACTAAGCTTCAGGTTTATCTAAACCGTACTGAAAACCGACACAGGTGGTCAGGTAGAGAATACTCAGGCGCTTGAGAGAACTCGGGTGAAGGAACTAGGCAAAATAGCACCGTAACTTCGGGAGAAGGTGCGCCGGCGTAGATTGTAGTCCCTCGCGGATGAAGGTTGAACCGGTCGAAGATACCAGCTGGCTGCAACTGTTTATTAAAAACACAGCACTCTGCAAACACGAAAGTGGACGTATAGGGTGTGATGCCTGCCCGGTGCTGGAAGGTTAATTGATGGTGTTATCTTTTAAAGAGAAGCTCCTGATCGAAGCCCCAGTAAACGGCGGCCGTAACTATAACGGTCCTAAGGTAGCGAAATTCCTTGTCGGGTAAGTTCCGACCTGCACGAATGGCATAATGATGGCCAGGCTGTCTCCACCCGAGACTCAGTGAAATTGAAATCGCCGTGAAGATGCGGTGTACCCGCGGCTAGACGGAAAGACCCCGTGAACCTTTACTATAGCTTGACACTGAACATTGAATTTTGATGTGTAGGATAGGTGGGAGCCTTAGAAGCAGTCACGCCAGTGATTGTGGAGGCGTCCTTGAAATACCACCCTTTAACGTTTGATGTTCTAACGAAGTATGGAAACACGTACTCGGACAGTGTCTGGTGGGTAGTTTGACTGGGGCGGTCTCCTCCCAAAGCGTAACGGAGGAGCACGAAGGTTTGCTAATGACGGTCGGACATCGTCAGGTTAGTGCAATGGTATAAGCAAGCTTAACTGCGAGACAGACAAGTCGAGCAGGTGCGAAAGCAGGTCATAGTGATCCGGTGGTTCTGAATGGAAGGGCCATCGCTCAACGGATAAAAGGTACTCCGGGGATAACAGGCTGATACCGCCCAAGAGTTCATATCGACGGCGGTGTTTGGCACCTCGATGTCGGCTCATCACATCCTGGGGCTGAAGTAGGTCCCAAGGGTATGGCTGTTCGCCATTTAAAGTGGTACGCGAGCTGGGTTTAGAACGTCGTGAGACAGTTCGGTCCCTATCTGCCGTGGGCGTTGGAGAATTGAGAGGGGTTGCTCCTAGTACGAGAGGACCGGAGTGAACGCACCGCTGGTGTATCGGTTGTGTCGCCAGACGCATTGCCGAGTAGCTAAGTGCGGAAGAGATAAGTGCTGAAAGCATCTAAGCACGAAACTTGCCTCAAGATGAGTTCTCCCTGACTATAAGTTAGTAAGGGTTGTTGGAGACTACGACGTAGATAGGTCAGGTGTGTAAGTGGTGTGAGCCATTGAGCTAACTGATACTAATTGCCCGAGAGGCTTAACTATACAACGCTCAAGCGTTTTTTAAAAAACAAAGAAAGAAGCAACAAGAAACGAAAAGACAAAGAAAGTCGAAACAGTATTCAGCTTGATTACAAAAAAGAACAAGAAACAACAAAAAAATAGAAACAACAGAGAAAAGAATTTTCCTGATGGCCATAGTGCTGTGGCACCACCTGACCCCATCCCGAACTCAGAAGTGAAACGCAGTCACGCCGATGGTAGTGTGGGGTTTCCCCATGTGAGAGTAGGACACCATCAGGGTTTTATTAACTTAGCTTACTTAAAAGAGTGAGCTAACTTAATAAAGAATTTCTTAACAGTCATAGTGCAGTAGACCCACCTGATTCCATACCGAACTCAGAAGTGAAATGCTGTAACGCCGATGGTAGTGTGGGGCTTCCCCATGTGAGAGTAGGGCACTGTTAAGTACCTCATTTGCGGAGTGGTAGTTCAGCTGGTTAGAATACCTGCCTGTCACGCAGGGGGTCGCGGGTTCGAGTCCCGTCCATTCCGCCAATTTATTTACCGAGTTTACTCTCGGTTTCTCTTTAGGGGCGTAGTTCAATTGGTAGAGCACCGGTCTCCAAAACCGGGTGTTGGGAGTTCGAGCCTCTCCGCCCCTGCCATTAAATTTGAAAAACCGACTAGCTTAGGCTAGTCGGTTTTTTGCATTTATAGCCATTCATTTCTTGGCTTATCTGCTAAAATATTGCAACTTTTTGCTATTTTTAACCCGCTTGTATGAAAGCTCTCGACCCTATTATTGAACAATTTCTGGACTCCCTCTGGCAGGAACACGGCTTATCTGATAATACTATTGCCTCCTATCGTCTTGATTTGGAAAGTTTTAGCCTCTGGTTGTCAGAACCTAGAGCCTTTTTAAGCCTGGATCATATCGACCTACAAGGCTTTCTAGGCCAACGCCTGCAAGCAGGTTACAAGAGTTCTAGTTCAGCCAGAATGTTGAGCTGTTTGCGTAAATTCTTTCGTTTTCTCTATTTAGAAAACTACCGTACAGACGATCCCACTGCTACCCTTATGTCGCCCAAAAAGCCTGCTCATTTGCCCAAATCATTGAGTGAAGAACAGGTGCAAGATCTACTCGAAGCCCCTAATCCACTCGACCCGATTGAACTGCGAGACAAGGCCATGTTGGAGCTTCTCTATGCTACGGGCCTGCGGGTAACAGAATTAGTCTCGCTGACCTTGGACAACCTAAGCCTCCGTCAGGGCTTGGTACGGATTATTGGTAAGGGCGATAAGGAGCGACTTGTGCCGCTGGGCGAAGAAGCAGCCTATTGGATTGGGGAATTTTTCCAACACGGGCGGGCAATGTTATTGAGTAACGGTCAGTCAGATGTGGTTTTTCCTAGCAAACGGGGGCAGCAAATGACCCGCCAAACCTTCTGGCATCGGATCAAGCATTATGCCGTGCTTGCGGGAATCGATAGCGATAAGCTCTCCCCCCACGTCCTACGCCACGCCTTCGCCACTCATTTGGTCAATCACGGTGCCGATCTGCGGGTGGTGCAAATGTTACTGGGCCATAGCGACCTTTCCACCACACAAATTTATACCCAAGTGGCCAAAGCTCGGTTAAAATCACTGCATCAACAATTTCACCCTAGAGGATAAAATGAACCAAGGATTTTCCAAATTTAGCTGGGCCTTAGCCCTTTTCTGTCTGCCCTCCGCTCTGTGGCCGCTGGGTCTTTTTGTGTCGGCCAAGTTTTCCGATCACCCAGGTTTAAGCCCTAGCCAAATCGATCAGTTTTCCATCGCTTTTTGGATTTATCCCCTTGTTCTACTGGCTCTTGCGGGTATCTTATTTAAGCTACATAAAACCCACAGAACCCTTGCAAGCGGGCTACTTTTGGCCTCTTTTTGCAGCTTCTATCTTTACGCCTTTTACATTTTTAGCCAGCTCTACCCGTGATTGCTTATTGTCCTAGGGGCAAAAAACAAGGATAATAACCGCCATTTTTTGAAAATTTTGTGGGATAAATGGTCGAGTATATTCTCTTAATTATTAGCACGGCACTCATCAACAACTTTGTCTTGGTCAAGTTCTTGGGGCTTTGCCCCTTTATGGGCGTGTCGAAAAAGGTTGAAACCGCCATCGGTATGGGCTTGGCGACCACCTTCGTTCTGACGGTGGCCTCCCTGTCTGCCTATTTGGTGGAGTCCTACCTGCTGGCCCCGCTCCATGCCCAATTTCTCCGCACCCTGGTCTTTATCTTGGTGATTGCGGTGATTGTGCAACTAACCGAGATGATCGTGCATAAGACCAGCCCGACCCTTTATCGCCTGCTGGGTATCTACCTGCCGCTGATTACCACCAACTGTGCGGTTTTAGGCGTTGCCCTGCTCAATGTGAACCTTGCCAATAACCTGCTCCAATCCGTCCTTTATGGCTTTGGGGCCGCAGCAGGTTTCTCCCTTGTCTTAGTGCTCTTTTCCGCCCTGCGTGAACGCTTGGCCGCCGCCGATGTGCCTGCTCCCTTCCAAGGGGCTTCCATTGCCCTCATTACTGCCGGCCTCATGTCGCTGGCCTTTATGGGCTTTACAGGATTGGTGAAATAATGCAAGACCAATCCCTGCTCTTCTATATTATTATCGCAATCGCCGTCATCGCCCTGATTTTTGGGGCGATTTTGGGCTATTCCTCCATCAAGCTCAAGGTCGAAGCCGACCCCATTGTGGAACAGATCGATGCTTTGCTTCCCCAAAGCCAGTGTGGTCAATGTGGCTACCCAGGCTGCAAGCCCTATGCCGAAGCCATTGCCAATGGCGATGAAATCACCAAGTGCGTCCCTGGCGGCCCACCGCTGGTGGTCAAAATTGCTGACTTAATGGGCGTAGATGTGCCAGAAATGGACGGCGAGGCCCCTGAGCCCATGGTGGCCTTTATCCACGAAGATATGTGTATCGGCTGCACCAAGTGCATTCAGGCTTGTCCTGTGGATGCCATTATCGGCACCAACAAGGCCATGCACACCATTATTGCCGACCTCTGTACAGGTTGCGAACTCTGCGTTGCTCCCTGCCCGACTGACTGTATTGAGATGATTAAAATCAAGCCAACTGCCCAAAAATGGAACTGGAAATTTGACCAAAACTTGGTTATCCCTGTGGTCAATACCACCGAACTACAACGCAAATTAGTGGTGGGAGGCGACAATGCAAGCTGATGTATTAAACCGCATTCGGGCCGGCAAGCTCTGGGATTTCCCGGGTGGCATTCACCCGCCTGAAATGAAGAAGCAGTCTAATCAAAAACCGATTAGAAGCCTGCACCTGCCTAAATTTTTCTATGTACCAGTGATTCAACATAGTGGCACAGCAGGTGAAGTGATCGTGAAAGTTGGCGATTCTGTCCTCAAGGGCCAGGCACTCACAAAGGGTGATAACTACCGTGAGTTGCCGGTGCATAGCCCCACTTCAGGGCGTGTGATTGGGATTGAACCCTATGTTTCCTGCCACCCGTCAGGCTTGGCGGAGCTGACCATTATTATCGAAACGGACGGCAAGGATCAGTGGATTGAACGCAATCCTGTTGAGGACTTCCTTACTTTAACTGGCGAGCAGATTATTCAAAAGGTCTATCAGGCAGGCGTGGCTGGCCTGGGCGGGGCGGTGTTCCCTACCTCTAGTAAACTGCATTATGCCGACAAGCGTTGCAAGCTCTTGATTATCAACGGGGCGGAGTGTGAGCCCTATATCACTTGTGACGACCGTCTTATGCAGGACTACACTGCCGAGATGATCGAGGGCATTCGAATCTTGCGTTATGTCCTTCGCCCTGAAGAGGTGGTTTTAGCCATTGAAGATAACAAACCTCAGGCCATCAAAGCCGTGCAAAAGGCTCTGCGTGGGGCAAACGACATCAGCGTGCGGGTCATTCCCACCAAGTACCCTTCTGGGGCCAGCGACCAGCTGGTGCAAGTCCTGACAGGTCTAGAAATCCCCCAAGGCAAACGCACTATTGAGATGGGGATTGTGATGCACAATGTCGGCACGGCCTTTGCGGTCAAGCGGGCGGTGGTGGACGATGAGCCCCTGATTGAGCGTGTCGTAACCCTGACGGGCGACAAAATCCGCAACAAGGGTAATGTCTGGGCTCGGTTAGGTACGCCCATTCAGCACCTACTGGAACAGGTGGACTATCAGGCAGATGAGCGTTTCCCGGTCTTTTTAGGTGGCCCGATGATGGGCTTTATCTTGCCCACCCTGCAAGCTCCCATTACCAAAACGGCCAACTGCATTATCGCCCCCGACCATTTTGAGTACGCCCCACCCGAGCCAGAACGCAGCTGTATCCGCTGTTCCAGCTGTTCAGACGCTTGCCCTGTTGGGCTTTTGCCCCAACAGCTCTACTGGTACGCCCGCTCAGAGGATCACGATAAATCCAAGGCCTATCACTTAGACGCTTGCATAGAGTGTGGCGTATGTGCCTACGTCTGCCCGAGCTACATTCCCCTTATTCAATACTTCCGTCAAGAGAAGGCCAAAATTGCCGAAATTGACCTCAAGGCCAAACAAGCCGAAGAAGCCAAACAACGTTTTGAGGCCAAAGAAGCCCGGATGAACAAGGAAAAAGAGGCCCGCAATGCCCGCATTGCCCAAGCCGCCGACAAACGCCGTGAGGAAATCGCCCAACAGGTAGGTGAAGACCCTGTGCAGGCAGCCCTGGCCCGCCTCAAGGCCAAAAAAGCCCAAGCCCAGCCAGAAGTCCAGGCCAAAGCAAACGGTGAACCTGATAACAGCGACTTAATGGCACAACGCCGAGCCAGAAGATTGGCCAAGCAGCAGGAACAAGAAGCGGCTGAAAATAAGGAAAATTCTGCAAATACTGAGCCGAAAGCAGAAGCAACCAACCCAGCTGAAACCGACCCACGCAAGGCAGCTATCGCAGCAGCCATGGCAAGAGCCAAGGCGAAAAAAGAGGCTCAACAAGCGGGTCAAAATTTAGAAAATCTTGCAAATACTGAGATGGCGCAAGCGTCCACGCTTGTGCCAGAAACAAGCAAGAGCACCAGCGAGGACGCTGGCGCTATCCTTGATCCTCGTAAAGCAGCCGTTGCGGCAGCCCTAGCTCGTGCCAAGGCCAAGAAAGAAGCCCAACAAGCGGGTCAAAATTTAGAAAATCTTGCAAATACTGAGATGGCGCAAGCGTCCACGCTTGTGCCAGAAACAAGCAAGAGCACCAGCGAGGACGCTGGCGCTATCCTTGATCCTCGTAAAGCAGCCGTTGCGGCAGCTCTTGCCCGAGCCAAGGCCAAGAAAGAAGCTCAACAAGCGGGTCAAAAGTCGGAAAATCTTGCAAATACTGAGATGGCGCAAGCGTCCACGCTTGTGCCAGAAACAAGTAAGAGCACCAGTGAGGACGCTAGCGCTATCCTTGATCTTCGTAAAGCCGCTGTTGCGGCAGCCCTTGCTCGTGCCAAGGCCAAGAAAGAAGCCCAACAACAAGCGGTAGAAAAGACTGAAAATCCTGCAAAACCCGCGGAAGAAATAGACCCACGCAAAGCTGCTGTTGCAGCAGCTCTAGCCCGTGCCAAGGCCAAAAAAGCCGCCCAAGAGAGGGAAAAAGATGACTAAACAAGAACTCCTCTTCGCCCGTACCCGAATGCACTCGGAGTTGGTCTTTAATATGACCAAACTTGAAGGCAACCCCTACACCTATGCCGAGGTCAAAACCTTGTTAGATGGGATTACCGTGGGTGGGCGTAAGCTCTCAGATCAGGAGCAGGTTTTACGGGTGTCCAATGCTTGGAACGAACTGCACCGCCAAGTTGCCCAAAATTGTTTTACCCTGACCAAGGCTAACTTTATCCACTTTAATAAAATTGTGGCTGAAGGCGAGGCTTTAGAAGTTGGGCAGTTTCGTTCTGGCCAAGTCTATATTGCGGGTGTGCAGCATTATGTCCCCCTAAGGCAGAAGAGCTAGATGGCCTGTTTGATCAGATGTTACAAGACTTCCAACATAGCCAAGAAAGCCCGCATACCAAGGCTTTCAAGCTCTTTTTGCAGTGTGCCAGACACCAATTTTTTTACGATGGCAATAAACGCACGGCCCAACTGATGATGAATGGTTATTTGATGTCGCAGGGCTTTCCGCCTGTGAGTATTCCTGCCAGAAATAAGCGGAGCTACGACAGCCGAATGACCAAGTTTTATGACAGCAACGATATGCAGCCCATGCTGGCATTTCTGACTAAAATCGCCCAAACCGAGCGGTTTGGCACAAAAGTAGATAGGTAATCATGTTTATAAAAGCCAGTTCCCCCCACACCCATTCCACCAACCTAACGGCTAATTTTATGCTCTGGGTGATGGTGGCCATGTTGCCGGCCCTCCTCGTGCAGGCCTATTTTTTCGGTTTTGGGGTCTTTATTCAAATCGGCTTGGCGGTCAGCCTGGCCCTTGTGATAGAAGTGGCGGTTGCAAAAATCCGTCGTAAACCAACCGCTTTCTATTTGGCCGATCTATCGGGCATCCTCACTGCCCTGATCTTGGCCATGGCCATTCCACCCTACGCCCCCTATTGGGTGATTGTGATCGGTATGGTCGCCTCACTTCTCTTGGCCAAACACGCCTACGGTGGGCTGGGGCAGAATATTTTTAACCCTGCCATGATCGGCTATGCCCTGCTCTTGGTCTCCTTCCCCTTGCAGATGACCTCCTGGCTGCCGCCTATTTCCCTTTTAAGCGAACCACCTTCCTTCTGGGATAGCGTCTCGCTGATTTTTAGCAATGTGACCAGCGATGGTTTTTCGGTTCATCAATTGCTCAATAGCGTTGATGGCCTATCCCAAGCCACCCCGCTGGACAGTGCCAAAACAGGGTTGGCTAAGCAAGGCATTGAGGGCGTAACCGCCTCACCGATTTTTATTGGCAACCTTGCCAACGGCTTTTGGCAGACCAATGTTGCCTTTCTCTTGGGCGGGCTCCTCTTGATTTATAAGCGGATTATCCACTGGCAAATCCCTGTGGCCATGCTGGGCGTGTTTGCGGTAATGAGTGGCTTGAGCGACTTGCTTATCCCCATGCTCACCTGAATTTACTGGGGCAGCTTTTGAGCGGGGCCATGATGTTCGGGGCCTTTTTTATCGCCACCGACCCTGTTTCGGCCTCCATCACCCCTCGGGGCAAACTGATTTTTGGCGGGCTGGTGGGGCTTTTGCTCTACCTTATTCGTTACTACGGCAACTATCCTGATGGCGTGGCCTTTTCAGTCTTGCTGGCCAATATCGCCGTGCCACTGATTGACCACTACACCCAGCCCCGTCTTTACGGCACCAAATTAGGGAGAAAATCATAATGCAAAGTTCGGTGATTACCACCCGCTACGCCCTGATTTTGGGGACAGTTGCCCTGGCCTGTACGGCGGTTTCCACAGGCGTTTATTGGCTAACCAAGGGCAGGATTGATGCCGTCACGGCCCAACAGCAACGCCAGCTCCTGCAAGAGGTTGTGCCAGCCAGCCATTTTGATAATGATTTACTGGCAACCTGCAAGCAAATCAGCCTGCCTGATGCCCCTTATTTGAACAAGATCTACCTTGCAAAAAAAGGCGATAATCTGACCGCTTACGCCATCCAAGCCACCGCCCCAGACGGCTATTCGGGCGATATTGTGCTACTGATGGGGATTGAGCCAAAGGGAAAGGTGCTGGGTGTGCGAACCCTTGAACACAAGGAAACCCCAGGCCTGGGTGATAAGATCGAAACCCGCATTTCTGACTGGATCTATAGCTTTAGCGATAAGGTTTTTAGCTCTGAAAACGAAGCCCTTTGGGCGGTTAAAAAGGACGGCGGCCAGTTCGACCAATTCACCGGGGCGACCATCACACCAAGGGCGGTGGTCAATAATGTGCGACTGACGGCCAAGTGGGTGATCACTGAACTTGAACAGAATCCACAGCTAAGCGCAACTTGGCAGGAGTGTAAATAATGAGCGAAACCAATCAAATTCCTATCACCCAAATTGAAAGCACACCACCGCAACCCTCTGTTTGGAAAGGCCTCTTTTTTGATGGTCTATGGAAGAACAACGGTGCCTTGGTGCAATTACTGGGCCTTTGCCCGCTTTTGGCCGTGTCCAACAGCGTGACCAACGCCCTGGGCCTGGGCCTGGCCACCTTGGTGGTGCTGACAGCCACCAACACCGTGGTCTCGCTCTTTCGCAAGATCATCCCGCACGACATCCGCATCCCCATTTATGTGATGATTATCGCCACGGCGGTGACGGCCATCCAGCTCCTGATGAACGCTTTTGCTTACCCGGTTTATCAATCGCTGGGGATTTTTATCCCGCTCATTGTGACCAACTGCATCGTTATTGGCCGAGCCGAGGCCTATGCCTCCAAAAACCCTGTCGCCCATGCAGCCTTTGATGGCTTCGCCATGGGCCTGGGCATGACCTTCAGCCTGGTTTTGCTGGGTTCGATTCGGGAACTGATGGGCAACGGCACGCTTTTTGACGGCCTGGATTTACTCCTAGGTGACTGGGCAAAAGCCCTGCGAATTGATGTGTTACACTTGGACTCAGGCCTGCTGCTAGCCATCTTACCACCCGGCGCCTTTATTGGCCTAGGCATCATTTTGGCCCTTAAGAATCTGATTGATAAGAAGAAATAGCCCAAGCAATTTAGTTCAGATTAGGTATAATGGCAGGGCTGTGTGTGTCAGGAGAAAAAGATGAAATATGCCTTTATTGATTATGAAAACCTTAACTCCCTTGATGGACTAGCCCTCAATCAATACGACCGCATTTTTCTCTTTATTGGCGCAGGCGAGAACCAAACCACCATTCGCCTGAGCGAAAAATTTAACGATGAAATCAATATTACCGTGGTGACGGTCAAAGAAGTGGCCAAAAATAATGTGGATTTCCACATCGCCTATTACTTGGGCAAATTGGACACCAGCATTGATAAAAAGATTGAGTTTCACATTTTATCCAACGATCAGGGCTACGATGGCCTCTGTCGTTTTATTCTCCGCCAAAAAGACAGCCGGGTTTGCCTGCGTAAAAGCATTGCATTAAAAACAGAAAATAAAGCTCAACCTAAGCCTGAAAAAGTAGCTCCGAATAAGATTGACATCAACAAGGTTGTACAAGAATATAAGGCAGCGCTTGCAAAGAAACAGAAGAAAAATCGACCAGCAAAAACATCCAGCCTTAAAAATGATATTATCAACCAAACCAGCTTAAAGGGCGTGGATAAAAAAGAGGCAGAAGCGAACCTGCAAAAGGTTCTACAAAAATTAGGCCAAGATAAGGTCTTAAAAATAACAGAGACAAAGGTGACTTACTTTTAGCACTGCAAGCGGTGGGCAATTGCCCTAAATTTACAAAAAGTATGAAATATGTAAAATTAGGCACGTAATGCGTTCCGAATTTGTGGAGCAAGGTAAATTGTCTCTGCACTGCGGAGACATTTGGAGTGACACTTAATGAGAATACTTAATTCGTGACAAACTGTGTCACAGATTGAAAAACAAGACGCACTGTGCCTCGTATTGATAGAATGAAACCCTATACAAAATCACTCAAGCCATTTTCACAGCAGTTACGTTCTGATCAAACAGAAGCAGAGAATAAGCTTTGGAAAAGGATAAATCGGGATCAGTTATTAGGTTTCCGTTTTAATCGGCAAAAGCCCTTGCTCAATTATATCGTTGATTTTTATTGTGCTAAGGCTAAGTTGATTATTGAGTTGGATGGTGGGCAGCATTTCGAGCCAGAATATCAAGAAAAAGATGCTTTGCGAGATAAGGAACTAAATACACTTGGTTTTACGGTAATGCGGTTTCATAATGGTGAAGTACTGTATGAAATTGAGAGTGTGGTTGAGCGGATTTATTTGTTTTTAGAGAATTGTGTTCAAGGGGCTGATAAGGTATGAGGTTAAATATCTTCTGCCAAATCTCCCCTCACCCCTCTTTGCTAAAGAGGGGGATCAGATCGCTTGGAAGTTTTAGTTCATCTTTCTTAGTCTGGTTTAGAAAATAGGATTAGATATTAAGATCTAGACTAAGAAAGATAAACTAAATTTTTGCACAATACAGTTCCCCTCTTTAGCAAAGAGGGGTGAGGGGAGATTTGGCAGAAGTGAAAACGGAGAGAGGGCTTGAAATAACAAGCGGATTAAAACTCATAAGAATTTGCAAAGTTATGTTAAAGAATTTGATGTAAAAAGGAGATTTTATGAGAAAACCTATTTATTTAGGCTTAATTTTTTTATTATCAGCTTGTACGATGAGTATGAGTGACCAAGATATACGAAGTCAATATGCGGCATACTATGCACAAGATGATAAATATGTAGAAAGTTTTGCAAAAGAAATTAATCAATATTCTGTTGAAGAGTTGGCTCAAAGAGCTGCAAAGAAAGATAAAGCAAGAATGCCTGCCAAAATTGGAGACAATTTATTTGGTAAGGATGTAAAAGCAGAAAAAAATATTGTTGTTTTTGAATATGAGTTAGAAAAATCTTGGTGGGGCAATCTTTCTCAATCAAAACAAAATGAAATAAAACAGAGAATGGCTAAAGATCTTGTATATAGAACTTGCTCATTAAGGACGGTAGCCTTATCACAAGATAAAGGACTAGAAGAAAATCATAGATATTATACAGATTATTCTAATAAAAAATTAGCCTTTGAACTTGCTACAAATAAGCAGGTTTGTCAATTGAATGGGTTTAGAAAATAAATAAAGTAATAACTAAATTCACAATTAAAGAAATGCGAGATCTGTATGAAGGAATATGTTTTAAATTGTTTGCATGATATCAAGAAACGTTGCTTTGGTGATAATAGATCAAAAATAAAAAGCGTGAATGTGAATAAAGATGTTTTTGAGATGGATGAAGGCGAACTTCGTATGCAAGATGCACCATTTGGTTTTTTGCTGTTGTCTCGAACAAAATTGTTGAAGAAAAACAAGAAATTCGTTTTTTATATAGAGAAGAACCTAGCAGTAGTTCCCCTTTCCCCGATAGTGGTTGGAGGGTGTTTTCGGGTTATGAAAGTGATAGTTATAGGGATAATTCTAATAATTTCACGGTTTGCAGTTTAATGAGATTAGCGAATTACCAAATTGAAGTAGGGCCGCTCTTTTGGGAGGGTATAGGCTCTGTTTTTGAGAAGAAACCAGACAGTGATAAATTTGAGCTTATCACTGATTGGCAAATACCTAAAGAATAGAATTTTTTATAAAATAATTTAGATGATTAAAGAGAACAAAATGACAACACAAAACTTCCTCGCCGAGATCGGCACTGAAGAGCTGCCACCAAAGGCACTCAAAAAATTAGCGACTGCGTTTGCAGAGAATATGGAAACCGAGCTTACCCAAGCGGGCCTTGCCTTTGACAAGGTAGAATGGTTTGCCAGCCCGCGCCGTTTGGCGGTCAAAGTCCTTGGTCTTGCCACTAGCCAGCCTAGCAAGGAAATTGAAAAACGTGGGCCGGCGGTGTCGGCGGCTTTCGATAGCGAAGGTAAGCCGACCAAGGCGGCTGAAGGCTGGGCGCGTGGCTGTGGCATTACCGTTGATCAGGCTGACCGCCTTGCGACCGACAAGGGTGAATGGTTGGTTTACCGTTCAACTGTAGAAGGCCAGCCGACCAAAAATCTCTTGGCAGGCTTTGTGGCAAACGCTTTAGCCAACTTGCCAATTCCTAAGCCTATGCGTTGGGCAGACAAGAACGTGCAGTTTATCCGTCCTGTTCACACTGTGACTATGCTTTTAGGCGATGAGCTAATTGCAGGCGAAATTTTAGGCGTAGCCAGCGGCACAACCATCCGTGGTCACCGTTTCCTAGGCCTGCCTGAATTTGAGATTTCCCACGCTGACCAATACCCAGCCATTTTGCGTGAAAAAGGCTCTGTGGTGGCCGATTTCAATGAGCGTAAGGCAGAAATTCTTGCAAAATCTCAGGCAAAAGCGACCGCTTTAGGTGGGGTTGCTGACATTGAAGACGACTTGTTAGAAGAAGTAACGTCTTTAGTTGAGTTCCCAAATGTGCTCACCGCCAAGTTTGAAGAACGTTTCCTTGCTGTGCCTGCGGAAGCCTTGGTTTACACCATGAAGGGCGACCAAAAATACTTCCCGATTTACGATAAAGACGGCAAATTATTACCGCACTTTATCTTCGTGTCTAACATCAACCCAGACGACCCAACTGCCATTATTGAAGGCAATGAAAAAGTGGTGCGTCCACGTTTGACCGATGCGGAATTCTTCTTCAAAACCGACCTAAAACAACGTTTAGAAGACCAACTACCACGCTTGGAAACCGTGCTTTTCCAACAACAGCTTGGTACCTTGCGTGATAAAACCGCCCGTATCGAAGCCTTGGCAGGCGAAATTGCGGCCCAAATTGGAGCAGATGTAACCAAGGCAAAACGTGCAGGTTTGCTCTCAAAATGTGATTTGATGACCAATATGGTCTTTGAGTTTACCGACACCCAAGGCGTGATGGGCATGCACTATGCCCGCCATGAAGGGGAAGATGAAGAAGTGGCGGTTGCCTTGAACGAGCAATATATGCCTCGCTTTGCCGGTGATGAATTGCCGAAATCCTTGGTGGCAAGTTCTGTTGCCTTGGCTGATAAATTCGACACGCTGACAGGTATTTTCGGCATTGGTCAAGCTCCGAAAGGCTCAGCTGACCCATTCGCTCTTCGCCGTGCAGCTTTAGGCGTGCTTCGCATTATTGTGGAGAAAAACTTACCGCTTGATTTAACTGAAACCGTGCAAAAAGCCGCCGCCCTCTTAGGCGACCGCTTAACTAACCAAAACGTAGTCGAAGAAGTAGTGGACTTTATGCTGGGTCGTTTCCGTGCTTGGTATCAGGACGAAGGCATTGCGGTGGACGTGATCCAAGCCGTGCTTGCCCGCCGCCTAACCCGCCCTGCTGACTTTGATGCCCGTGTGCGTGCGGTCTCTCACTTCCGTGAGTTAGAGGCTGCTGAAGCCTTGGCGGCGGCGAACAAACGGGTAAGCAATATTCTAGCCAAAGCAGAAGGCGAAATCGGTGCGATTGATTTGAGCCTATGCCAAGAAGCGGCCGAAAAAGCCCTGGCGGAACAGGTACTTGCTCTACAAGCTGAAGTTCAGCCATTAGTGGTGGAAGCTCGTTATACGGAAGTCTTAGACAAGTTGGCAAATCTTCGTCAGCCAGTGGATACCTTCTTTGATCAGGTGATGGTCAATGCGGACGATCCAAAACTCCGCCAAAACCGCTTGGCCATTTTGAAAACGTTACAAGATCTCTTCTTAGGCGTGGCGGATATTTCCCTGCTTCAATAGAAAAGGGATATAGAAAAATGGGTAAATTGAGGAATTTGCCCATTTTTCACGTTTAGCCCCCAGGAATGTGAACAAGCGGGCAAATTTGGCAAAAAATTTGCAAAATCATTTGCCAAACTGCTCAAGTTTTGTTATTTATAGCCGCCTTTTAAAATCCCCTCCCAAACGTGTTGCTGTTTAACCGTCTTTTAAGGGAGTAACAACAATAATCAGGAGTGATTTATGACTAAAGTGGCGCAACCCACTTCTTTAAGCTTATTGGCCATTGCTGGCGTGACCCCTTACCAACTTGGTAAGGATCAGGACTATATGGATGACGACCAAATCGAGCACTTCCGTAAAATTCTCAAGGCCTGGCATGCGCAAATTATGGAAGAAGCAGAACGCACCAAAAGTCAGATGCAAGAAGATGTGACCAACTTTGCAGACCCAGCCGACCGTGCCACCCAAGAGGAAGAATTCAGCCTTGAGCTACGCAACCGTGACCGTGAACGCAAGCTCTTAAAGAAAATTGAGCAAACCCTCATCAAGCTGGATTCAGGCGACTATGGCTACTGCGATGCCTGCGGGATTGAAATTGGCCTGCGCCGCTTAGAAGCCCGCCCAACGGCAGATTTGTGTATCGACTGCAAGACCTTAGCCGAAATTCGTGAAAAACAAATGGGCGGTTAAGCTCACAACCCAACCCAAGGCGGTGCGTGAAAACGCACCCTTTTCTTTAGATAATGTCTTGAAATGAGGTAAGACTATTTTTAACTACATCAAGTCCTTCTTCTCGAATAAGAAAAAAACCAAGCAAGCCGAGCAAGAAGTTGTGCAAAAAAAACGCCCTGCGCCCCCGCTTGCAGAGCCAAGCCCGCCTGCCCGTAAAAAGGCCAAGCCCGCCGCCAAGGCTTCCAAGGCTGATGTCTCCCAAAAACAAACCATCAAGGCCAGCCGCTTTGGCATCAGCAACAAGGACTTCCCCAATAACGCCCTGTCCATTGTCACCAAGTTACATCGCAACGGCTATGAGGCCTATATTGTGGGTGGCTGTGTGCGGGATTTGCTCTTGGGCAAGAAACCTAAAGATTTTGACATCGCCACCAATGCAAGGCCTGAGGAAATCAAGAAGGTGTTTGGGCGTAACTGTCGCCTGATTGGCCGCCGTTTCCGCCTAGCCCATGTGGTGTTTGGGCGGGAAGTCTATGAAGTAGCCACCTTCCGAGCCGGCCACAGCAAGCAGTTGGGCGAGCATATTTCTCGCACCAGCGATGAAGGTATGCTCCTGCGGGACAACGTGTACGGCAGCCTGCAAGACGATGCCGAACGCCGAGATTTCAGCGTTAATGCCCTCTATTACGACACTCAACAGGGCAATATTTTAGATTTCTACCAGGGCATTGAGGATCTGAAGGCCAGCAAGCTCCGCCTGATTGGCGATCCAACCGTCCGCTATCAGGAAGATCCTGTGCGGATGCTGCGGGCCATTCGCTTTATGGCCAAGCTGGATATGTTCTTGGACAAGCCGACCGAGGCCCCCATTCGTGAACTGGCCCCACTTCTGGGCAATATTCCGCCTGCTCGTCTCTTTGATGAGTCGCTCAAACTCTTGCAAGCTGGCCAGGGCCTGAAAACCTACCAGCTCCTGCGGGAATACGGCCTCTTTGACCAGCTCTTTCCTGTCCTGTCAGCCTTCTTCACTGAAAAGGGCGATTCCTATGCCGAGCGGATGCTAGACAAGGCCCTTAGCTCGACCGATGATCGAATTCGGGACAACCTGCGGGTCAATCCCGCCTTCTTGTTTGCCGCCCTGCTTTGGTATCCGCTACGGGAAAAAATTGATGAGCTGAAAAATGAAGGTGGGCTAAACAGCTACGATGCCCTGATGCTGGCCGCTAACGATATTTTGGCCGAAAGCAACCGAGCGGTGGCCCTCCACCGCCGCCATACGGCTGTGATTCGGGACATCTGGCAGCTCCAGTTCCAAATGACCAAACGCACCGGCAAGCGCCCGCTGCAAACCCTGGCCCATGTGAAATTCCGTGCAGGTTTTGACCTCTTGGTCATGCGGGCAGAAATTGAGGGCGGCGACCTGGTTGAACTCAGCGCCTGGTGGCATGAATTCCAGTTTAGCAACGAAGCCCAGCGGGAAGAGATGCTCAAAAACGTGCATAACCTGCCCAATGCTCGAGGTGAAGCAGCCAAGAAGAAAAAGCCCAAACGCAAGCCTTATCGGCGGAAGAAGAAAGTTCAAGAAGAGGCCTAGGCCTTGAATTGATGGCGCCAGCCTCCAGGCTGGTGCCTTTACATTAGTTATCAGCACCAGCCTGGAGGCTGGCGCTATCCTTGTTTGGTTAATTTAAAAGGAAGCACCATGCCAACCGTCTATATCGCCCTCGGCTCCAACCTTGAAAACCCGCTGGAGCAAGTTCAACAAGCGGGCCAAAAACTCTCAAAATTTGCAAATTTCGCCCTCAGCCCCATTTACGGCAGCAAGCCGCTGGGGCCACAAGACCAGCCTGACTATGTCAATGCCGTGGCCAAGTTTGATACTGATTTAGCTCCTCTTGAGCTGCTGGATTTCCTCCAAGCCATCGAAAACGAGCAGGGCCGGGTTCGCCTGCACCGCTGGGGGGAGCGCACGCTGGACTTGGACATTTTACTCTATGGCGATCAGCAAATTGCGAGCGACCGCCTAACCGTCCCTCATTACGATATGCACAACCGAGAATTTGTGATTGTGCCGCTTTATGATCTGGCCCCACAACTCATCTTGCCAAAGGGCACCGCCTTGGCTGATTTGTACAGCCAGTTTGCCAACCACACCATGCAAAAAATCGCTTAATTTTATCCGCTTGTATGACACTTCAACTCACACTCCCAAGAACCGACACCACCTTCCAAGATCATCAAACCCTGGGCAACTTGCTGGGCCATTCTGACACCCTGGCCATCAGCCAGGCTGCCAGCGAATTTGCGGGCCTAACCCTGGTCATTACGCCCGACACTCGCACCGCCCTACGGCTGGAAAAGGCCTTGCCGCAATTCACGAGTCTGCCTGTGCAGCTCTTCCCTGACTGGGAAACTCTGCCTTATGACAGCTTTTCGCCCCATCAGGATATTATCTCGGCTCGCTTGTCCGCCCTTTTCCAACTGCAACAGGGGCGGAAGCAGATTTTCCTTTTGCCCATCAATACCCTCTTGCAAAAGGTCTGTCCGCCTAGCTACCTGCAACACAATGTGCTGCTGATTAAAAGGGGCGACCGCTTTTCAATTGAGAGCCTGCGTTTACGCCTAGAGGCGGCCGGTTATCGGGCGGTGGAGCAGGTCTTGGAATATGGCGAATTTGCCGTACGGGGAGCCTTGTTGGATCTCTATCCTATGGGAAGCAGCCTGCCCTTCCGCTTGGACTTTTTCGATGATGAAATCGACACCATCCGCACCTTTGATGTGGACAGCCAACGCACGCTGGAAAGCATTGATGAAATTAACCTTCTGCCTGCCCACGAGTTCCCCACAGACGACAAGGGGATTGAGCTTTTCCGCACTCAATTTCGGGAGAACTTTGGCGAGATCCGCCGGGAGCCTGAGCATATTTATCAACAGGTCAGTAAGGGGCTGTTGAACGCTGGGATTGAATACTGGCAGCCGCTCTTTTTCACCCAAATGGCCAGCATTTTTGACTACTTGGCCGACCAAAGCCTCTTGATAACCTACAGCGATATTCAAGCCAAGGCAGAAGTTTTCCACAAGGACACCCAACGCCGTTATGAAAGCCGGCGGGTTGATCCTATGCGGCCTTTGCTTGAACCTAGTCAGCTCTGGTTTAGTATGGAGGAAGTCAATCAGCGACTCAAAAACTACCCTCGTTTGACCTTAACCACAGAAAAAGTCCGCAAGTCGGCGGCCAAAGCCAACGCCAATATTGAAGCCTTGCCCGAACTGGCCATCAACTCCAGCCTTAAAGAACCGCTCCAAGCCCTGCAAAGTTTTCGTCAGGCCTTTAAGGGCAAGCTGATCTTTTCGGTGGAAACCGAGGGGCGGCGGGAAACCCTGCTTGAGCTACTGGCTCCAATCGGCATAAAACCAAAACAAATCAAGGCCTTAGATCAGGCGGAAAATGAGTTTAATCTCCTGATCAGCCAGTTAGATCAGGGCTTTATTCTGGATACAAGCGGGTCAAAAATCGCCATTATTTGCGAAACCGATCTCTTGGGCGAGAAGCTCCAACCCCACCGCACGGCGGCCAAAAACCGCAAGACGGTCAATCCTGACACCCTGATTCGCAACTTGGCCGAGCTGAAAATCGGCCAAGCCGTGGTGCATTTGGACAACGGCGTGGGGCGTTATGGCGGCCTGATTACCCTGGATGCAGGTGGCATTCCAGCCGAATATCTGGTGCTCAACTACGCTAATGATGCCAAGCTCTATGTGCCGGTGGCTTCTCTTCATCTGATCAGCCGCTATATTGGCGGAGCTGATGAAACCGCTCCGCTGCATAAGTTGGGCAGCGAGGCCTGGGCTAAGTCTCGTCAAAAGGCGGTGGAGAAGATCCGTGATGTGGCGGCCGAACTGCTGGATGTCTATGCCAAACGGGAAGCCCAAAAGGGCTTTGCCTTCGACTACGAGCGTGAGGCCTACCTGCAATTCAGTCAAACCTTCCCTTATGAAGAAACGGACGACCAAAAAATGGCCATTAATGCGGTTATCAGCGATATGTGCCAGCCCAAGGCCATGGATAGATTGGTCTGCGGTGATGTGGGCTTCGGCAAAACCGAAGTGGCCATGCGGGCTACCTTCTTGGCGGTCATGAACCAGAAACAGGTGGCTATTCTGGCCCCGACCACCCTCTTGGCTCAACAGCACTATGAAAACTTCAAGGATCGCTTCGCCAATTTCCCCATTAACGTGGAGGTGCTCTCTCGCTTTAAAACGGCTAAGGAACAGAAGGTTACCCTGCAAGCCGTGGCAGAAGGCAGGGTGGATATTCTGGTTGGTACCCATAAACTCCTGCAAGATGATGTGATTTTCAAGGACTTGGGCCTGCTGGTGATTGATGAAGAGCACCGTTTCGGCGTTCGTCAAAAAGAGCGGATCAAGCAACTGCGAGCCAATGTGGATATTCTGACCCTGACCGCCACGCCCATTCCTCGAACGCTCAATATGGCGCTTAACGGTATGCGGGATCTGTCCATTATCGCCACAGCCCCTGCCAGACGACTGACCATCAAAACCTTTGTCCGCCAGACCGATGAACAGGTGGTGCGGGAGGCCATTATGCGGGAAATTATGCGGGGCGGCCAGGTTTACTACCTGCATAACGATGTCGCCACCATTGAAAACACCGCCCAAAAACTGGCGGAGCTAGTGCCGGAAGCCCGGATTGTGATTGGCCACGGCCAAATGCGGGAACGGGAGTTGGAGCGGGTCATGAGCGATTTCTACCACCAACGCTTCAATCTCTTGGTCTGCACCACTATCATTGAAACCGGGATTGACGTACCAACCGCCAACACCATCATTATTGACCGAGCCGACAAGTTCGGCCTGGCCCAGCTTCACCAGTTGCGGGGCCGGGTAGGGCGTTCCCACCACCAGGCCTACGCCTATTTGCTGACCCCGCCGCCTAAAACCCTGACAAAAGATGCTCAACAGCGGCTGGAAGCCTTGAGTTCTATTGATAATTTAGGGGCTGGCTTTATGCTGGCCACCCACGACTTAGAAATCCGTGGGGCAGGTGAACTTTTAGGCAGTGAACAGAGCGGCCAAATTGAATCCATCGGCTTCTCTCTCTATATGGACTTGTTGGAAAGTGCCGTCTCCGCCCTCAAAGAGGGGCGTGAACCGACCCTAGACGAAATCACCCAAAGCCAGGCCGACATCGAACTACGCGTGCCAGCCCTTCTACCAGAGGACTATGTGCCCGATGTCAATATCCGCCTCTCCTTCTACAAGCGAATTGCTAGCTCTGAAACGGCAGAAGCCCTCAAAGATCTGAAGATCGAGCTCATCGATCGCTTCGGCCTGCTGCCAGAAGCCACCAAAAACCTCTTCGCCCTCACCCAAATGCGGCAAATGGCCAAACCGCTGGGGCTGAAGAAAATCGATGCCGGTATCCATGGTGGCTACTTGGAATTTAAACCCACCGCCCAGCCTGATCCGCTCAAATTCCTGGCCCTGATAAAGGAAAACCCAGCCGTCTATCGCTTTGACGGCATGCAAAAATTCCGCTTTAGCCTACCGCTTGTGGAAAGTGGGGAAAGGTTGAGGTTTGTGGAGGAGTTGGTGGCTAAGTTAAGTTAGGTGAAATTTAGTATTCATTCCTGCTTTACTGGCTGTATCTAATTAGATACAATTTGACTTATTTTAAGCCCCGAGATAACCAATGAATAAAACACCCATAAACGATATCGAAATGACAGAAAGCTTTGCAAAATGGCTGCTTGCTTTAAAAGATAAAATTGGGGCGGCGGCAATTAAGGCAAGAATTAAACGAGCCGAAAATGGAAATTTTGGCGATCATAAGCTTTTGCCTGATACTGGTGGGGTTTATGAAATGAGGATCGATAAAGGAAAGGGATATCGGGTTTACTATGGGCAAATCGGACAATATCTTTATTTGCTGACCAATGGTGGAGATAAGTCTTCTCAGCAGGTAGATATTGAAAAAGCCAAAATTATCTTGGCACATTTAAAGGAGCAGAAAAAATGAGCTATCTCCCAACAGAACAAGATTTAACAACCCAAAAATTTGATGTGGTTGAATTTCTGCAAACAGAAGAAGAAATGCAATTCTACTTAGCAGAAATGCTTGAAGAAGGAACGCCAGATGAGATTATTCAAGCACTTAATGATATTGCTAGGGCTAGAGGTATTGCTCAGCTTGCAAAAGACACTGGACTAGGGCGAGAAAGCTTATATAAAACGCTTTCACAAGGCAGTAAACCACGGTTTGAAACCATTTTAAGTATTATACGAGCCTTGGGAATGCAATTATCCACAGTTCCGAAACAAGAAGTCAGAATAGCTTAAATATTGAAGTTCTACCCATAATGTTAGCCACTAGGTTATAGTCAATACTCTCGATAGCGCCAGCCTCTAGGCTGGTGCTTGTTTTCAATTCTCGGCACCAGCCTGGAGGTTAGCGCCATCAAAGCCTAATTATCCATCCCCGTTGTCCTCAAAAAAATCTGCCAACCAGATCACATTTTCCAACAAAAAATCCCCTCAAAACGCATTAAAAATTGACAAAGCTGACATAACCCTTTAAAAACAAGTCTTTAACATCTTTGCTACAAAGAGGCCCTATGTTAGTCATTCAGCATACCAGTGAACATTCCCTATTATGTAGCCTGCCCCGCCTGCGGAACTTGAGAAGCAGCAACGTTTGTGGCTGGCAGCAGACCTGGCCGGCCAGCTTCCTCATGTGCAGGAAGTGGTGGTGGGTATGAATAACTTCACGCTCTTTACCTCTCCTTTTGCCGATTTTACGGCCCTGATCCCGCACGTTCAACAACTTTGGGAGCAGGTCCAGGCCAGTCAGCAAGAGCGGCAGGGGCGTTTGATTGAAATCCCTGTCCACTATGGTGGGGAGTTTGGTGAAGACTTGCATTTTGTCGCCAACTTCCACAAAACCACGCCTGAGGAAATTATCCGCCGCCATACCGAACCGCTCTATACGGTCTTTATGATGGGCTTCCAGCCTGGCTTTCCTTACTTGGGCGGCCTGCCTGATAACCTGCACACTCCCCGCCGTGATGTGCCCCGCACCAAGGTGCCGGCTGGGTCGGTTGGGATTGGGGGTAGCCAGACGGGGATCTATCCCTTCACCTCCCCAGGTGGCTGGCAGCTCTTAGGTCGGAGCGAAATCGCCCTCTTTGATGTGAACCAAAACCCGCCCGTCCTCCTACAAGCGGGGGATAATGTTCGATTTGTTGCAGACAAGGTGAGCCTATGATCTATTTAAAACATGTACAGGCCTTCGCCCACATTCAGGACTTGGGCCGTTTTGGCTATCGGGGCATGGGGGTTGGCCATGCAGGAGCCATGGATAGCTTGGCCCTGCAAGCCGGCAACCTCTTGTTGGGCAATGAGCCTGGCTGCCCGGCCATTGAAATTACGCTGGGTGGGCTCAGCCTGTCCTTTGACTGCGACACGCCTTTTTGCCTAACAGGCGCCCTTTATGAGGCAGAACTAGACGGCCAGCCTGTCTTCCCCTACTGGCGTTACACGGCCAAGGCCCGCCAGACCTTAACCCTCAAGCGGCCTGTGGTGGGCAACTATGGTTACTTGTGTGTAGCGGGGGGCTTTTTAGTGCCTGCGGTCTTGGGTTCTAAAAGCACCGACATCAAGGCTGGCTTTGGGGGGCTTAAGGGCCGCTTGCTCAAGGCTGGCGATGTGCTGCCAACTGCCCTGCGGGATGTGAATTTAAGCCGGCTGGGCATTGCCCCGATTGGCTTTTCTAGCAAGATTCGCCTGCTGGCTTCCTCTGAATACGAGGCCTTTAGCCCAGCCAGCCAGGCCCTTTTGGAAGAACAGCCTTGGACATTGGGCAACAACAGCAACCGCATGGGCTACCGCCTCCAGGGTTTGCAAAAATTAAGCCTAAACCAACCGCTTGAAATGCTCTCCCATGCCGTTTCTTTTGGCACCATCCAAGTGCCGCCAGACGGCCAGCCCATTGTGCTTATGGCCGATACCCAAACCACGGGCGGCTACCCCAAAATTGGCTGCGTGATTACAGCCGACCTAGGCCACCTGGCCCAAACCCCTTTTGGGGGCGAGGTTGGCTTTGAAAAAGTCAGCTTGGAAGAGGCCAGAGCGGCCCTCAAGAAAAATGAAGATTACCTTAACCAGATTAGGAGTGTTGTTGATGAAGCACGTTGATTTGAATGTTGATTTAGCCGAGGGCTGTGGCAATGATGAGAGCCTGCTCCGCCTGGTGACCTCAGCCAATGTAGCCTGTGGCCTGCATGCAGGCGACCATAAGGAAATGCTCAATGCCCTGCGTTGGGCCAAGCAAAATGGCGTACGGGTGGGGGCGCATCCAAGTTTTCCAGACCGTGAAAACTTCGGCCGCACTAATATGAACCTGCCGGCTGAAGAGCTCAAAGCCTGCCTGCTCTATCAATTAGGGGCCATTGCTGCCCTCTGTGAAGCCGAGGGCGTCAAGCTGGCCTATGTAAAACCCCACGGCGCCCTTTACAACCAAGCCGCCAAGGATCCTGCTCTGGCCCTGCTTATCGCCCAAACCATCAAGGGCTTTAACCCTGACCTCAAACTTATGGGCCTGGCCGGCAGCCTTATGCTGACGGTAGCGGCCGATCAGGGCCTGGGCATTATTTCCGAGGTCTTTGCCGACCGTCATTATCTGGCCGATGGATCACTGGTGCCCCGCACTCGGGACGATGCCCTGGTCGAAAATGATGATGAGGCCATCAGCCAGGTGCTGCAAATGGTCTTAGAAGGCACAGTGCCTACGGTAGATGGCGGCAATGTAGCCGTTCAGGCCGACAGCATTTGCCTGCATGGCGATGGTGCCCACGCCCTTGAATTCGCTGAAAAAATCAACCAAGCCCTGACTGCACACGGCGTGCAGGTGACGGCCCAATAATCATAAAAAAGGAAGTAATCTATGGCAAACAACAACCGCAACGCCCTCCTAGGGGCCGCCTTTCTCATGGCCACCTCGGCCATCGGCCCGGGCTTTTTAACCCAAACGGCCACCTTCACCCAAACCCTCTTGGCCAGCTTTGGCTTTGTGATCCTGCTCTCCATCCTCCTGGACATCGGGGCCCAGCTCAATATCTGGCGGATTATCGCCGTCTCGGAGAAAAAGGCCCAGGACATCGCCAACCTAGTGCTACCTGGGGCAGGCTATTTCCTGGCAGCCCTCATTGTGATGGGGGGGCTGGCCTTTAACATCGGTAACGTGGGCGGGGCAGGCTTGGGCCTGAATATCCTGACCGGCCTTTCGCCTGAAATGGGAGCCCTAATTAGTGGGGCCATCGCCGTGGGCGTTTTCCTCGTCAAAGAAGCCGGCAAGGCCATGGATAAGTTCGCCCAAATCATGGGCTTTGTGATGATTGCCCTGACCATCTATGTGGCCGTCCAAGCCAACCCGCCGCTGGCTGATGCGGCTCTTCATTCCTTTGTGCCTGAAAAATTAGACGTGATTGCCATCGTGACCCTGGTGGGCGGAACTGTGGGGGGATATATCACCTTTGCCGGTGCCCACCGTTTACTTGATGCCGGCATCAAGGGCAAGGACTCACTTAAAGAGGTCAGCAAGAGCTCTATTTCAGCCATCTTGATCGCCTCCATCATGCGGGTCGTCCTCTTCTTGGCCGTGCTGGGCGTGGTTTCCCAAGGCGTGGCCTTAGACCCGAAAAATCCAGCCGCTACCCCATTTGAATATGTGGCCGGCAATCTGGGGCTCATGATTTTCGGTGTGGTAATTTGGGCGGCTTCCATCACCTCGGTAATTGGTGCAGCCTACACCTCCGTGTCCTTTATTTCCAGCTTCTCGCCCAAAATTGAAGCCCGTAAGAACTACTGGATCATCGCCTTTATCGTGATCTCGACCGCAGTGCTGACCACAGTCGGCCGCCCGGCCCAGGTGCTGGTTTTTGTAGGGACGCTCAACGGCCTCATCCTACCGATTTCCCTAGGCCTCATCCTGCTTGCTGCCCACAAGGCCAAAATCGTTGGCGACTACAAGCACCCGAAATGGATGACCTTCTGTGGCTTGATTGTAGTGGTCTTGATGGCCGTACTGAGTGCTATGACCTTAAGCAAATACATTGGCGGCTTGTTTGGCTAATTGAAATTTGCAAAAAAACCTAAAAAAATCCCCGCTTGTAGAGCCTACAGGCGGGGTTTTTCGTAGGGGCGATTTACAAACTACATCTTCTCAACCGTCTTAATGCCCAGCAATTCCAAGCCTTGCTTCAAGGTCTTGGCCGTCAAGGCTGCCAACTGTAAGCGGCTTTGCTTCACTTCTTCTTCGGCATTTAAAATCGGGCAGGCTTCGTAGAAGCTGGAGAAAATCCCAGCCAGTTCATAGAGATATTGACACAAAATATGTGGCATACCATCACGAGCCACACTGGTTACGGCTTCTTCAAACTGTAGGAGCTTAACGGCTAATGCCCGCTCTTTATCTTCATTTAAGACGATTTCACCTGTCAGTGTGGCAGGGTCGATCCCAGCCCGGCTAAAGATGGAACGAATGCGGGTGTAGGCATACTGCATATAAGGGGCGGTGTTGCCTTCAAAGGAAAGCATATTGTCCCAGTCAAAGACATAGTCAGTCGTACGGTTTTTGGACAGATCTGAATACTTGACCGATCCAACCGCCACAGCTTCCACCACGCTTGCCAATTCGTCTGCCGATAAGTCAGGGTTCTTCTCGCTGATTAGCTTGCTGGCACGCTCAACGGCTTCATCCAGCAAGTCGGCCAGTTTAATCGTGCCGCCTGTACGGGTTTTAAACGGCTTGCCGTCCTTGCCCAACATCATACCGAAATTGTGGTGCTCAAGGCTGAAACTGTCTGGCACATAGCCTGCCTTACGGGTGATGAGCCAGGCCTGTTGCATGTGCTGGCTTTGGCGGGTGTCGGAGAAGACCAGGGCACGATCCGCTCCTAATGTATGGCAGCGGTATTTGGCAGCGGCGATGTCGGTGGTGGTGTAGAGAAAACCGCCGTCTTTTTTCTGCACGATTACCCCCATCGGGTCGCCGTCCTTGTTCTTAAATTCGTCCAAATATACCACTAAGGCACCATCATCTTCTACTGCTAAACCTTGGGCTTTGAGATCTGCCACGATTTCAGGCAGCATCGGGTTATAAAGGCTCTCGCCCATCACGTCTTTTTCGGTCAAGGTTACGTTGAGACGGTCGTAGTTTTCTTGGTTGTGCTGCATGGTGATGTCCACCAGCTTTTTCCACATGGTGCGGCAGTATTCATCACCGCCTTGGAGTTTGACCACATAGTTACGGGCTTTTTCAGCGAAGGCTTCGTCGCTGTCGTAATGTTCCTTGGCTGCACGGTAGAAGGCTTCCAAATCGCTTAATTCCATGGCGGTGGCGTTTTCGTTTTCCATTTTTTCCAGGTAGGCGATGAGCATACCGAACTGGGTTCCCCAGTCGCCCACATGGTTGGCACGGATAACCTTATTGCCCAAAAACTCCAAGGCCCGCACCACCGCATCACCGATGATGGTTGAACGCAAATGCCCCACGTGCATTTCTTTGGCCACGTTTGGCGATGAGTAGTCGATGACCACAGTTTGGCTGCCATCGGTTGCCACGCCTAGGCTCTGGCTATTTAAGGCAGCTTGGGTCTGTTGAGCCAAGAAATCTTTGGCCAGAAAGATATTGATAAAGCCCGGGCCTGCGATTTCGGTTTTTTCTGCCATATTTGCAAGATCTGCCTTATCCAGCACCGCTTGAGCGAACTCTCGTGGGTTCAGCCCTAACTTTTTGGCGGCGCCCATAATACCGTTGGCCTGATAGTCGCCAAATTGCGGCTTGCCCGATTGACGAACAGCAGGTTCGACGTTTTGGTCTGCCCCTGCTAAAATCATTGCTTCTTTAATCTTGTCAGATAGAATGTGTTGAATATTCACGATGTAACCTTTTAATCAATCAAAAATGTCGCTAATGATACTAAAAAATGCAAAATTTTACGAGGATCTCACCGCTTGTTTTGGTGATTTAAGCCAATTTGAGGGCAAAATCAGGGAATTAGCCCAGGTGGCGCGGATTGACTTGAGCCAGTTTGAGATTGACCACCTGGCCGTTAGAATGAATGATGAGCAAACTGCCCAGGCCTGGCAGAGCCTCTTATTGCAAGGGGCCAGCCTGCTTAAAGAAAGCCAAGTAAACGGCCGCCCTATTGGTTTGTTTAGCCTGCATCAGCCGCTGGTTTTTTTGGGGCAAGAGGTTTCGATAATTGAACTTCCTTTTCCTAAAGGCAAAATCTATAATGAGCAGGGCTGGGAGCATATTGAGATTGTTTTCCCTATGTTAGACCAGGAAAGCATTGAGCAGTGGACGGCGCGCACGCTGGCTCATTTTAATTTGCAGGCTAAGCCTTTGAAAATAAAGGTAAGTCAGGTTAAGGTGGAAGGTGAAAGACTGCCTAATCCTAGCATTGCCATTAGCCTGGGAACTAATTTGAATTCGGTTTGTCTGAAGCTGCATCCTTATCCTATCCAAACAATTATCCGCTCAGAGATGGTCTGAGTTTTTATGGAGTATTTATGAAAAAATTAAGTTTAGCCCTTGCCCTTGTGGCCAGTTTAGGCGTAGTGGGTTGTGCCAATACGGACGTTTATAGCGGCAGTGTGTACACAGGCAATCAAGCCAAAGAAGCCCGTTCCATCAGCTATGGCACCATTTTATCGGTGCGTGATGTTAAAATCCAGGCTGACAGCCCAGGGGTAATCGGTACTGTGGGAGGTGGTGTGCTAGGCGGCATTGCAGGCTCAGGTATTGGCGGCGGCTCTGGCCAGGCCATTGCAACAGCGGTTGGTGCTATTGCGGGTTCTGTACTCGGCAACACGGTTGAACAAAAAGCCAGCCAGGTTTCTTCGCTTGAAATGGTGATCCGCAAGGATGATGGCAAAGAAATTGTCGTCGTTCAGAAAAAAGAAGATGGATTTGTAGCCGGAAAACGTGTTAGAATTGTAGGGTCTGCGTCAGACTTAAATGTCTCTCTCCTATAATTTTGATTTTTGAAGGAATTTTATGATGAAAAAACTATCACTTGTTGTTCTAATGAGTATGGTTATGGCAGCTTGTACTGCTAATGTTTATAACAAACAAGGCAATGCACAAGTTGTAACAAGCAAAGCAATTGGTCAAACGAAAGAAGGCAAAGAAGTTGTTGAGCTTCTCGTGCGTAAAGACAATGGTGAAGAAGTTGTGATGACCCGTGAATACGATGCCCATGTAACTGTTGGCTCACGCATCCACGTTTCTGAAAAATATGATCACCAAGATCCAGATTTGATTTCAATTCGTCGCTACGAATTCAAATAATCTCTTTTGACAAGAAAAACCCTGCATAGCAGGGTTTTTTGTTGCATCATTCTCCATTTTTTTATTCATCTCTCTTCTTATTCTGTCTTGCTCATCGCATTATAAGTATCTTTAAGTTTACATTTGCTTAACATTTCTGTAACTTACCCTTGTGTTAATTCGACATAAGGAGGTTATATGAGTGCAATTCTTTCTACCATGCAATCTTGGCTTGATGAAGCCAAGGCCATTCGCCATACCCTGCATAGCAGGCCTGAAACAGGTTTTACTGAAGTTGAAACCCAGAAACTGGTTATGCGCCTATTAAAGGAATATGGGGTAGATGAAATCAATAGAGATTTTGCGAAAACAGGCCTTGTGGCGGTTATTTATGGTAAGCAAGATGGGAAAGCGATTGGTTTGCGGGCAGATATGGATGCCTTGCCTATTCAAGAGGAAACTGAGCTGGAATATGCTTCTCGCACGGCGGGTAAAATGCATGCTTGCGGCCATGATGGGCATACTACTATGTTACTGATGGCAGCCAAATATCTATGCTTAAACCGAGATTTCCCAGGCAAGGCAGTGCTTTTTTTCCAGCCTGCGGAGGAGGGCTTGGGTGGGGCAAGGGCCATGATAGATGAAGGGGTGTTAGACAAATACCCTGTTTCAGCCATGTATGCCTTACATAATATGCCCAAGATGCCAGAAGCCAGTTTTGGTTTTAGGAAAGGAACCATTATGGCCAGCTCAGACCGCTTCTATATTACTATCAAGGGCAAGGGAGGGCATGCGGCCATTCCTCAAACCACCAAGGATCCCTTATTGGTTGCAAGCCTTATTTACCAAGGCATACAAGGCTTTGTGGCCCGCACCTTTAACCCGCTTGACCCTGTTGTGGTCTCCGTCACGCAAATGCAGTGTGGTGAAACCTCCAATGTGATTGCCAATGAAGCAAGCATGGTAGGGACTTTTAGAACCCATAGTGAACCCGTTAGACAGCAGGTTATCGCACAATTTGAGCAGCTTGTACCTCATCTTGCCCTTGCCTTTGGTATGGAGGCGGAGTTCAGATTAGGCAAAATTTCTCATCCTTGTACAGAAAATACGCCAAGTGAAACCCAGCAGGCTATTGATGCGGCCAAGGCCATTGTTGGCGAAAATCAAGTGCAAGAAAATGTTGAGCCACTTATGGCCAGTGAAGATTTCGCTTGTTTTCTCACCCAGGTGCCAGGCTGCTATGGTTTTATTGGCAATGGTGACAGTGAGGAGCTTCATAATAGTCGTTATAACTTTAACGATAATATTATTCCTTACGGGGCGGCCTATTTTGCACAAATTCTTTTTTCACAACATCAATGATAAGGAGTGACTATGCAAACACAACACACTCGCTCTTGGTCTGATAAAATAGAAGACTTTGGTAATAAAATTCCCCATCCCTTCTTCCTCTTTATTTTCCTTTGTTTGATGGTTGCTATTATTTCTGCAATCTTACATGGATTCGACAGCAGTGTTATTCATCCTGCAAACCAGAAAGAAATTGCCATTAAAAGCCTCTTAAGTTCGGAGGGCTTGGTTTATATATTAAAGTCCACCGTGGATAATTTTATTGGTTTTAAACCACTGGGGCTGGTGTTATGTATGATGATTGCCATCGGCTTTATGCAAGAAGTGGGGCTGGCCGGGGCGGCGATTAAGGCCATGCTCTTAAATGCACCGCCTAAATTGGTTACAGCCTCAATTTTCTTTGTGGGCATTGTTGGAAACCTAGCTTCAGATGCGGCTTTTATTTTGGTGCCGCCTCTCGCTGGCCTGATATTTCTTGCCACCAACCGCCATCCTGTTGTGGGGGTAGCGGCAGGTTTCGTGGCGGTTGCTGCGGGCTTTACTGCCAATATCTTTATAGCAGGT
The DNA here is from genome assembly GCA_012221805.1 of Pasteurellaceae bacterium RH1A. Lineage (NCBI taxonomy): Bacteria > Pseudomonadati > Pseudomonadota > Gammaproteobacteria > Pasteurellales > Pasteurellaceae > Pasteurellaceae bacterium RH1A. Next base: position 58,469 of record CP015195.1, on the reverse strand, counting down.
ACAGATGTGCTTTTATCTGGCATTACCAATGAAGCCATTAAATCTGTGTCAGATCAGCAAATCTCGCCTGCCGCAAACTGGTATTTTATGCTGATTTCAGTGCCGTTTTTGGTGGTTATTTGTACCTTTATCACAGAAAAAATCATTGAACCTCGTTTTAAAAATAGGAAATATCATACAGGCAAGGTTTCAGAAGATTTAGATAAGGTCAGTCCCTTAGAATATAAGGCCTTGAAAGTGACAGGTATATTCGCACTTGTTTATATTGGGCTTTTAATCGCACTTATTTTCCCAGAAAGTTCTCCTTTACGTAATGAGAAGGGCGGCCTGGTTCCTTCCCCCTTCTTAAGTGGGATTATTCCTATCTTAATTAGCTTCTTTGTTTTATGTTCGATCATTTTTGGCTTTGTTGCAAAAAAGCTAGAACATATTGATGATATTCCAGCCTTTATGGCCAGATCCCTAAAAGGTGTTGGCAATTATATTGTTTTAGTTTTTGTGATTGCTCAATTTATTGCTTGGTTTAATTGGACTAACCTTTCCACCTATTTAGCGGTAAAAGGGGCAGGTTTCTTTTCCCACTTGGATTTACCGCCTGTTATGATGCTGGCCATCTTAATTTTATTGGCGGGTGCAATTAATATGGTTGTCTTTAGTGGTTCGGCCCAATGGGCCATGATGGCGCCCGTATTTATTCCGCTTTTTGTCCTTTTGGGCATTGAGCCTGAGGCAATTCAAATGGCCTATCGGATAGGGGATTCCACAACCAATGTGATTTCGCCAACAAACTCTTATATTCCCATGATATTGGCCATTATTGCCCAATATGATAACAAAATAAAATTTGGCACCTTTTTATCTATGATGTTGCCTTATGCCTTAATTTTACTCTTTAGCTGGGGAATATTTTTCTTGATTTATTATGCACTGGGTTTGCCAATTGGCCCGATGTAGTTTTCGGTAAAAAAGTAGAGTTGTTAGATTCTATTGTAGGGACGCATGCAATGCGTCCCTACCAACCACATTGAATGTCTTATTTAGAATTTGAATCCCTAGATAATTTCACCCAATACCGTTTTACCTCTTTCCCCTCATGTTCAATCACATTTTCTAGCACCCCTCCATTTTTCTCAATCACTCTGGCAGAAGCAGGGTTGTCTGCATTGCAGGTGATAAGAACCTCTCTAAGGCCCTGGTCTTGGGCCTGGGCTAAGACGGTTTTGAGCATGGCACTGGCGATGCCCTGGCCCCAGTAGTCGGGGTGGACGGAGTAGCCGATGTGGCCGCCACGCTTGCGGAGAAAATCATTGAGTTCGTGGCGGAAGTTGATCACCCCCACCATGCTGCCAGTTGGGGCTAGGGCAAAATAGGTGGCATCGGCGACTTTAGGAAAGCCCCAGGGGGTTGGGCTGCCAGCAGGCTCTTGGCTAAAGGCCAGCCAATCTTCAAAGCAGTCAAAATTGTTGAAAGACACGCCGTGGAGTTGCAGGCCGCGTTGGTTGTAAGCGGCCTGGTAGGCTTGGGCGGTTGGTTTGTGGACCAGTGTCGGCTTAACTAATTTAATCTCCATCTTTTTCCTCCATTTCATAGAATTCTAGGGGCAAATTATCAGGATCTCGGAAGAAAGTGAAACGTTTACCAGTCAGTTCATCCATCCGAATGGGTTCGCACTCTACTGCAAATTCTGCCAAATATTGCACCGCTTGTTGAATGTTTTTTACCCTAAAGGCCAAGTGGCGGAGCCCGCAGGCCTCGGGGCTGGTGGGGCGGGCCGGTGGGTTGGGGAAGCTAAAGAGCTCGATTTGTGAGCCGTCTGGAAAACGCAAGTCTAACTTGTAGCTCTGACGGGCCTCCCGGTAGGTCTCTTCAAGGATTTTAGCCCCTAGAACTTGGGTGTAGAAGGCCTTGGATTTTGCATAGTCCGAGGCGATGATGGCGATATGGTGAAAGCCTAAGATGGGGCTGGGCATAATGTCTCCTTACAAGCGGTGGAAAATGGGCAAATATTTGCAAAAAATACTTTAAATTTGCCCGCTTGTCAGGCACTATTTGCACTTTTCAGTGGGGAACCTATGGCGCAATCATCCTATCCTTTGGCTCAGTCCTCGGCTCAAGCCCCTTTTGCGGGGGCTGTTTTGGCCTGGTATGAAACCTATGGCCGCAAGCACCTGCCCTGGCAGCAGGGCAAGACCCTCTACCAGGTTTGGCTGTCGGAGGTTATGCTCCAGCAAACCCAGGTGGCTACGGTTATTCCCTATTTTGAGCGTTTTATCCAGCGTTTTCCCAGCATTTTAGACCTGGCCAATGCCCCGCTGGACAAGGTTCTCCACCTCTGGACAGGCCTGGGCTACTATGCCCGTGCCCGCAATTTGCACAAGGCTGCCCAGCAGATTCGGGATGAGTTTGGGGGTGAATTTCCGACCGATTTCGAGCAAGTCTTGGCTCTAACAGGTATCGGCAGAAGCACGGCAGGGGCCATTCTCTCCTCGGTGCTTAATGTCCCCCATCCTATCTTGGACGGTAATGTTAAACGGGTGCTGGCCCGCCATTTTGCGGTGGCCGGCTGGCCAGGCGAAAAGGCCGTTGAGGCAAAATTATGGGAACTTTCTGCCCTTGTTACTCCTCAAAGCCAGGTTGCGGATTTTAATCAGGCCATGATGGACTTGGGAGCCATGATCTGCACCCGCTCCAAGCCCAAATGTACCCTTTGCCCTTTGGAAAAATCCTGCCAGGCAAACCGCCTGGAGGCCTGGGCCGATTTTCCTGGCAAGAAGCCTAAAAAGGCCCTGCCAGAAAAAGTGGGTTATTTTTTGATTTTGAAGCGGGGCAGTCAGGTTCTGCTTAAACAGCGAGAGGAAAAGGGCCTGTGGGGCGGGCTCTTTGTTTTCCCACAATTTGAGAGTTTGGATCAGCTCAAGCGGGTGATTTCGGCCCATAATTTGCAAATATCGCAGCAGATGGTGGCATTTAGGCATACCTTCAGCCACTTTCATTTGGATATTTACCCTATTTTGGTGGAGCTGGATTTGCAAAAAAATCCACAAAATAGCCCGCTTGTGCTAGAGGAAAAAACCGCAATTTATCGTGCTTCACAGGCCGATTATTGGTATGATCTAGCCCATCCTAGCCAAATCGGGCTACCCCAGCCCATTAAAAGCATTTTAGATGAATTAACGCTAACCATGAAGGAATAGACCTATGGCAAGAACCGTATTTTGTGAATATTTAAAAGAAGAAGCAGAGGGCTTAGATTTTCAGCTCTACCCAGGCGATCTAGGCAAGCGAATTTTTGATTCCATCAGCAAGCAGGCCTGGTCTGAATGGATTAAAAAACAAACCATGCTGGTGAATGAGAAAAAATTAAATATGATGAACCCAGAGCACCGTCAGCTCCTAGAAACCGAGATGGTGAATTTCCTCTTTGAGGGCAAAGAAGTCAAAATTGAGGGCTATGTGCCAGTTGAGGGTAAAGATGCGTAGTTGGAAGAAGTTTGTTTCGGTTTGCCTTTTAGCCAGCTTCTTGGCTGCCTGTGGCGGTGATTCTAAACCAAGTCGCTCCACCAGTGTCAAGCGGCCAGACTACAGCAAGGACACCATGGGGCTGGACTTGCTGACGGGCCAATTTTCCCACAATATCGACCAGATTTGGGGGGTCAATGAGCTCTTGGTGGCCAGCCGTAAGGACTATGTTAAATATACCGACCAATTCTACACCCGTAGCCATATCAGCTTTGAAGATGGCAAGATCGAAATTGAAACCCTGGGCGACCGAAACCACCTGCGTAATGCCATTATTCACACGCTTTTAATGGGCTCGGATCCATCAGGTATCGACCTTTTTGCCTCAGGCGATACGCCGATTAGCAATCAGCCCTTCTTGAGGGGACAAGTGGTGGATCAGTATGGGCGTTCGATTACTAATATTGCCTTAGCCAACGATTTTGCCACCTATCTTTTGCAAAACAAGCTCAAAAATCGCCGTTTAAAAAACGGACGTACCGTCAGCTATGTTGAGATCGGCATGGTGGCCAACCACGTTGATGTGCGGGCCAGACGCTATATGCCTTATATTCGTCACGCTGCCCGCCAATATGGGATTGAGGAAGGCCTAATTCTGGCCATTATGGAAATTGAGTCCAGCTTCAACCCTTATGCGGTTAGCCATGCTAACGCCATTGGTCTTATGCAGGTTGTTCCACGCACCGCAGGGCGGGATATTTTTGAACGTAAGGGCTTTGGCGGCCAGCCATCTCGTGATTACCTCTACGATCCTAAGCAGAATATTGATGCGGGCACCATGTATCTGGCTATTTTGAAGAATGAATATTTGGCCGGCATTGGCAACCCAACATCCATGCGTTATGCCATGATTTCTTCCTATAATGGCGGGGCAGGGGCCGCCATGCGGGTCTTTGACAGAGATAAGTATGCGGCCATCAACCGTGTCAATAATCTCTCACCAGATGCCATTTATCGGATTTTAACCACGGCCCACCCAGCGGCTGAATCTCGTAACTACTTGGTTAAGGTGGAGCGAGCCTATAAGAAATACCGTGGCACACGCTAGGGTGTTGTTTTTTAAGGCGAATTGTATTTAAAGCAAGCAGTTAAGCGTTTTTTTCAGAATTTCTCAAAAAAACGTTTGACGAGGGGCGGAAAAAACGGTTTAATACGCCCCGCAACAGACGTTGCCTCGATAGCTCAGTCGGTAGAGCAGGGGATTGAAAATCCCCGTGTCGGTGGTTCGATTCCGCCTCGAGGCACCATCTATTCCTCCTTAGTTCAGTCGGTAGAACGGTGGACTGTTAATCCATATGTCGCAGGTTCGAGTCCCGCAGGAGGAGCCATATTCCAAGACGCTGATTTTATATCAGCGTTTTATTTTAAATCATTGCTCTAACGAGCATGAGTTGCCTCGATAGCTCAGTCGGTAGAGCAGGGGATTGAAAATCCCCGTGTCGGTGGTTCGATTCCGCCTCGAGGCACCACTTTTAACAAATAATTATTCCTCCTTAGTTCAGTCGGTAGAACGGTGGACTGTTAATCCATATGTCGCAGGTTCGAGTCCCGCAGGAGGAGCCATCTAAAGAAAAACGCTAGTAGTTGCCTACTAGCGTTTTTCTTATCCCTATTTTTTCTTCTTAGACAAGCGATCCCACAAATCACCCTTGCCCAAATACTGGGCTTCATCAAATTCAAAGACAGGCAGGCCCAATTTAAAGCGAATGGCCAAGAGGCGCAGCGAAAAGCCCAGCACCAGGGTCAAAATCACCACAATATTTTGGCTTAGCCCTAGCTCCTGCAAGCCCACATAAATGCAGCTAGACATAAAGGACACACTGGCATAGAGTTCTTTTTGGAAAACCAAAGGAATACGGTTACAAAGCATATCCCGCAAGACCCCGCCAAAGGCGCCCGTAATCACGGCGGCAATAGAGGCGATAACCAAGCCATAACCCATATCAAGTGCCACCTGCGCCCCGATAATGGAAAAGACAATCAGGCCTAGGGCGTCCAAGACCAAGAAGATGGTGCGGAAGTAGCCCAGGAAGGGGGCGATAAACATGGTGAAAATGGCTGCCCCTGCCACAATCAAAAAATATTCAGGATGGGCAACCCAGCCCAACGGATAATGGCCCAGCAGCACATCCCGCACCGAGCCTCCGCCGATGGCTGTGACCGAGGCGATGATAATCACCCCAAACATATCCATTTTTTCCCGCCCAGCAGCCAGGGCACCGGTGATGGCTTCGGCTGTGATCCCAATAATATAAAGAATAAGTAGTAACATAGGTTTCCTTAAAGCATTGTTGGCAGGATTTTAGCAAGAAAATGGAAACTTTTTATCTTTTTTCGCCAAGATTAAGAAATCTTTAAGATTTATTTGATTAAATACCCCATCGAAAGCCAAGAGGCTTTTATCAACCTATTATAACAAGGAGTATTTATGAAAAAATTATTAGCCCTTTCAACCCTCTTTATGGCCACTTCTGCTTTAGCCGCAGGCGGCTTCCAAGGTAACAATGCCCAAGCAGGCGGTTTTAACAACACTAACGTCGGCCAGGTTATGACCATCGCCCAGGCCAAAGAAGCCAAAGATAACAGCATCGTGACGCTCGAAGGTAATATCGTTAAACAAATCGACAAGGATGAATTCATCTTCCGTGACGCTTCAGGCGAAATTAAAATTGAAGTAGAAGACGAAGCCTGGAACGGCCAAAACATCACCCCAAGCGATAAGATCCGCATTGAAGGGAAATTAGACAAGGAATGGAACCACACGGATTTAGATGTTTTCCGTATTCAGAAGCTCTAAGTTTGAGTGTTAGCCTAGGATGAAAATCCTAGGCTTTTCTTTTGCAAGATTTAGTCCCTTTCTAGCCGCTTGCACTTAGAGGCTGGCTTTGAGCAAGCCAATTTGCACCCCTAAATTCCCCATGCCTACCGGATCTAAATAATCCGCCATCAGTTTAAAGAGTTCGTTGGATTGCTCCAAGGTGATTTCTTGTTCCACCCTTTCTTCGGTTTTGCGTAGGAAATGGTAAACCAAGTCCTTGCCCTTTGGCTCTGCGCTCAAGGTCACGCTGGTGGTTTCAAACAAGTGGCTGTGGGCGCCCTCTTCGCCTGGGTCGCTTACACGGATTTGCCAGCTGTTTTCATATAAGTTTGTGCTTGTCATGGTTTCCTCTTATTTTAGGTTAAAAAAATGGCCGCCCCCAAGGGCAGCCAATCTGGTTATTTTAATAAATAGGCTCGAAGTGCCGAGAAATCTGCATCCATTTCATCAGATAAGAGCGGCAGCTTATTGTGCTTGTCTAGGGCTTCTGGCAGAGGCAGTTCAAGATTTAAAATACGCTCCACCGACTCCTTAAACTTGGCTGGGTGAGCTGTGCAAAGGAAGATCCCTGTTTCATCAGCTTGAAGCTGGTCTTTCAGGGCCTGGTAGGCAATGGCGCCGTGCGGTTCGCAGAGGTAGCCTGCTTCATGTTGAGCTTGAAGGGCGGCTTCAGTTTCGCTGTCGTTTAAGGCTGCAGAGCCCAGTTCGTTCAAGCTCCAGCCATTGCGTTTGAAGAGTTCCTCCACCCGTGGCCAGTTGTTTGGACGGCTTACGTCCATGGCGTTAGACAGGGTAGCCACGGTGGCATTTGGCTGCCATTGGCCTGATTTGAGGTAGCGTGGCACGGTATCGTTGGCATTGGTTGAAGCGATAAAGCGCTTGATTGGCAGGCCCAAGCTCTTAGCAATCAGGCCAGCAGTCAGGTTGCCGAAGTTACCGCTTGGCACAGACACCACCACCTTGTCCCGCTTGGCTTTTGGCAGTTGAGCCACGGCTTCAAAGTAGTAGCAGATTTGAGCCAAGAGGCGGCTGATGTTGATGGAGTTGGCCGAGTTTAGGCCGATGGCTTGGCGCAGCTCGGCATCATCAAAGGCTTGTTTAACCAAGGCCTGACAGGCATCGAAGTCACCATTGATGGCCACTGTGCGAATATTGCCACCCAGGGTGCAGAAGAGTTTTTCTTGCAGTGGGCTGATCTTGCCTTTTGGATATAAAATCACCACGTTGATGTTTTCTAAACCATAGAAGGCATGGGCCACGGCAGCACCTGTGTCGCCTGAAGTGGCGGTTAAAATGGTAATTTTTCCTTTACCTCTCACAGCGGCTAGGGCTTGGGCCATAAAGCGGCCGCCGAAGTCCTTAAAGGCCAGGGTTGGGCCGTGGAAGAGTTCCAGGGCATAAATATCGTCAGTGACCTGAGCCAGTGGCGCAGGGAAAGTAAAGGCGTTTTGAACCATGGTATTGAGGGTGGCGGCTGGGATTTCCTCACCAATGAGAGCCGCAAGGATTTTCTGGCTACGTTCAACCAAAGGCAGGCCTAAGAGTTCTTCAATGTTGTCTAATTGCGGGATGGTTTCAGGAAAGAAAAGCCCCTGATCCTTGCCCAGGCCCTGGCGTACCGCCTGAGCAAAATTCACCACTTCTTCAGGGTGTTTGATGTTGTATAAGTTCATTTGCAAATCCTTGGTAAAATTTTTTGAGATGATCTGACGAATTCTAGCGGGTTATGTGGCTTAGTCAATCCCCAAGGCCAACAAGCGGGTGAATTTACTGAATTTTTTGCAGAAAATATCATGGTTGGGCAAGCTTACCAACCACCTTTCTTGTTACAAATTTGTAAGCTAAATTTTACCAAAAGGTACGATTAAATTTTGTGCTTGTTAAAGGTTTGATGTAAATCAAGATAGCCCCCCCATTTTGGTAAAATTTCCTTTCATCACCCCCTCCAAGCGGTCTATAATTCAACAAAATTTATAAATCTTAAAAAATTAGTTGAAGAATGACCATGTTTTCTCCAGCAGAAATGGCAAAGATTGCCGAAGACGGTGCCGTCTATAAGGCCACCAAAAATCAATTCTACTCTTTTGTTTCCGCCATCACGGCGGGAGCCTACATTTCTATCGCCTTTGTGTTTTACGCTACCACCCAGGTCGGGGCGGGCGAATTACCTTGGGGTGTGGCCAAGCTGATTGGCGGCTTAGTTTTCTCCTTGGGTATTATTATGTGCGTGGTTTTAGGCGCAGAACTTTTTACTTCATCAACCTTAACCGTGATTGCCAAAGCCTCTGGTCACCTAAGCTGGCACCAGGTGCTTAAAAACTGGTTGGTGGTTTATGGGGGTAACCTGATTGGCGCCCTCTTTATTGTGGGCTTGGTCTGGTTTGGCGGCGAAATTATGGCCGCCAAGGGCCAATGGGGCTTGGTGATTTTAAACACTGCCCAACATAAGATCCATCACAGTTGGAGTGAGGCCTTTAGCCTAGGCATTTTCTGTAATATCATGGTTTGTATTGCGGTTTGGATGGCCTATGCTGGCAAGAGCTTGACCGACAAGGCCTTTATTATGATCCTGCCTATTTCCATGTTCGTGGCCTCGGGCTTTGAGCACTGTGTGGCCAATATGTTTATGGTGCCGATGGGAATTGTTATCCACAGCTTTGCCAGCCCAGAATTTTGGACAAGCATTAATATTGACCCGAACCAATTTGCCGATTTAACGGTCTCACATTTTGTGACCAAAAATTTAATTCCAGCCACTCTAGGGAATATTGTGGGTGGTGCAGTCTTTATCGGCTTGGTGCAGTGGTTTTTGCATTTGAGAAAGCATTAAGTAATGATGGCGCCAGCGTCCACGCTGGTGCCTTGGTTCAAAATAGCACCAGCGTGGACGCTGGCGCTATCGATGAGTTTAGGTAAGCGGTTCAAATTTGCAGATTTTTTACAAATTTGCCCCGCTTGTAAGCAGTTTTAAATCAACTTTAGAGGACAAAAAATGGCTCAATTAACTGAAGCGCAACAAAAAGCCTGGGCTGGTTTTGCCGAAGGCGACTGGCAAAACGAAGTCAATGTGCGTGACTTTATCCAAAAAAACTACACCCCGTATGAAGGTGATGAATCCTTCCTTGCAGAAGTAACAGAGGCGACCACCACCCTTTGGACAGATGTGATGGAAAAAATCAAAGTGGAAAACAAAACCCACGAACCCTATGATATTGATACGGACACCCCATCCACCATCACTTCCCACGCCCCTGGCTACATCAACAAAGACCTTGAAAAAATCGTCGGTCTTCAAACAGATGCCCCATTAAAACGTGCCATCATGCCTTATGGCGGGATCAATATGGTTAAGGGTTCTTGCAAGGTTTATCGCCGTGAGCTCAAACCTGAAGTTGAGCATATCTTCACAGAATACCGAAAAACCCACAACCAAGGTGTGTTTGATGTGTACACCCCAGACATCCTCCGCTGCCGTAAATCTGGCGTTATCACTGGCTTGCCAGATGCTTATGGCCGTGGCCGTATCATCGGTGACTACCGCCGTATGGCCCTTTACGGTGCAGACTTCTTGATGAAGGATAAGGTTAAACAATTTAACTCTCTTCAAGAAAAATTAGAAAGTGGCGTGGACATTCAAGCCACTATTCAGCTGCGTGAAGAAATTGCTGAACAGCACCGTGCCCTTGGCAAAATGAAAGAAATGGCAGCTTCTTACGGCTACGACATTTCAGGCCCTGCTACCAACGCTCAAGAAGCGGTGCAATGGACTTACTTTGCTTACCTCGCAGCGGTGAAATCCCAAAACGGTGCAGCGATGTCTTTCGGCCGTGTTTCTACCTTCTTAGACATTTACATTGAGCGTGACCTCCAAGCGGGTAAAATCACTGAACAAGAAGCCCAAGAGCTTATCGACCACTTGGTGATGAAACTCCGTATGGTGCGTTTCTTGCGTACACCTGAGTACGATCAACTCTTCTCTGGCGACCCAATGTGGGCAACGGAAACCCTAGCGGGTATGGGTATGGACGGCCGCACACTTGTGACCAAAAACAGCTTCCGTATTCTCCACACCCTTTACACCATGGGCCCATCACCAGAGCCGAACTTAACCATTCTTTGGTCTGAAAGTTTGCCAGATGGCTTTAAACGCTATGCGGCTAAAGTGTCTATCGATACTTCATCGGTACAGTATGAAAATGACGATTTAATGCGTCCAGACTTCCAAAACGATGACTATGCCATTGCTTGCTGCGTATCGCCAATGATCGTGGGTAAAATGATGCAGTTCTTCGGTGCCCGTGCAAACTTAGCCAAAACCCTCCTATACGCAATCAACGGCGGTGTGGATGAGAAATCAGGCGACCAAGTTGGCCCAAGAACTGCCCCAATCACAGACGAAGTTCTCAACTACGATGTAGTGATGGAACGCCTAGACGGCTTTATGGACTGGTTGGCCAAACAATATGTCACAGCCCTTAACATCATCCACTTTATGCACGACAAATATGCCTATGAAGCGGCACTCATGGCCTTGCATGACCGTGATGTCTTCCGCACCATGGCTTGTGGTATTGCTGGTCTTTCCGTGGCAGCCGACTCACTCTCTGCGATTAAATATGCTAAGGTAAAACCAATCCGTGGCGATATTGAAATCAAAAACAAAGCGGGCGAAGTGACAGGCGTGGCGAAAAACGTGGCGATTGACTTTGAAATCGAAGGCGAATACCCACAATTCGGTAACAACGACAACCGTGTAGACGACATCGCCTGCGACTTGGTTGAACGCTTTATGAAGAAAATCCAAAAATTGGGTACTTACCGTAACGCCACCCCAACCCAGTCTGTTCTCACCATCACCTCTAACGTGGTTTATGGTAAGAAAACCGGTAACACCCCAGATGGTCGTCGTGCTGGTGCCCCATTCGGCCCAGGTGCAAACCCAATGCACGGCCGTGACCAAAAAGGTGCGGTAGCCTCCTTGACCTCTGTGGCTAAACTGCCGTTTGCCTACGCTAAAGATGGTATTTCTTACACCTTCTCAATCGTACCAAACGCCCTAGGTAAGGATTACGAAGCCCAAAAACGTAACCTTGCAGGCCTTATGGACGGTTACTTCCACCACGAAGCCGAAGTGGAAGGCGGCCAACACCTCAACGTAAATGTCATGAACCGTGAAATGTTGTTAGACGCCATGGAAAACCCTGAAAAATACCCGCAATTAACCATTCGTGTATCAGGTTATGCTGTGCGTTTTAACTCTTTAACTAAGGAACAACAACAAGACGTGATTACGCGTACCTTTACACAAAATATGTAATTTGGCCTAAAGGGTTAAATTAAATATCGAAGGCTGGCCTCAATTTATTGGGGCCAGTTTTTTATTGCTAGTAAATAGCCAATAAAATAAGGAGATTATCTTCAAGAACCTTTGCTATAATCTGCCTGATTATTTTTTACAAAGTAGGCTAGAAATGAAAAGAGTTGTAATTACAGGCATTGGGGGCATTACCGCCTTTGGGCGTTCTTGGGCAGAGATTAAGGCGGCCTTTGAGCAGAAGCAAAATGCAGTGCAGGCCCTTGAGGTGGATGAAAAATATGTGGACTTGGAAGCCCGTCTGGGGGCCATGATCCGTGATTACACACCACCTAGCCATTGGAACCGTAAGCAACTGCGTTCTATGGGGCGGGTGTCCCAATTCTGTGTTGATGCGGCTGAACAGGCTTTGACCCAGGCAGGTCTTATGCAGGAGGGGCAGATTTTGCCCGAACTTAAGGATGGACGAATGGGGGTGGCCAGCGGCTCTAGCACCGGCAGCACTCGTGATGTGCGTGATGTCAGTATGCTGCTGGAAACTGGCAAATCCACCACCTTCAACGCCAACACCTATGTGCGAATGATGCCCCATACCACTGCTGCCAATGTAGGGATTTTCTTTGGCCTGACTGGGCGGATTATCCCGACCTCCAGTGCCTGTTCATCAGGCAGTCAGGGCATTGGCTATGCCTATGAGGCCATTAAATACGGTATGCAGAAAATGATGCTGGCCGGCGGTGGTGAAGAATTTTGCCTGTCGGAGGTTTATGTCTTTGACTCGCTTTATGCAGCCAGCCGCAAGAACGACAGCCCTCAAGCCACCCCTCGCCCTTATGACAGGGATCGGGACGGGCTTGTGATTGGCGAAGGGGCAGGCATGTTTGTGCTTGAAGAACTAGAACACGCCCTAGCCCGTGGTGCCAACATTATTGCTGAAATTGTAGGCTACGGGGCCAATAGCGACGGTAGCCATGTTACCCGCCCGCAAAAGGACACTATGCAACGTTGTATGGAACTGGCCATTCAAGATGCGGGCATTAAGCCTTCCCAAATCGGCTATGTCAATGGTCACGGCACGGCAACAGAGCAGGGCGATATTGCCGAAACGCTGGCAACCGAAGCCGTCTTTGGGCAGGTTCCCCTTAGTTCGCAAAAATCCTACCTAGGGCATACTTTGGGGGCTTGTGGCGCCTTGGAATCCTGGTTCTCCATTGAAATGATGCGAGACGGCTGGTTCGCCCCAACCCTCAATTTGGATCATATTGATGAACGCTGCGGCAAGTTAGATTACATTCAAGGAGACGGCAAATTTATTCAAACCGATTATGTGATGAATAATAACTTTGCCTTTGGTGGGGTTAATACTTCCTTGATTTTTAAGCGTTTTAGCAGCGAATAAAAAGTACCTTATGCCTATTCCTAAACATTCTAGGCAAAAACTGTACAAATTGACAACACCCCGTCTAAGGCGTATCCTTAGCTATCACGATTTTTTTACAAACTGCAAGCGGTTCCAAATCTCACAAAATTTGCAAAAACAGCCGAGATTTGGCCCGCTTGTTTTATTTATATCCCTATGAAGAGAAAACAGATGATACTTGATCCAAACTATCAACAAGAAGCAGAAAAATACGAGAACCCCGTGCCCAGCCGGGATTTTATCCTACAAACCATTCGGGACTTTGACGCCCCTATGAGCCGGGAGGCCCTGCTGGAAACCTTCCATATTTTCGATGAAGAGCGTGCTGAGGCCATTCGCCGCCGCTTAAGAGCCATGGAAAACGATGGCCAGTTGGTCTTTACCAAGGGCAAGAAGTACGCCCTGCCTGAAAAGATGGACCTGCTCAAGGGCACGGTCTTAGGCCACCGAGATGGCTACGGCTTTTTGCAGGTGGAGGGCGATAACGACTGGTTTATCCCCAACAATCAGATGGCCCGGGTGATGCACGGCGATTTTGTCCTGGCCCAGCCCAATGGCACAGACCGTCGTGGCCGCAAGGAAGTGCGGATTGTGCGGGTGCTAGAGGCCCGTAAAAAGCAGGTAGTTGGCCGTTTCTTCCTGGAGTCGGGCATTGGCTTTGTGGTGCCGGACGACAGCCGTTTGACCCAGGATATTCTCATCCCAGACGATCAGCGTTTGGGGGCCAGAATGGGACAGGTAGTCGTGGTCGAATTGCAACCCCGCAAGGCCTCTTTTAACCGCCCGGTGGGCCATATCACCGAAATTCTGGGCGACAACCTGGCCCCAGGTATGGAAATTGAAATCGCCCTGCGTAACCACGATATTCCCCACGTTTGGCCAGAAGGCGTGGAAAAGCAGATCCGCCAATTTAGCGAAGAAGTGCCTGAAGAGGCCAAGCAAGGGCGGGTGGATCTGCGTCAACTTCCCCTGGTCACCATTGACGGCGAATCGGCCCGGGACTTTGACGATGCCGTTTTCTGCCAAAAAGAGGGCGAGGGCTGGCGGCTCTGGGTGGCCATTGCGGATGTGAGCTATTATGTCCGCCCTAAAACGGCTCTGGATTTGGAAGCCCAAGCCCGGGGCAACTCGGTCTATTTCCCTAATCGGGTCATTCCTATGTTGCCTGAAATCCTCTCCAACGGCCTCTGCTCCCTTAATCCACAGGTAGACAGGCTCTGTTTGGTGGCGGAAATGACCGTTTCTAAGGCCGGCAAATTAACCAGCCACAAGTTTTATGAGGCTGTGATGAACTCCCATGCCCGCCTGACCTACACCAAGGTTTGGAAGATCTTGCAGGGCGATGCTGAGCTGCGGGAACGTTATTTCTACCTGGTGCCACACCTGGAAGAGCTGAACGCCATGTACCAAACCCTGGTTGCCGAACGGCAAAAACGGGGGGCCATTGAGTTTGAAACGGTGGAAAACCAGTTTATTTTCAATCCAGAAGGTCGGATTGAGCGGATAGAACCCCTTATTCGCAACGATGCCCATAAGATCATCGAAGAATGTATGATCTTGGCCAACATCGCCTCCGCTCGTTTTGTAGAAGAAGCCAACGAACCTGCCCTCTTCCGTATTCACGCCGAGCCAAGTGAGGAAAAGCTAACCAGCTTCCGCACCTTCCTCAAAGAATGTGGCCTCTTCTTAGACGGTGGCCTTAAGCCAGAGCCCAAAGACTACGCCAAGCTCTTGGAAAAGGTGCAGGAACGGCCCGATCGGGAGCTGATTCAAACCATGTTGCTCCGCTCGCTGCGTCAAGCGGTCTATTCGCCTGACAACGTGGGCCATTTCGGCCTGGCTTTGACCCAATATGCCCACTTTACCTCGCCTATTCGGCGGTACCCAGACCTCCTGCTCCACCGGGCCATTAAGTATCTGATCGAGAAGCAAAAGGGAGCGAAACGCCACTATACCGATGGCGGCGGCTACCACTACCAGCTAGACGATATGGATCAATTCGGCGACAAGTGCTCTGCCACCGAACGCCGGGCCGATGAAGCCACCCGTGATGTGGCCGACTGGCTCAAGTGTGAGTATATGCAGGATCATCTGGGGGAAACCTTTGAGGGCGTGATTTCTAGTGTCACGGGCTTTGGGCTTTTTGTGAAACTCAATGAACTCCTGATTGACGGCCTGGTGCATATTTCTACCCTAGACAACGACTACTATCATTTCGACAACGACCGCCAACGCTTGGTGGGCGGTTCAGGCATCATTTACCGCCTGGGCGACCCGGTCAAGGTTAAGGTGATTAATGTCAATCTGGATGATAAGAAGATCGATTTCGCCCTGATTACCAGCCTGCGTAAGCCAAGAGGCGAGGGCAAAACGGCCAAGAAGAAGGCTAAAGTGTCCGCTGAAAAGCCGGTCTTTAAGGAAGCCAAAACCATCAAACCTAAGAAGAAAAAAGCCAAAGCGACCAAGGCTAAAAAGGCCAAATAGGCCTGTCGGCTAACCAAAGACAAGCGGGGCGATTTGCAAGATTTTTTGCAAATCGCCCCGCTTGTTTAAAGGGCTAAGCCTAACCTAAGATTCGGTTGAGTTCTGCACTCACGGCCTCAACAGGTTGAGTGCCATCTAAACGGTGGTAAACCGTTTGGCCCGCTTCTGCTTGGGCAGTATAGTAGGCAATTAAAGGCTTGGTTTGTTTGTGGTAGATGGCGAGGCGGTCAAGCACGGTTTCTGGCTTGTCGTCTGGGCGGATGATGAGGTCTTCGCCGGTTACATCATCCTTGCCTTCCACTTTTGGTGGGTTGTAAACCACATGGTAGGTACGGCCTGATGGCTGGTGGACACGGCGGCCGCTCATGCGTTCTACAATCACTTCATCAGCTACATCAAACTCAAGCACGAAGTCGATTTTAACACCCGCTTCTTTCAGGGCATCAGCCTGGGGAATGGTGCGTGGGAAGCCGTCTAGCAAGAAGCCCTTGGCACAGTCTGGCTGGGCGATGCGGTCTTTTACCAGGGCCACAGTCAGTTCATCTGGCACCAGTTTGCCTTCGTCCATGAGGGCCTTGGCTTGTTTGCCCAGCTCGGTGCCTTCTTTGATGGCAGCACGGAACATATCGCCAGTTGAAATTTGTGGAATACCGAATTTATTCATCATAAATTGGGCTTGGGTTCCTTTGCCTGCGCCTGGTGCGCCTAATAAAATAATTTTCATAATAACCTCTTAATCAATTTAAAATTACATTCCTACAATCACACAATCGGCCACGCTGCGGGCATTGGTCTGCGCTCTTGATGCCGCGGCACGGTCGCCCACGGGGCCAACCACCACACGGTTCCAATCGGCACTGGAGTTGATGCGGGCATTGAAGCCTGACATGGCCAAGCGAGCCTGCATATTTTCAGCCTGGGCCTTGTTTTTAAAGGCGCCGCATTGGAGGCCAAATTGGCCGACCTGCTTAGGTGCTTCTTGAGGATTGCCAGCCTTGGCCACGATTTTGGTTTTGGCCTTTTCCTCTTCTTTTTTCTTGGCTGCCGCCAGCTCTTGCTGCTTCTTACGCTCTTGCTCCTTACGGCGTTTTTCCTCTGCCAAACGTTTCTCTTCTTCCCTGGCCTTTTGCTGGGCTAGCTCTTGTTCTGCCGACTGGTTAATCGCCGGGCTTGAGCTATCTGTGGCACTTCCCTCGGTTTTAGGCGGCGTTTGGTTATTGATTGCTGCTTGTTCGGCCAAGCGTTTTTCCTCTAAGGCCTTGCGTTCACGCAGAAGTTTCTCCTGTTTCTCATTGAGTTTTGCCTGTTGGGCCAGGTGTTTTTCATCTTGGCCGACAGGAATTTCCCGGGTTTCCAGGTCTCGAATGTAGCTGTAAACCTCCTCTGGGCGGCTTGGCAGGCTACTTTTCGGGGCTTGTACCGCATTGGTCGGTGTAGGAATCACAGGGGCGGGCGCCTTTTCTTTTAAGAAATAAAGGCCTGCCGCACTTAAGCCAATGAAGAGCAGAATTAAACTTAAAATGAGGTAGGTGCTTTTCCCCTTGCGTTTACGGGACTTAGCATAATCTCGAGTTGGCACAGAAAATCCTTATAAATTCGTCAAAATAGAACAAATATTAATAGAAAAAGAGCAATTTGGCTAGGAATTTAGGATAAAGCTTAAACAAGCGGTAAAAATTTTGCAGTTTTTTGCAAATTTTCTACCGCTTGCAGGCCCTTGCCTAACGCCAGGCCTTAAACTGGTTGATTAAACCATTGGTTGAGCTGTCGTGGCTGCTAATCACTTCTTCATTTTCCAATTCTGGCAAAATGCGGTTGGCCAGTTGTTTGCCCAGCTCCACGCCCCATTGGTCAAAGCTGTAGATGTTGAAGATCACGCCTTGGACAAAGATCTTATGCTCATACATGGCAATCAAGGCACCCAAGGTAAACGGGGTGATTTTTTGTACCAGGATAGAGTTGGTCGGTTTGTTGCCGGTAAAGACCTTGAAAGGCACGATATTTGCAACTTCTTCCAAACTTTTACCCGCTTGTAGGAACTCTTGTTCAACCGTTTCCTTAGATTTACCAAAGGCCAGGGCCTCGGTTTGGGCGAAGAAGTTGGACAGTAGCTTACTGTGGTGATCACCAATCGGGTTATGGCTTTGGGCAGGCGCAATAAAATCGCACGGGATCAATTTGGTGCCCTGGTGAATAAGCTGGTAGAAGGCGTGCTGGCCGTTGGTGCCTGGTTCGCCCCAGATAATCGGGCCTGTTTGGTGGCTGACTGGCTTGCCGTCACGGCCCACATACTTGCCGTTGGACTCCATATTGCCCTGTTGGAAGTAGGCGGCAAAGCGGTGGAGGTATTGGTCGTAAGGGAGGATGGCCTCGCTTTCTGCCCCTAGGAAGTTGTTGTTCCAAATGCCGATAAGGGCCAGGGTGGTTGGGATATTTTCTTCCACAGGGGCATTGAGGAAGTGCTTATCCATGGCGTGGGCACCTGCAAGCAGTTGCTCAAAATTCTCAAAGCCTAGAGAAAGGGCAATGGACAAACCAATGGCTGACCAGAGGGAATAACGGCCGCCCACCCAGTCCCAAAATTCAAACATATTGGCCGTATCAATGCCGAACTTGGCTACTTCTTTGGCATTGGTGGAAAGGGCCACAAAGTGCTTGGCCACGGCTGATTCATCCTGAGCAGCTGCTAACAACCAGTCACGGGCAGAAAGAGCATTGGTCATGGTTTCTTGGGTGGTAAAGGTTTTAGAAGCCACCAAGACCAAGGTAGTTTCTGGGTTGCATTTTTTCAGGGTTTCCGCAATATGGGTGCCGTCCACATTAGACACAAAGTGCATATTCAGATGGTTCTTATAAGGGCGCAGGGCCTCAGTCACCATATAAGGGCCCAGGTCTGAACCGCCAATGCCGATGTTAATCACATCCGTAATAGCCTTGCCGGTGTAGCCCTTCCAGTCGCCTGAAATCACCCGCTCACTAAAGGCCTTCATCTTGGCCAGCACAGCATTAACTTCTGGCATCACATCCTTGCCGTCCACCTCAATCGGGGAGTTAGCACAGTTACGCAGGGCAACGTGCAAAACAGCACGGTTTTCGGTACGGTTGATTTTTTGGCCGCTAAACATGGCCTGCTTGGCAGCGTCTAAACCGCACTCCTTGGCTAAGTTGCGCAAAAGTTCCAAGGTTTGGGCGGTGATATTGTTTTTGGAATAATCAACCAAGATTTGGTTTTCAAAGCCCAGGGAATAATGCTCAAAACGCTTGGGTTCTTGGGCAAAAAGTTGGCTGATGCTTGGAATATTGGCCTTGTGTTGGCTGAGGGCCTGCCAGGCAGGGGTTTGGGTTGGGTTGATTGATTGCATACGAGTTTCCTCAAAAAGTTAATTTGAATTGGGTTGGCTTTGGCTGTTTTCAGCCTTTTGTGCCAGAAGCTCATCGACCCGTTTTTCCAGCTCCACTAATTTTTCACGGGTGCGGAGCAGAACTTGGGACTGCACGTCAAATTCCTCACGGGTGACGATGTCTAGCTTGGCCAGTTGGGCTTGGAGGACTTGCTTGAATTTTTCTTCTAAATCGCTGCCCACATCTTTTAGGCCTTGTGGCAGGGCATTGTGGAGTTGTTGGGCGATGGCTTCGAGGTTTTTTGGTGGGAACATGGTTTCTCCTAAACATGATGGCGCAAGCGTCCTCGCTTGTGCCGATAAGCTATTGGACAGGCACCAGCCTGGAGGCTGGCGCCATCGCTAAATATATAAGGACTATTTTCTATTTTTCTTAATAAACTTCATCAAACGCTTGCGTTTACGCAGCTGAGTTGGGGTCAGCAGGTTGCGTTTGCCGGCAAATGGGTTGTTACCCTCTTGGAAAAGCACCCGAATTGGCGAGCCGATGATCTTCAAGGTCTTGCGATAGTAGTTAGACAAATAACGCTTGTAGGAATCTGGCAGGCGATCCATCTGGTTGCCGTGGATTACAATAATCGGCGGGTTGTAGCCACCTGGGTGAGCGTATTTGAGCTTGACTCGGCGACCATTGACCAAAGGCGGCTGGTGCTCATCCGTGGCCATTTGCAGGATACGGGTCAGCATAGAAGTTGAAGTTTTCTTGGTAGCACAGGCATAGGCCTCTTGGATAGAACCAAAGAGGTTGCCCACCCCGCTGCCGTGCAGGGCAGAGATAAAATGCACTCGGGCGAAGTCGATAAAGTCTAAACGACGATCCAGTTCAGACTTGATGTTGTCTTTCACATCCTGCGACAGGCCGTCCCACTTATTGACCACAATCACCAAAGACTTACCGGCATTGAGGATAAAGCCCAAAAGCGATAAATCCTGATCAGACACGCCTTCTCGAGCATCAATGGTCAGCAAGACCACATTCGAGTCCTGAATGGCCTGAAGGGTCTTGATCACAGAGAATTTCTCCACCGCCAAATGCACCTTGCCCCGCTTACGCACGCCGGCAGTGTCAATCAGGGTATATTCCTGGCCGTCCCGCTCCATAGGGATGTAGATACTGTCCCGGGTTGTGCCCGGCATATCATAAACCACCACCCGATCCTCGCCTAAAATGCGGTTGGTCAGGGTGGATTTGCCCACATTCGGTCGGCCGACAATGGCGATTTTGATATTGCGGCTGTCCTGCTCTTCGGCTTCTTCTTCCAGGGCCTCATCTAAAAGGGCGGTATCTTCTTCATTGTTGAAGTCAAAGTCGCTGTCCCATTCGTCCTGCTCTTCATCATTTGCAAGATCTTGGGCATTTTCATCCGCTTGGGCCTCGAGTTTTTCGGCGAGTGGGGCAAGCACTTGTTCGATAAGTTGAGTTACACCCCGGCCTTGGGCGGCAGCGATTTGTTCCACCTCGCCTAGGCCTAATTGGTAGAACTCAGCACAGTGGGCATCGGCATCAATGCCGTCAGTTTTATTGGCCACGACAACGGTGGTTTTTTCCCGCTGGCGGAGGTATTGGGCAATGCCGAGATCCGCTGGCACCAGGCCTGCACGGGCATCCACCAAAAAGAGCACCACATCGGCTTCTTCAATGGCTAGGAGCGATTGCTCGGCCATTTTTTCTTCCACGCCTTCTTCTGTGCCATCGATCCCGCCAGTATCAATCACGATAAAATCGTGGCCGGCAATATTGGCCTGGCCGTATTTGCGGTCACGGGTTAGGCCCGGGAAGTCTGCGACTAAAGCATCACGGGTGCGGGTCAGGCGGTTAAAGAGGGTTGATTTGCCCACATTAGGACGGCCCACTAGGGCAACAACAGGGGTCATAAGTTATCCTTTCTAAATGATGGCGCAAGCGTCCACGCTTGTGCCTTATATATCAATAGGTTTCAGCACCAGCCTGGAGGCTGGCGCTATCAAATGGCTTCATCTTTAAAAACTATGCAATTATATCAGAAAAAACAAAATCCCTCTCCATTTCTGAAAAGGGATTGGCCTTAGGGCTTCAACAAACTCGGTTTTGAGGCCTTGAGGTACTGCCACATGGACCAAATGGTCAAAATGGCGGCAACATAAAGCAGGATAAAGGCCAGGATTTCCATGGTTTCGTTGAGCCGCCAGAGTAGGCCGCCTAGGGCCAGCATTTGGGCGGTGGTTTTGATTTTGCCCATTTTAGACACAGCCACGTTGGCCCGTTCGCCGATTTCGGCCATCCATTCCCGAAGGGCGGAGATGATGATTTCACGGGAAATCATAATGCCTGCGGGAATGGTTATCCACCAAAGATGATAGTATTCGACCACCGAAACCAAGGCCACCGCCACCAAAACCTTGTCTGCCACGGGGTCTAAAAACGCACCCAGGCGGGTGGTTTGGTTCCACTTGCGGGCCAGATAGCCGTCAAACCAGTCTGTCATGCAGGCGATAAAGAAAATCAGGGTGGAGACCTCAGGGGCGTAGGCAGGCGGGAGGTAAAAGGCCGCAATAAAAAGCGGGATCAGGATAACCCGAAAGAGGGTGAGATAGGTCGGAAAATTAAGCTTCATCTTGGTAGGCAAACGTTTGGTCTAAATTAGGGCTTATTTTAGTAGATGATAGGCCTTGTGCAAAGCTAAAAAGCGAAACAAGCGGTCGAATTTCTAGAAAAATTTGCAAATTCGGATTACACTAGCAGCCAGACAAACGCCTAAAAGGAACTTGTATGCAACCAAAAGCCAAATACCGTAAAGATTATCGCAGCCCTGATTTTACCATCACCGATATTTATCTGGACTTCCAGCTTGACCCTGCCCAAACCCTGGTTACCTCCCGCCTCCTCGTCGAACGAAAAAACGAGACGGCCAGCCAACTGCGTTTGGACGGGCATAGCTTTGAATTTTTAGGCATCAAGCTCAATGGCCAGCCCTTTTCGGCCTATGTGCAGGATAAGGAAAGCCTGACCCTGGATTTGAGCGGCCAACAAGCGGGCCAATTTGAGCTAGAAATTGCAACCCGTCTCCAGCCTAATCAAAACACCTCTCTACAAGGCCTCTACCAATCGGGCGAGGGGCTTTGTACCCAGTGCGAGGCCGAGGGCTTCCGCCAGATCACCTATATGCTAGACCGGCCTGATGTGCTTGCAAAATATACGACTAAAATCACCGCTTGCAAGGCCAAGTATCCCTTCCTCCTGTCCAACGGTAATCGTATTGCCCAGGGGGATTTAGAGGACGGCCGCCACTGGGTGGAATGGCAAGATCCTTTCTTAAAACCAAGTTATTTGTTCGCCTTGGTGGCTGGGGATTTTGATCTGCTAGAGGACAAGTTTATCACCATGAGTGGGCGGGAAGTAGCCCTGGAAATCTATGTCGATCGAGGCAATTTAGAGCGGGCCACCTGGGCCATGGAAAGCCTCAAGCGTTCTATGAAGTGGGATGAAGATCGCTTCGGCCTGGAATATGATTTAGATATTTACATGATCGTGGCTGTGGACTTCTTTAATATGGGCGCCATGGAGAATAAGGGGCTGAACGTGTTTAACTCCAAGTTCGTCCTGGCCCACCCGCTAACGGCCACCGATGAAGACTACATGAACGTGGAAAGCGTGATTGCCCACGAATACTTCCACAACTGGACGGGCAACCGCATTACCTGCCGGGATTGGTTCCAGCTCAGCCTCAAGGAGGGCTTGACCGTTTTCCGTGATCAGGAATTTACCTCCGATCTCTGGTCTCGCTCGGCCAAGCGGATTGATGATGTCCGCTTCCTGCGTAGCCTGCAATTTGCCGAAGATGCCAGCCCAATGGCCCACCCTATCCGCCCGGAAAAAGTGATCGAAATGAACAACTTTTATACGGTCACGGTTTACGAAAAGGGGGCTGAAGTTATCCGCATGATCCACACCCTCTTAGGCGAAGAGGGCTTCCAAAAGGGCATGAAGCTCTATGTGGAACGCCACGATGGATCGGCTGCCACCTGCGATCAGTTTGTCGATGCCATGCAGGATGCCACGGGCGTGGACTTGACCCAGTTCCGTCGCTGGTACAGCCAATCAGGCACGCCTGAACTGACCATCAGCGATGAGTATGATGAAAAACGCCAGACCTACCGCTTGCACGTTTCCCAGCACACGCCACCAACGGCCGATCAGCTGGACAAGGTCAATCTACATATCCCACTCAAGGTGGCCCTTTACAGCCAAAGTGGCCAGAAGCTCAAACTGCAACACGAGCTTTTAACCGTCAGCGATGTCTTAGATGTGATCCATGAACACCAAACCTTTGAGTTCCACAATGTGTCTGTGCAGCCTGTGCCGGCTCTCTTGTGCGACTTCTCCGCCCCGGTGCGTTTGGACTACAACTACAGCACCGAGCAGCTGCTCACTCTACTCAAATTCGCTGACAATGATTTTGTCCGCTGGGACGCAGCCCAAACCCTCTTTAACAATGAGCTGCGGGAAAACCTCTCCCGCCACCAACAGGGTTTGCCAATGGCCTTCTCCTCTGCCTTAAGCGAGGCCCTGACCTTTGTCTTGGAAGATCAGGCCCGTGATCCTGAGCTAACCGCTCTCACCCTCACCCTGCCAAAAGAGACCGAATTTGCCGAGCTATTTAAGGTGATCGACCCTGCTGGCATTGCCGCCGTGCGGGACTTTATGCAAAGAGCCATTGCTGAAGAACTCAAAGACCGCCTGGAGCTGGTTTATCACAAAAACAAGACAGGCGACTATCAGGTTGAGGCCAGCGAAATGGCCAAACGGGCCTTACGCAATGTCTGCTTAAGCTACCTGGCCTTTACCGATATTGGCAACCTCATGGTGCATAAGCACTACAACCAGGCCGATAATATGACCGACACCCTGGCTGCCCTGTCTGCGGCCACCAAGGCACAACTGCATTGCCGTGATCAGCTTCTCAAGGACTTTGAGAATAAGTGGCACCAAGATGGCCTGGTTATGGACAAGTGGTTTATGCTCCAGGCCACCCGCCCAGATGAAAATGTGCTAGACCTAGTGCAAAGCCTGCTGGATCACCCAAGTTTCAACTTCAAGAACCCAAATCGGGTGCGTTCCTTGATTGGCGCCTTTGCCCAACATAACCCTAAGGCCTTCCACAATATTGATGGCTCGGGCTACCGCTTCTTGGTGGACATGCTCCTTCAACTCAACGACAGCAACCCGCAAGTCGCTGCTCGCATGATTGAACCCTTGATTAAGCTCTCCCGCTACGATGCCCAACGCCAAACCCTGATGAAACGGGGCTTGGAACGGCTAAAAGACAAGGAAAATCTGGCCCGCGATTTATTTGAGAAGATTGAAAAGGCCTTGGTATAGAAACAACAAAGTCCATCGTTTGATGGACTTTTTATATCAACATGTAGCGTGGGCTTTAGCCCACGAACTTGGATCTCCGATAGCGCCAGCCTCCAGGCTGGTGCTGCTTTTATCCAGATCTTTTCAAGTAAACCTCGGCACCAGCGAGGACGCTGGCGCCATCAATGCCCACGCTAGGATAATGCAAACAAGAACTAAGCCTGCTGTTCTCTCGCCACCGCTCGATAACCAATATCACGGCGGTAGAAACGCCCCTGCCAGTGGATTTGCTCAGCCAGTCTGAGGGCAGCCTGTTGGGCGTCTGATACATTCTTACCCAAGGCAGTGGCACACAGCACACGGCCGCCGTTGGTCACCAGTTTGCCCTCTTTCTGCTCGACACCCGCTAAGAAGACCTTTTGGCCATCGGTGGCTTGCAAGGTGCCGCTGATTTCATCCTCCTTGCGGTAGTCGCCTGGGTAGCCTTCTGCGGCCAAGACGATGCCTAGGGCAGCTTCTTCACACCATTGGGATTGAACGGTATCGAGTTTTTCATCGCAAGCCGCCAAGCACAGCGCCACCAAGTCAGACTGCAAACGCATCATAATGGGCTGGGTTTCAGGGTCGCCAAAGCGGCAGTTAAATTCGATCACTTTAGGCTGACCATTTGGCATAATCATCAGGCCGGCATAGAGGAAGCCCGTATAAGGGTTGCCCTCTTGGGCCATGCCCTCAACCGTTGGATAGATGATTTCTTGCATAACCCGTTGGTGAATGTCGGCCGTGACCACAGGCGCAGGCGAATAAGCCCCCATGCCGCCTGTATTCAGCCCCTTATCGCCCTCGCCCACTCGTTTGTGGTCTTGGCTGGTGGCCATAGGCTCAACGTGTTTGCCGTCCACCATCACGATAAAGCTGGCTTCTTCACCGTCTAAAAATTCCTCAATTACCACCCGGCTGCCGGCCTGGCCAAAGGCATTGCCTGATAGCATATCTTTCACGGCTTCTTCAGCTTCTTGCAGGGTCGTGGCTACAATCACTCCCTTGCCAGCGGCCAAACCGTCGGCCTTAATCACAATCGGTGCGCCTTTTTCACGCAGATAGGCCAGGGCTGGCTCGATTTCGGTAAAGTTTTGGTATTCAGCGGTTGGGATCTGGTGGCGGGCCAAGAAATCCTTGGTAAAGACTTTAGAGCCCTCAAGCTGGGCAGCAGCCTGGGTTGGACCAAAGATCTTTAAGCCTTGAGCACGGAAGGCATCCACCACGCCTGCAACCAAAGGTGCTTCAGGCCCTACAATGGTTAGGCCGACTTGGTTGTTTTGGGCAAATTCCACTAATTTAGGCAGATCGGTGCCTGAAATGGCCACATTTTCAATGCCTTCTTCAAGCGCTGTGCCCGCATTACCTGGGGCAACAAAGACCTTTTCAACCAAAGCTGATTGGCGAACCTTCCAAGCCAGGGCGTGTTCACGGCCGCCATTGCCGATAATTAAAACATTCATAAACGTCCTTAAATCTTTAAAAGCAAACGATTGCGCTATTTTAGCGAAAATTTCAAATTCCGCCTATAAAAAAGATTAGTTGGTGCAAAAAAAGGGAAAATTGGCTAAAATAGAGCCGATTTATCTTCAATGGAGTTTTTATGAAATTATTAAATCTTGCCACTGCCCTTGCCCTATCAGGCTTTATCGCTGCTGCACCGAGTTATGCCAATACGGCCAAGGAACCGACCAAACAGGCTCAAAAACAGAAGCAAACCCAAAAACAAACCCAGAAACAGGCCCCTAAAAAAATGCAAAAATCCCCACAAAAACCTGCTCAAAAAACTACACAGGCCCAAAAGCCAAAAACCACGGCTAAACCCGCAGCCAAGCCTGCCAAAAAACAAGCTGCCAAGCCGGCCGCCAAACCTGTAGCCAAAGCCGCAGCAGCGGGAGCAGGCCTAGCCGCAGTTGCAGCGACTGCAAGCCAGTTGCAAGAAAACTTAAGCGTAAAATACCTAGGCCAAGGGGTAAAAGCGGTTGAAGATCAGGCTGTGATTTTCTCCAATTATGAAGTGAAAAACCTGTCAGACAAAGATTTGCAAACCATGGAATGGGAAGTGATTTATATGGTTAATGGCCAGGATGCCCACACCAAGCCCATCAAATTAAATGTACAAGCCCCTTTCTTCAAACCCGGCAACCAATTCAATATTGAGGTTCAACTGGGCTTAAATGAGCTTTCTGAAGAAAACAGACAGCTATTCCTCAGTGAAAACTCCAATATTACCTCCCGTATTCAAACCAAGGCCTTGACCTTTAGCGACCAAAGCAAACTGACCCTCAAATAAGATTTCAAGAAAATCGTTTGTTTTAACCGCTTGTAAGCAAAAAAAGTCCCTCAATTGAGGGACTTTTTGTTTGGCTAGAGCGCCTTAATGGAGTCAGCAATTCTTTCTGCCTCTGGGCCGAAGATAACCTGAACGCCGTCGCTGCCCAGTCTTACCACGCCTCTTGAGCCAAGAGCGGATAAGGCAGCTTCATCGATCAGCTTGGTATCTACCACCGTTAAACGTAGGCGGGTAATACAGGCATCAATGGTTTTGAGGTTGGCCTTGCCGCCCAGTGCCTTGAGGATTTCTGGGGCATTTTGGCTAGGCTTGAGGTTGGATACCGCACTTTCTTGATTGTCGTCTTCACGGCCAAGGGTTTTGAGGTTGAACATTTTAATCACCGCACGGAAGACCACATAGTAAATCACACCGAAAACCAGGCCTTGCACAATCAGCATATACCATTGATTGGCCAGCGGGTTTTGGGTGGAAAGCACCAAGTCCACCAGGCCTGCACTAAAGCCGAAGCCTGCAATCCACTGCATCGAAGCCGCAATGAAGACAGAAAGACCTGTCAGTAAGGCATGCACCACATAAAGCACAGGGGCCACGAACATAAAGGCGAACTCAAGTGGCTCGGTCACGCCCGTAAAGAAAGAGGCCAGAGCAGCCGCAAACATAATGGAACCAACCATGGCTTTTTTCGCTGGCTTGGCAGAATGATACATGGCCAAGGCAGCCGCTGGCAGGCCGAACATCATAACTGGAAAGAAGCCTGCCTGGTACATACCAGTTACCCCAAGCACAGCCTTGCCTTCTTGTAAGGATTTATAGCCGCCAAGGAAGTTAGGAATATCGTTAATGCCGGCCACATCAAACCAGAAAACAGAGTTGAGGGCGTGGTGGAGGCCTACAGGAATAAGCAGGCGGTTAAAGAAAGCGTAAATGCCTGCCCCAACAGAACCCATGTCCTTAATGCTTTCCCCAAAGCTGACCAGGCCGCTGAAAATCACAGGCCAAACATAAAGCAGGATAAAGGCAAGGACGATAGAAACAAGGGAAACCACAATCGGCACCAGGCGTTTGCCGCTAAAGAAGGCCAGGGCTTTTGGCAGTTCGGTTTGGTGGAAGCGGTTGTAAAGCTCACCTGACACAATCCCGATGAGGATACCAATAAATTGGTTTTGGATTTTGGAGAAGGCGGCTGGCACCTGATCGGCCGGCAGGTGTTGGAGTTGGGCGACAGCACCGGGTGAAAGCAAGGTGGTGATCACAAACCAGCCCACCAAGCCTGACAGGGCGGCAGAACCGTGTTTATCTTTAGAAATCCCAAAGGCCACACCCACGGCAAAGAGGAAGCCCATATTGTCAATAATGGCCCCACCTGATTTAATCAGCAAGGCAGCTAACTGGCTATTGCCACCCCAGCCGTCAGGGTCGATCCAATAACCTACCCCCATTAAAATGGCGGCTGCGGGAAGGGCAGCCACTGGCACCATCAGGGCCTGCCCGACTTTTTGAAAGTAACTTAGTACACTCATTTTGTTGCTCCTTTGTTAATAAATTGTTCTTATACTACCTATGATACAAGATTTTGAAAAAAAATTTATGATCCGTGTCACAGTTTTGAAAATTCACTCCAAAATTTACATATAAAAAAGCCAAGTTCTGTAAACTTGGCTACAATTTGCAAAAAATCAGCAAAAATAGACCGCTTGTTGGCCTATAAAACCCTATCCCAAACCGCCTGCGGCAGAAGATAAACCGCCCTTTCGGCCCCTTCCCCTGCCCCAACGATATGGCCAATGCCGCTGGCCATAACCGCCAAGGTCACATCAAAGGCATTGAGGCTGTCGCCATAGCCTGCGGTTAAGTTAAACATAGAGCCGTTGGCCAAGAGGTAGATGGTCTTGCCGGCCAGATCATAGGCATTCACATAAGGCATGGGTTCGGTGCTTGGGTGCTGCATAAGGAAGGCCAGATCAATTTCCTCGGCAACGTGGCCGACATTGAGGATAAAGAGGCCTGATTTAGCTTGAGCCAAGAGGTCAGCCGACACCACATTCTTGGCTCCTGTGGCAGTGGCAATCACATCCGCTTGGGCTATGGCTTCTGCCAAAGGCAGGACCTGCCAGCCGTCATACTTGGCCTGAAGGGCACGGCCCTTGTCGATTTCTGCCACAATCACCTGCCCGCCATAGGCCTTGGCCGCATGAGCCACGCCTTGGCCGACCAAGCCATAGCCAATCACCACCACGGTTTTTTCGTGCAGGGTTAGATGGGTAGTTTGAAAGAAGGTATGCCAGGCCGTTAAGCCTACCATGTGGCGGTTGTGCAAGCCTTCTTTCACAGGCAGATCGTCCCAGTTAAAAATGGGGTACTGGGGCTGCAAACCATTAAGGCGGCTGATGCCGGAACCTGTGGCCTCTAGGCCTGCCTTCACTTGGGTTTGGAGCTTCTGTTCATGAATAAGCGCGGTTAAGTCTGCCCCCATTTCACACAGGTGGGTCGGCCCCCAGGCGATGGCCTCAGCAAAACTTTGCTGCCAATCGGCATGGCTCATATTCCGCCAGGCCTTGGCCTCCGCCCCGTGTTCAACTAGGTAGCTGACCACATCATCCTGCACGGTGGTTGGGTTGCAGGTGGTAAGGAAAACCTTGGCACCTCGATCCAGCAAGCCCTTTACAATGGGCGTCATTTTAAGATCAAGGTGCATATTGCAGGCCAGGCGAACATGGGACAGATCAGGCAAGGCCTCAACCGCCTTGCAGGTGCGGGGCATATGTAAGGTAGCCCATTCGAGTTCAGCGAGAAAGTTTTGGTACATGGTTACTCCTAATCAAATAATGATTTACAGCAAAATTATATCGTCTCTTCAACAAAATCGGTAGATAACCCTCTTAAGATAAAAAATAAGCGCTCCTTGTTGTTAGATCAAATATCTAAACTTAGGAACGCTTAGCCTTATTTATAACGAGATAAAGAAAGGGAACTTAAAAAGTATTACCACTCAAAGTTTACGCCCATATTATAGGACACTCCATTACCACTGACAGCAAGTCCAGCTTTAGTTGCAGTATTTGGTGAAAGCCGATAGCCTGCACCGACTGCAACAGCCGTTTTACCATTATGGCCACCTACTGCCGCAGTCATATTTACCTTGCCTACGGTGTACGGTTGGAACAAGCCTGATAAAGCAGACTGAGCAGCCAGACCATTTTCAAGTTTCTTATTGAGCTTGGTCACCCGTTGATCCACTGCATCAATACGCTGGCTATTCTTCGCAATCGCTTGGGCATTTTGCTGGATCTTAGCACTATTAGCCGCAATATTAGCTTGGTTTACCTGAACCTGCTGATTGGTTTGCACGATGCTTTGTGTATTGGCTGCAATTTGCTCTCTGTTTTCCGCAATCTGCACACGATTTTCTGCAATGTTTTGAGCATGAGTTTCAGAGCTTGCTCTAAGTTGCGAAATTTGTTGTGTATTTCCTGCAATACTCTGTTTATTCACACTGATCGCACTAGCATTTTCTTGAATAGCTTCACTATTTTGTGCAGTTTCATCCTTGGTACTAAAGAGAGCATTCGCTACACTATTATCAAGCTTATTAGCCAAGGCAGCATTCACTTCTGATTTATCTGCCTTAATCTCAACAGCACTAGATAAGGTAAAGAGATCAGCCTGAGAAGCCTTAGTGTCTAACATTGATGATAAATCTGCTACTGATTTTTCATCCGCCTTACCATCTACGATAAGAGAGAGTGCACTAAGATCATCTTGTGAAGCTTTAGTCGCTACATCCGATTTCACTGTGTCTAAAGCAGTTTTGTCGGCCTTACTATCTAAGGCAGTTTTATCAGCTTTCGTATCAACAGTGCCTTTTAAGGCATCTAAGTCTGACTGAGCCGCCTTAGTGTCCACCACACCTTGCAGAGATTTTATATCATTTGCAACAGCTGCTACTTCTTGCTTATCTGCCTTGGTATTAACCACGCCTGATAAAGCTTCAAGAGCTAACTTATCTGCCTTGCCATCTAAAGCAGACTTATCCGCCTTGGTATCCACCACATCTTTCAGAGCGTTTACATCTGTTTGGTTAGCCTTGCCGGCAAGATCTGCCTTAACGGTATCTAACTCGGCTTGGTTGGCTTTACGGCCTAAAGCGGTGTTGAGCTTATTCACATTTTCGGTCATGGCGTCGCCTAAGCTATCGACCAGTTCAACACTGGCTTTTTTAGCTAAAGCTGCATCAACCGCTGCTTGATCAGCTTTGGTATCCACCACACCTGATAAGGCTTCAAGCGCTGACTTATCTGCCTTGCCATCTAAAGCAGCCTTATCTGCTTTAGCTTCTAACGCAGATTTATCTGCCTTGGTATCCACCACATCTTTCAGGGCGTTTACATCTGTTTGGTTAGCCTTGCCAGCAAGATCTGCCTTAACGGTATCTAACTCAGCTTGGTTGGCTTTACGGCCTAACGCAGTGTTGAGCTTATTCACATTTTCAGTCATAGCGTCGCCTAAGCTATCGACTAGATCAACGCTTGCTTTTTTAGCTAGGGCTACATCAACCGCTGTTTGATCAGCCTTGGTACCAACCACACCTGATAAGGCTTCAAGCACTGACTTATCTGCCTTGCCATCTAAAGCAGACTTATCTGCTTTGGCTTCTAACGCAGATTTATCCGCCTTGGTATCAACTACACCTGATAAGGCTTCAAGCACTGACTTATCTGCCTTGCCATCTAAAGCAGACTTATCCGCCTTGGTATCCACCACATCTTTCAGAGCGTTTACATCTGTTTGGTTAGCCTTGCCGGCAAGATCTGCCTTAACGGTATCTAACTCGGCTTGGTTGGCTTTACGGCCTAAAGCGGTGTTGAGCTTATTCACATTTTCGGTCATGGCGTCGCCTAAGCTATCGACCAGTTCAACACTGGCTTTTTTAGCTAAAGCTGCATCAACCGCTGCTTGATCAGCTTTGGTATCCACCACACCTGATAAGGCTTCAAGCACTGACTTATCTGCCTTGCCATCTAAAGCAGACTTATCTGCTTTGGCTTCTAACGCAGATTTATCCGCCTTGGTATCCACCACATCTTTCAGAGCGTTTACATCTGTTTGGTTAGCCTTGCCGGCAAGATCTGCCTTAACGGTATCTAACTCGGCTTGGTTGGCTTTACGGCCTAACGCAGTGTTGAGCTTATTCACATTTTCAGTCATGGCATCGCCTAAGCTATCGACCAGTTCAATACTGGCTTTTTTAGCTAGGGCTGCATCAACCGCTGCTTGATCAGCCTTGGTATCCACCACACCTGATAAGGCTTCAAACACTGACTTATCTGCCTTGCCATCTAAAGCAGCCTTATCTGCTTTGGCTTCTAACGCAGCTTTATCCGCCTTGGTATCCACCACATCTTTCAGAGCGTTTACATCTGTTTGGTTGGCCTTGCCGGCAAGATCTGCCTTAACGGTATCTAACTCAGCTTGGTTGGCTTTACGGCCTAAAGCAGTGTTGAGCTTATTCACATTTTCAGTCATGGCATCACCTAAGCTATCGACTAGCTCAATGCTGGCTTTTTTAGCTAGAGCTGCATCAACCGCTGTTTGATCAGCCTTGCCTGATACATCTGTACTTAAGGCTGCAAGATCTTTGCCCAAGCCTACAACGGATTCAGCATTTACTGCTGCTAGATTGGCAATATCTGTCACGGCTTGCTTATCTGCCTTGGTATTAACCACGTCTGATAAAGCTTCAAAAGCTAACTTATCTGCCTTACCATCTAAAGCAGCCTTATCTGCTTTGGCTTCTAACGCAGATTTATCCGCCTTGGTATCCACCACATCTTTCAGGGCGTTTACATCTGTTTGGTTGGCCTTGCCGGCAAGATCTGCCTTAACGGTATCTAACTCGGCTTGGTTGGCTTTACGGCCTAAAGCAGTGTTGAGCTTATTCACATTTTCAGTCATGGCGTCGCCTAAGCTATCGACCAGTTCAATACTGGCTTTTTTAGCTAGGGCTGCATCAACCGCTGCTTGATCAGCCTTGGTATCAACCACACCTGATAAGGCTTCAAGCACTGACTTATCTGCCTTGCCATCTAAAGCAGCCTTATCTGCTTTAGATTCTAACGCAGATTTATCTGCCTTGGAATCAACCACATCTTTCAGGGCGTTTACATCTGTTTGGTTGGCCTTGCCGGCAAGATCTGCCTTAACGGTATCTAACTCGGCTTGGTTGGCTTTACGGCCTAACGCAGTGTTGAGCTTATTCACATTTTCAGTCATGGCGTCGCCTAAGCTATCGACCAGTTCAATACTGGCTTTTTTAGCTAGGGCTGCATCAACCGCTGTTTGATCAGCCTTACTATCTAAAGCCACCTTGTCTGCTTTGGCTTCTAACGCAGCTTTATCCGCCTTGGTATCCACCACATCTTTCAGAGCGTTTACATCTGTTTGGTTGGCCTTGCCAGCAAGATCTGCCTTAACGGTATCTAACTCAGCTTGGTTGGCTTTACGGCCTAAAGCGGTGTTGAGCTTATTCACATTTTCAGTCATGGCGTCGCCTAAGCTATCGACTAGATCAACGCTTGCTTTTTTAGCTAGGGCTGCATCAACCGCTGCTTGATCAGCCTTACTATCTAAAGCCACCTTGTCTGCTTTGGCTTCTAACGCAGCTTTATCTGCCTTGGTATCCACCACATCTTTCAGAGCGTTTACATCTGTTTGGTTGGCCTTGCCGGCAAGATCTGCCTTAACGGTATCTAACTCAGCTTGGTTGGCTTTACGGCCTAAAGCAGTGTTGAGCTTATTCACATTTTCAGTCATAGCATCGCCTAAGCTATCGACTAGATCAACGCTTGCTTTTTTAGCTAGAGCTGCATCAACCGCTGCTTGATCAGCCTTACCTGATACTTCTGTATTTAAAGCTGCAAGATCTTTACCCAAGCCCACAACAGATTCAGCATTCGCTACCGCTACATTTGCAATAGCTGCTACTTCTTGCTTATCTGCTTTGCTATCTAAAGCAGTTTTATCTGCCTTCGCATCAACAATCCCTTTTAAAACATCTAAGTCTGATTGAGCGGCCTTAGTCGCCAGATCTGATTTCACTGTCTCTAAAGCTGTTTTGTCGGCCTTACCTTCTAAAGCAGCTTTATCAGCCTTCGTATCAACCTTATCTTTTAAGGCCTCTAAATCTGATTCATTAGCCTTGCGACCCAATGCATTGTTGATGTTTGCTACACTTCTCGTCACAGACTCACCTAATGCTTCCACTAATGATGCATCTGCCTTACCAGCCAGATCATTACCTAAGCTAACCACTGACGCTGCATTCGCTGCCGCTACATTTGCAATAGCTGCTACTTCTTGCTTATCTGCTTTGCTATCTAAAGCAGTTTTATCTGCTTTCGTATCAACCGTCCCTTTTAAAGCATCTAAGTCTGATTGAGCGGCCTTAGTCGCTACATCTGATTTCACTGTCTCTAAAGCCGTTTTGTCGGCCTTACCTTCTAAAGCAGCTTTATCAGCTTTCGTGTCAACCTTATCTTTTAAGGCCTCTAAATCTGATTCATTAGCCTTGCGACCCAATGCATTGTTGATATTTGCTACACTTCTCGTAACAGACTCACTTAATGTTTCCACTAATGATGCATCTGCCTTACCAGCCAGATCATTACCTAAGCTAACCACTGATGCTGCATTCGCTGCCGCTATATTTGCAACAGCTGCCACTTCTTGCTTATCTGCCTTGGTTTCCAAAGCTGTTTTATCTGCTTTGGTATCAACAGTCCCTTTTAAAGCATCTAAATCTGACTTAGCGGCCTTAGTCGCTACATCTGATTTCACTGTCTCTAAAGCTGTTTTGTCAGCCTTACCTTCTAAAGCAGCTTTATCAGCTTTCGTATCTACCTTATCTTTTAAGGCCTCTAAATCTGACTCATTAGCCTTGCGACCCAATGCATTGTTGATGTTTGCTACACTTCTCGTAACAGACTCACTTAATGTTTCCACTAATGATATATCTGCTTTAGACTCTAACGCTGTTTTATCGGCCTTACTCTCTAAAGCAACTTTATCAGCCTTCGTATCAACAGTGCCTTTTAAAGCATCTAAATCTGATTTAGCTGCCTTAGTCTCGACATCTGACTTCACTGCCTCTAAAGCCGTTTTGTCTGCCTTGCCAGCTAACTCATTACCTAGACCAACCACTAATGCGCTATTAGCCACCACATCACGCTCAAGCGCTGTAACAGCTTGTTTATCTGCCTTCGCATCAACAGTCCCTTTTAAAGCATCTAGGTCTGATTGAGCGGCCTTAGTCGCCAGATCTGATTTCACTGTCTCTAAAGCTGTTTTGTCAGCCTTACCTTCTAAAGCAGCTTTATCAGCCTTCGTATCTACCTTATCTTTTAAGGCCTCTAAATCTGATTCATTAGCCTTGCGACCCAATGCATTGCTGATGTTTGCTACACTTCTCGTAACAGACTCACTTAATGTTTCCACTAATGATATATCTGCTTTAGACTCTAACGCTGTTTTATCGGCCTTACTCTCTAAAGCAACTTTATCAGCCTTCGTATCAACAGTGCCTTTTAAAGCATCTAAATCTGATTTAGTTGCCTTAGTCTCGACATCTGACTTCACTGTCTCTAAAGCCGTTTTGTCTGCCTTGCCAGCTAACTCATTACCTAGACCAACTACTAATGCGCTATTAGCTACCACATCACGCTCAAGCGCTGTAACAGCTTGTTTATCTGCCTTCGCATCAACAGTCCCTTTTAAAGCATCTAGGTCTGATTGAGCGGCCTTAGTCGCTACATCTGATTTCACTGTCTCTAAAGCTGTTTTGTCAGCCTTACCTTCTAAAGCAGCTTTATCAGCCTTCGTATCTACCTTATCTTTTAAGGCCTCTAAATCTGATTCATTAGCCTTGCGACCCAATGCATTGCTGATGTTTGCTACACTTCTCGTAACAGACTCACTTAATGTTTTCACTAATGATATATCTGCTTTAGACTCTAAAGCTGTTTTATCGGCCTTACTCTCTAAAGCAACTTTATCAGCCTTCGTATCAACAGTGCCTTTTAAAGCATCTAAATCTGATTTAGTTGCCTTAGTCTCGACATCTGACTTCACTGTCTCTAAAGCCGTTTTGTCTGCCTTGCCAGCTAACTCATTACCTAGACCAACTACTAATGCGCTATTAGCTACCACATCACGCTCAAGCGCTGTAACAGCTTGTTTATCTGCCTTAGCGTCTAAAGCCGTTTTATCTGCCTTGGTTTCCAAAGCTGACTTATCTGCCTTGGTATCAACAAGACCTTTTAAGGTATTTACCTCTGATTGAGCTGCCTTAGTTGCAACATCTGCCTTCACAGTGTCTAACTCTGATTGATTAGCCTTACGATCCAAGGCCCCGTTGATCTTGTCTACATTTTTTGTCAGTGCATCTCCTAAGACGCCCATTTCGGCTCTATCTACCTTAGCATTTAGGGCTTGAGCAAGCTCTTCTTTACTAGCCTTGCCAGCTAACTCATTACCTAGACCAACCACTAATGCGCTATTAGCCACCACATCACGCTCAAGCGCTGTAACAGCTTGTTTATCTGCCTTAGCGTCTAAAGCCGTTTTATCTGCTTTGGTATCAACAGTCCCTTTTAAAGCATCTAAATCTGACTTAGCGGCCTTAGTCGCTACATCTGATTTCACTGTCTCTAAAGCTGTTTTGTCAGCCTTACCTTCTAAAGCAGCTTTATCAGCTTTCGTATCTACCTTATCTTTTAAGGCCTCTAAATCTGATTCATTAGCCTTGCGACCCAATGCATTGCTGATGTTTGCTACACTTCTCGTAACAGACTCACTTAATGTTTTCACTAATGATATATCTGCTTTAGACTCTAAAGCTGTTTTATCGGCCTTACTCTCTAAAGCAACTTTATCAGCCTTCGTATCAACAGTGCCTTTTAAAGCATCTAAATCTGATTTAGCTGCCTTAGTCTCGATATCTGACTTCACTGTCTCTAAAGCCGTTTTATCTGCCTTGGTTTCCAAAGCTGACTTATCTGCCTTGGTATCAACAAGACCTTTTAAGGTATTTACCTCTGATTGAGCTGCCTTAGTCTCGACATCAGACTTCACTGTCTCTAAAGCAACTTTATCAGCCTTCATATCAACCTTATCTTTTAAGGTCTCTAAAGCTGACTTATCCGCCTTATTTGCTAAATCCGTTAGGTTGGCTTTTTTCACTAATTCGTCATTAACATAAGATTGTTCAGCTTTATTTCTTAAATCTACAACATTCGCTTTTTCATTTAATTTCGCTGTAACATCATCTTTTAAACCATTGATAACACCAATATTTTGAGTGGCAACTGATTGAGCAAGCTCTGCAATATTTCTTACCTCTTCAAGTTTAGCCTTATCAGCCTTATCACTAAGAGCGCTATCTACAGCTGCTTTATTTGATGTCACAGTGCTTGATAAATCAGCAACTGTTTTTTGGTCTGCCTTATTTTTAAGCGCATTATCTACTGCAACTTTATTATTATTAACCGTTGTAGCTAATTTATCTACATCTGCTTTATTTGCTTTACGACCTATTTGTTTAGCGTGATTTTCAACATTTCTTGTTAGTGAATCAACGAGAGTCTTATCCGCTTTAGTATCTAAATCAATCACATTGGCCTTTTCAGCCAATTGTCTCGCAAGCTCATCCTCACTCACTTTTGTCTCAAGATTTTTTTCTAATTGACTAATAGCAGATTTATCTGCCTTAGATAAGGCTAGATTTTCAATTTTACGATATGCATCTTCCAATGTTTGCTTAGGTGCATTGCTACTATCAAAATCCTGACTATCTGCAACAACGTTATGATTTGATGAGCTTTGTGAAGAAAGATCTTCTATAGGATTCGGTTTTGATGGGGTATTAGAGAGAGGTGGAATAACTAGGTTTCCTGTTGGGTCAAGCGTAACTAGAGGCTTTGAACCACTTACATCAACCTTGCTTGGGTCATCAAGTTCCAACTCCAATGAGTGAGCAGGTTGAGCGATTAAAAAATTTCCAGAAGTAATTAAGCCTAATAATACTGCTGCGGCTGTTGTTGTAGTCTTATTCATAAAATAGCCTTATATAATGTATGTAAACAAAAAGAAACTTGACACAAATTGAATTATATTACAATTCTAGTGTAAAGCAATGTAACAATTGTTTACTTTTTATTCTTGTGTTGTAGAAATTTGATATTCTTCACATTTTTATTGACTGTATAATGATCGTTAAATGCACTTGATGTGACCTTTTTGGTTAAGATATAAGCAAGGTAAGAATAACAATCCGCCCATAAAACGGGCGGTTTTTAGGCTACCCTATGAATATGATCTTTCATTGCATGAGCTTCTATGATTTCCACATTCTTGTAGTTACATAACTGCCTTCATATTCCCCTATATTCTGAATTTTGGTTATCAGCCTTGTTGATTATATAGCGCGGATTTTTTCTGTTCATCGCTTAAGCTCTTTGGGCCCATACGCAAAGCGTATGGTTTTATATAGTCAGACTGTGTCTGACTATATAATAAAAAAACAGGGCAACCAAGGCCCTGTTTTTTTGTCTTGAATAAGCTAATTATTCAGCACGAACGTGTACACGACGGTTAGGTTTCAAGCAGTCTTTAAGAGCTTGACCTGTTACGCCATTACAAGCCTTAACTTGGTTAGCCTTACCACGGCCTTTAGCAGTGATGTTGGCTTTCACACCTTGTTGTTGGAGGTAGGCTTTCACCGTGTTAGCACGGGCTTGAGAAAGTTTTAAGTTGTATTGGGCAGAACCTAAACGGTCTGTATAACCTGTTACGGTTACACGGCTTGCACCAGCAGCCTTGATTTCTTTAGCCATGTTGCTGACAACGCTCTTACCTTTCGCAGTGAGGTTGCTCTTGTCGAAATCGAACAAGAAGTCACCGCTTAAGGTGTATTCTTTAACTGGTTGAGCAGGGGCTTTTTGTACCACAGGCGGTTGTGGTTGCACTTCTGGGCGAGCATCTACGTTGTGGCTTGATGCGTTTAAGCAGCCTGTTAATAATACTGCGGCAAGAGAAAGGCCAGCAATTTTAGTTAAGTGTTTCATAAAAAATCCTTCAATAGGTGTATAAGTGTTAAAAAACCGTGCAATTTTAAAAGGTTCTGAAGATAAATACAACAATTTGATTGTCTTTATGTGAAGATAGCTTTCTCAAGCCCTTTTGCTATAATGGCAGCACTTTTGATTTGTAGGGATATTCCATGCGTAAAACCTTCTTTCTTTCCAGTCTCTTCCTGCTCTTTAGCACCTCTGCCCTGGCAACCTGGCAGAAGATCAATGATGTGGATTACACCTTTGGCCCCTTCAAGATTTACAATATTTCCCTTTATACGGAAACAGGGGAATATAACCCAGGCATTCGCCCCCTCATGCTAACCCTCAAATATGAAAAACCCGTTGATGGACGGGATTTTGCCATTTCCCTGGCTCGTTCTTGGTCTAATTTAGGGATTAAGGTAGAAGATCAGGAAAATATTATCAGCCATTTACGCAAGACCCTACCCAATATCGATCCTAAAGATAGCTTAAGCTATATTGCCTTGGAAGACAGGGGCTATTTTGTGCTCAATGATACGGTTTTATCCGATGAGTTTTCTGAGGAAGTAAACAATGCCATCGTGTCAGTTTGGTTGGATCCTCGGGTAGAAATTGGCAAGAAAATCACCCTAAAACGTAAGGATGAGGCCGAAAGGGAAACGGTAACAGTGCCGATTGCTGGTGTGCGAGAGCCAGTACCTGAACAAGCGGTGGAAAATCAGGAAAATTCTGCAAAAGAAGAAAATAAGGTTGATGAGCCTGCACCTGCGGCCGACAATCAGCCAGAAGAAGCCAAGCCTGAGTCAGTTCAACCTACACAGCCTGAGGAAAAAACCGAGCCTCAGCCTCAAGCAGAGCCAGACGCCCCAGAGCCCGCAGCCCCTGCTGAAGACGAAGGCGCAGAGCCTATCATTGACCCAAGCATTAAACCCAAATTGCCGATTTCATAAGGGCAATTTTGCAAACATAAAAAAATGGCATAATAGACAAAATAGTTGCTAAAAAGTGGCTTAAAGCCTTATAGTACAAGGCTTTAAGCCCTCTTTTTGAAAAATGAACAAAAAACTGCCTTTTCTGCCAAAGTGCGAATATCAAGAAACATGGTAAACAAAATAACATTCAGCGTTATTATTGTAATCAATGCCATAAAACCTTTACCCATCAAAAGAAATTAGACCCAATACAGATCTGGGATGATTACACTTCAGGAAAACAAACTTATCAACAGCTTGCCAATAAGTATCATTGTTCGGTTAGAACTATCCAAAGATATATTGATAAAGCTCCTAAAACATTATTACATCCACCTCAAAGCACATCGCTTAATATAATTATGGACACTACCTTTTTTAAGCGTAATTTCGGCGTATTAGTGTTAATGGACTCTCATACAAAGAAAGTGGTATTTCACTGTTTTGTAAGAACAGAAAAAGACGTTTACTATAAGCTGGCACTTAATAGATTGAGAGAAAAAAGCTATATAATACAATCCATTACCTGTGATGGTAGGCGAGGTCTGATGAAGGACTTGTTCAATGCACCTGTGCAGATGTGTCAGTTTCATATGGTTGCAATAGTGATGAGAAAACTCAGAAAAAAGCATCAATCACAAGCGGGAAAAGAATTAAAAGTTATCGTAAAAACACTGGTGGAGAGTTCAAAAAATGAATTTTACAAACGCCTTCATTATTGGTATTTAAAACATGAAGAGTATTTAAAAGAAAGAAGTGATAAGCCAAATGAAAAGGGATATTTACCTTATAAGCATCGTAGTGTTAGAGGGGCTTATGCAAGCCTTAAATGGTATATGAAATATTTATTTACTTTTGAAGAACGGTCAGATTTAAATATAGAAAGGACAACAAATAGGCTTGAAGGGCTATTTAAACATATGAAGCGACAGTTAAATAATCATAATGGATTAAGCAAAAAACATAAAGCCATGTTTATAAAGGATTTTTTGAATAAAAATAGCTGCTAACATTTTAGAAAATAAACATTAGCAACTATTTTGTCCACTTGGCATAGTTTTTGACGAATCAGCAACTATTTTGTCTACTATGCCAAAAAAATGGCCTAGGTTTCCCTAGGCCATTTACTTTGCTATACCAGACTTATTTCACAATATAGAGGTTTCTTAAGAGGATCTTATCTTGTGGATCTTTACCTGTGTAGCCCTTAACGTGGGTTTTAACCAAGCGAGGGTTTACATAGTTATAAACAGGTACTAGGGCAGAATCACGGGCTAGGATTTCTTCTGCCTTGGCATAGGCTGCTGCACGTTCACCTGCATCACCTGTTTGGAAAGAGGAATTGATGGCATCATCATATTCCTGGCTCTTATAGAAGGCCGTGTTGTTGCTGGAGGTGGAAAGGAAGTAGTTACCAAAGGTTGTTGCATGGTCATAGTCGGCCAACCAACCTGCACGGGCTACATCATAGCGTTTGTTACGACGGCTATCAATATAGGTTTTCCACTCTTGGTTTTCCAATTTCACCTCAATTAAGCCCTTGGTATTGGTCTTCCACATAGAAGCTGCCGCAATGGCAATTTTCTTGTGGTTTTCATTGGTGTTATAAAGGAGAGTAAACTTAAGCGGATTTTTCTTGCTAAAGCCTGCCTCTTCTAAGAGTTTGATGGCCTCGGCATTACGTTCTGCCATTGGCTGTTTGGAATATTCAGGCTGCTGAATTTTCTCGCCTTCCTCAATATAGGTTGGGGTAAAGACGTAGGTTGGGGTTTGACCTTGGCCTAGCACCTTGTCGGTAATCACATTACGGTCTAGGGCAAGGTTCAGTGCCTTACGCACCCGCACATCGTTAAACGGAGCCTTGGTGTGATTTAACTCATACATATAGGTAGAAAGCGTTCTGACTACCGATACTTCATTTGGAATTTCCTGTTTTAATTTAGCAAACTGCTCTGGCGGAATGGCATAGCTGGTAATATCAACATCGCCAGCACGGTAGCGAGCCACGTCAGTAGATGGGTTTTCAATGGCTAGGAAGGTGGCGGTATCAATCACGGTTTCCTTGTCATTCCAGTAGTGCTTATTGCGGGCGAATTCAATTTTTTCATTGATAACGTGGTTGGTCAGCACATAAGCGCCATTACCCACAAAGTTTTCTTTTTTGACCCAAGCATCGCCAAATTTTTCTACCACATTTTTATTCACAGGCACTAAAACCTGATGGGTAGTTAAACCCACAGCATAAGGCACAGAGTTGCTAAGTTGCACTACAAAAGTGTGATCATCTAAGGCTTTCACGCCTAGCTCT
This sequence comes from Pasteurellaceae bacterium RH1A, assembly GCA_012221805.1. NCBI lineage: Bacteria > Pseudomonadati > Pseudomonadota > Gammaproteobacteria > Pasteurellales > Pasteurellaceae > Pasteurellaceae bacterium RH1A. The sequence continues at coordinate 16,454 of CP015195.1, read as the reverse complement.
TCTGGTTTTTTCTTGCCATCAATCACATCTTGGGCATTTTCTACTTGCAGATAATTTAAGAAACTGGAGTAAGGAGAAGCCGTTTTTGGATCAGCCAAACGCTGCCAAGAATAGGCAAAATCATGAGCGGTTACAGGATCACCGTTAGACCATTTAGCGTCTTTACGCAGGTGGAAGGTCCAGGTTTTGAAATCAGGTGTACTTTCCCAACGTTCAGCCATACCAGGCTCAAGATTACCATCAGCATCACGGGTGACTAAGCCTTCAAATAGTTGATAGGCCACTTGGGACTCTGGCACGCCTTCTACTTTATGCGGGTCGAAACTTTGTGGCTCTGCACCATTGTTGATCACGATTTGTTGTTTAGCGGCAAGCTGCGTGCCTTCTGGCACCTTGGCAGCAAAGGCCGCACTGGAAAGGCCCAGGGCAACGGCCAGGCTTAGGAGTGTACGAGTTGTGTTTTGCATAAATGTCCTCCGTTGGAATACTATGAGATCTAAGACCTGTCAATTTTTAGCGAAAGCGGTAGGCCTTGTAAAGCAAAAAATGATCAATTTGATAACAATTTTTTAATAATGTGAGCTGGGTCACTTTTTTCACTCCCTATTAGCCTTTTTAGAAAAAGCGTAAGCCTCTACAAAGCCCCAAATTTGTCTGATAAGTTTCTGTAAATAAGAAATAGCCCAGCATAAAATTTTGCAACCTTCCTAAAAACTTGAATTTTTGGCTTTTTCAGCAGCATAAAAATATGAAAAAACCGTAAAAATAGGATTTTACTTTAGATTTTAGAGCGGTTATATTCTTCTTATCGCTTCGCAAGCGGGTTCTATTTGCAAGTTTTTTGCAAAACCCAACCGCTTGTTTTACTTAAGAGAGTTGGACTTATGGCAAAAACCCTATATCAAAAATTATTCGATGCCCACGTGGTGCACGAGGCTGAGGGCGAAACGCCCATCTTATATATTAACCGTCACTTAATTCACGAAGTCACCAGCCCCCAGGCCTTTGACGGCCTGCGGGTGGCAGGGCGGGCCGTGCGTCAGGTAGGCAAGACCTTTGGCACCATGGATCACAGTATCTCCACCCAGGTGCGGGATGTGCAGAAGCTGGAAGGCCAGGCCAAGATCCAGGTTTTGGAGCTAGACAAGAACTGTAAGGAAGCTGGCATTTCCCTCTTTGATATGAACACTAAGCAACAGGGCATTGTCCATGTGATGGGGCCAGAACAGGGCTTGACCTTACCAGGCATGACCATCGTTTGTGGCGACTCCCACACCGCCACCCACGGAGCCTTTGGAGCCTTGGCCTTTGGTATCGGAACCTCCGAAGTTGAGCACGTTTTAGCCACCCAAACCCTTAAACAGGCTCGGGCCAAGAGCATGAAGATTGAGGTGCGGGGCAAGGTGGCCCCAGGCATTACGGCCAAGGACATTATTCTGGCCATCATCGGCAAAACCACCATGGCAGGCGGTACGGGACATGTGGTTGAATTCTGTGGCGAGGCCATTCGGGACTTGTCCATGGAGGGCCGGATGACCGTCTGCAACATGGCCATCGAAATGGGAGCCAAGGCAGGCCTGGTCGCCCCTGATGAAACCACCTTTGCCTACCTCAAGGGCCGCCCTCACGCCCCTCAAGGCCAGGACTGGGAGGATGCCGTGGCCTATTGGAAGACCCTGCAAACCGATGAGGGGGCAGAGTTTGATACAGTCGTGACCCTAGAAGCCAAGGACATCGCCCCGCAAGTCACCTGGGGAACCAACCCAGGCCAGGTCATGGGCATTGATGAGGTGGTGCCAAACCCAGCTGAAATGGACGACCCTGTTACCAAGGCTTCGGCTGAAAAGGCCTTGGCCTATATTGGCCTAGAACCCCATACCGATCTTAAAGAGGTGGCGGTTGATCAGGTCTTTATCGGATCCTGTACTAATGCACGGATCGAGGACTTGCGGGCAGCCGCAGCCGTGATGAAGGGCCGTAAGGTGGCGGATAACGTCAAGCGGGTTTTAGTTGTGCCAGGTTCTGGTTTGGTTAAGGAACAGGCTGAAAAAGAGGGCTTGGATCAGATCTTTATCAGTGCGGGTGCCGAGTGGCGTAACCCAGGTTGCTCCATGTGCTTGGGCATGAATGATGACCGCCTAGGCGAGTGGGAGCGTTGTGCCTCCACCTCCAACCGTAACTTTGAAGGCCGTCAGGGCCGCAACGGCCGCACCCACTTGGTCAGCCCAGCCATGGCAGCGGCGGCAGCGGTTTTTGGTAAATTTGTCGATATTCGTCAGGTAACATTAAATTAAGGAGGCTCTATGGCAGGTATTCAACAACATTCAGGCTTGGTTGTGCCCCTTGATGCAGCCAATGTGGACACAGATGCGATCATTCCTAAGCAATTCTTACAGGCCATTACCCGAGTAGGTTTTGGGAAGCACCTCTTTCACGAGTGGCGTTATTTAGATGCTGAGGGCACCCAATCCAACCCAGACTTTGTGCTCAACTACCCTCAATATAAGGGGGCAACCATTTTGCTAGCCCGCAAGAACCTGGGCTGTGGCTCCTCCCGTGAGCACGCACCTTGGGCCCTAGCCGACTATGGCTTTAAGGTGATGATCGCCCCGAGCTTTGCGGATATTTTCTACAATAACAGCCTCAACAACCATATGTTGCCCATTCGTTTAAGCGAAGAGGAAGTAGAAGAAATCTTCCAATGGGTCTGGGCTAATGAAGGCAAGCAGATTGATGTGGACTTAGAAGCCCAAACCGTGCAAGTGGGCGATAAAACCTACCATTTTGAGCTAGATGAGTTCCGCCGCCACTGCCTCTTAAATGGCTTGGACAATATCGGCTTGACCCTCCAACACGAGGACAAGATTTCCCAATATGAAAGCCAGATCCCGGCTTTCCTCCGTTAAGCCCCAAACGCACGTTTAAGACGTGCGTTTTGCTTTTTTAGCCAATCCCTTTCATAATACAGCCATTTGATCTGATTTAAGGACGTTCTCATGACAAACCACAAACCTGCAACCACCTTCGTCCACGCTGGCCGCCAATCCCGCTATACCCAGGGGGCAGTGAATAGCGTAATTCAGCGTGCCTCTTCCTTGGTTTTTGACAGTGTGGCCGACAAAAAACAGGCTACCCAAAACCGCTACAAGGGCGCCCTCTTTTATGGCCGCCGAGGCACCCTGACCCACTTTGCCCTGCAAGATGCCATGTGTGAGCTGGAAGGCGGGGCAGGCTGCTATCTCTACCCTTGTGGGGCAGCGGCAGTCAGCAATGCTCTCTTGGCCTTTGTGGAACAGGGCGACCATGTTTTAATGACCGGTGCAGCCTACGAGCCAACCCAGGATTTCTGTAAGATCATCTTGAAAAAAATGGGCGTGGAAACCACTTTTTATGACCCGATGCTGGGAGAACAGATTGCCGACCTGGTTCAGCCCAATACCAAGGTTTTATTTTTGGAAGCACCAAGTTCGCTAACTATGGAAGTGGCTGATATTCCCGCCATCGTCCGTGCCGTACGGGCCAAAAATCCTGAGATTGTGATCATGATTGATAACACCTGGTCGGCGGGCGTGCTTTTCCCTGCTCTGGAATACGGGATTGATATTTCTATTCAGGCCGGCACCAAATATCTAGTCGGCCATTCTGATGCCATGATTGGCACGGCTGTTTCCAATGCCCGATGCTGGGATCAGCTGCGTGAGCAGTCCTACCTTATGGGCCAAATGGTGGATGCAGATACCGCCTATGTGACCGCCCGTGGCCTACGCACTCTGGGCATTCGCCTCAAACAGCATGAAGAAAACAGTATTGCGGTGGCCAAATGGCTGGATGAGCGGCCTGAAGTCAAGGCCGTTTATCACCCTGCCCTGCCAAGCTGCCCAGGCCATGAGTTTTTCAAACGGGATTTTAAGGGCGCAAGCGGTCTTTTTTCCTTTGAACTTTGCAAAACCCTAAATAATGAAGAACTGGCCAACTTCCTGGATCATTTTGAGTTATTTTCCATGGCCTATTCCTGGGGCGGCTTTGAATCCTTAATTCTAGCCAACCAACCCAAAGAAATTGCCCGTATTCGCCCAAATATTGAGCGAGAGCTAACTGGCACCTTAATTCGGGTACATATTGGCTTGGAGGCCATTGAGGACTTAATTGCAGATTTAGAGCAAGGCTTTCAACGCATATAGTCAGGCTTTTGAGGCTTAATTTGTTGGTTTTTGGCACAATTTGATGATTTTAAAATCAAACAACGCAAAAAAACATTTTTTTCAAAAAAAACGTTTGACGAGGGCAACTGAAATCCGCATAATAAGCCCCGCAAACGCCGATATGGTTTAGCAAATAAAGTTTGAATGGCTACATAGCTCAGCTGGTTAGAGCACAACACTCATAATGTTGGGGTCGCAGGTTCGAGTCCCGCTGTAGCCACCATTTAAACTTATATTGCGGGAGTGGCGAAATTGGTAGACGCACCAGATTTAGGTTCTGGCGCCAAAAGCGTGTGGGTTCAAGTCCCTCCTCCCGCACCATTTCAGTTTGCAAATTCTTGGATTGGGGTATCGCCAAGCGGTAAGGCACCGGGTTTTGATCTCGGCATCCCTAGGTTCGAATCCTAGTACCCCAGCCATCTCACAACATATAAATTTCAAATAAAGCTAACTTCGGGTTAGTTTTTCTTTTTTGGGGTATCGCCAAGCGGTAAGGCACCGGGTTTTGATCTCGGCATCCCTAGGTTCGAATCCTAGTACCCCAGCCATCCTCTCATATTAACCTATTCTTTCTTCAAATATACATCAAAGCGATGGTTCTTAGTTTCATGGCTAAAATCCGGCTTTTGCTCTGCAAGAAAGGGCGCATAATTAGGCCGTTTTACGACAACCCGTTTGTTGGCCAGTTGTTGTGCTAAAGGTAAAAAATCATCGGCATCTAAATCAGCCCCAACTAAATGTTGGAAAACCCGCATTTCCTTCTTAACCAAGGCACTTTTTTGCTTGTGAGGGAACATAGGATCGAGATAGACCACATCGGCCTTATCACAAGCGGTCAATTCTGCGATAGATCTTGCAGAAAGCAGTTGCATGTTTGCCTGCATCATGGCACCAATTTCAGGATCCTGATAGGCTCGGTTTAGGCCATCTTCTAGGAGTGCTGCCACCACAGGATTGCGTTCCACCAATTTAACCTGACAGCCCACGCAGGCCAGCACAAAGGCATCTCGCCCCAGGCCTGCTGTGGCATCAATCACTGTTGGGATAAAACCTTTTTTCAGCCCAACAGCCTTGGCAACTGCCTCGCCCCGTCCGCCCCCAAATTTGCGGCGGTGAGCCATGACACCCTCAGTAAAATTGACCGCAATGGCACCCAGTTTTGGCTCATCTAATTTGCGTAATTCCAGTTGCTGCTCGGTTTGCACTAGGGCTAAAATAGCAGAACTGTCGTGAACAAGCTGCCATTTATCACAAAGTGCTTGGAACTTGGCTTCATCTCCGCCTTCGTAGATAAGTTGAATGGCTGTCATAGGATATAGTCTTTAAAAATTTGATCTAGGTGTTGTTCAAGACAGGCTTTGCCTGCCACGTCCTCATTTTCCCAGGCAGATAAGAGGATTTCAGGCTTAAATTGGCTTGCATAGTTTTCCGCCAAGTAAAAATAACTGATATGCCAAGGCTCCAGTCCAATTTTTTTACTACACCGCTCAGAAAAAGGCAGATAGAAGTCAAAATAGGTCAAGTTTTCCACCAGCCAATTTGCAAGTTCTGCAAAATATCCATTCGCTTGATATTCCCAGGGTTCAAGCTGGAGAGATTGGCCTTGGGGGAGTAAGTCTGGATCGAATACATCAATTTCCGTCCCCCAATGATGGCGGCTAGCGCCTGGCATGGCCGACCAGCGCAGAATGGCCTGAGCCTTGGCCCAGTCATCAAGGCAGCTCAGGTCGAGGGCTTGATTCCAATCATCATGTACCTTGCGTTCACAACGAAACTTGGCATTCCAAATGGCCTTTTGCCGCTCAAAGTCCCGAAAGCTGCTGGCAGGTTGAAGGTTAAAACCTGCCTTGTGAGCAGCCGTTTGCAGGGCCAAAAAAGCCTTAGCAGCCAGTGGGTGCAGGAAATGGTTGGGTGAAAGGGCATTGGGCAGAGCAACCAAATGCTCCCGGCTCTTGCCTGTTAAGATATTTGTAAAATTTTGCATAAATAAGACCGCTTGTGGGCAACCTTTTCTAGGGCTGCTAGAGGGCGTCCACAATAGCGATTTTTGGGCGGGATTTCAACTGGTTTAGGCATGGAAAGGACAATGCAAGCGGGAGGATTTAGGGCAAAATTTGCAAATGTATTCTTTACAAACATTTTCTTAACATTTTAAGAAGTTTTTAAGTTTTCCTCTATAATCTTGCCTTTACTTATTACTTCACATTTAGGGGAATTTATGTTGGATAACCGCCAAAAATACGGCACTGTCAGCCGTTTCTTACACTGGTCCATGGCACTTTGCTTTGGTTTTATGCTTTATACTGGCCTGGCAGGCGAGGAAACCTTTAAGGCTCTCATGCCTTATCACAAGTCTGTCGGCACAATTTTAATGGGGCTTTTAGTCATCCGTATTATTTGGGCGATTGCCAACCGTAAAAATCGCCCACCTGCGGGCAATATTATGGTCACACTTGGCCACTTGGCCCTTTATGTCTTAATGATTGCTGTGCCTGTGATTGCCCTAATTCGCCAATATGGCGGCGCCCGTGGGCCTTTAGAGGTCTTTGGCGTGAATGTTATGGATGGCGCGGCAGAAAAAATTGACTGGATGGTCAATCTAGGTGGCCTCTTACATGGCGAGTTAGCCTGGGCACTCTTTGCCTTGGTGGGCGGCCATATCGTGATGGCTATCTACCACCAGATCAAGGGTGAGAAAATCATCAACCGCATGGCGGGAAAATAATAAGGATTGATGGCGCCAGCCCCCAGGCTGGTGCCTATATCAATAAGTTACTGCCCAGCCAAGACACAGGCACTCTCCGTGCCAAAGCCACAAGCGGGTCAAAATCGGTTATTTTTTATAAATCATAAAGCCCATCAGTATTAAAACTCAAGTCAGGGAAAATTCGAGAGGTAATTACATCTCCCTCCACCACTGGTTGAAGGCCGATATATTCGCCGTCTTTGAGCAAATAAATATGGATATTACGCTCCTCGGGCCGCACCACCCAATACTCCAGCACACCAGCCTCTTGGTAAAGCTCATATTTATACTTCATCTCCCGCTTGGAATTGCCTGGAGAGAGGATTTCCACCACCAAATCCGGCGCACCGATACAGCCCTTGTCGTCTAACTTATTTTCATCACAAATAACACAGAGATCAGGCTGTACTACGTTTTTAATCTTGCCTTCTTGATCAGGGAAACGCACATCAAAAGGGGCATAATAAACCCGGCAAGGGTGGTTAATAAAAACACGGTCAAATTCTCGGTTAATTTTACGGGAAATATCCTGATGTAACCGTGTTGGCGCAGGCGACATGGCCACAATCTTACCCTTGATAATTTCCACCCGTTCCTTGAGCTGCCATAAAAGGTAGTCGGCATAGCTGTAAGAGCGGTTGGGATCCAACTGGCTGAGTTCAGTAATTTGATTCATAGCAAGGCTAGACATAGGCTTCTCCTCTTCTTTTTTGCTTAGTTGATAACTTGATTATACCCTTTTTTCTCATAAAGCCTACTGGCCCATTTTCTCCACGACTTCCAAGAAGCCCGCCGCTGTGGCAAAAACGGTTTCCTTACCCTGGGCTTTTAAGATCATATCCGACAGTTCCCGAAAGGCCCCATGTCCGCCAGGGGTTTGTAGCACCAAATCGGCCTGTTGTTTGATATAGTCAGGTGCATCGCCCACCGCCACGGCCAGGCCACAGGCCTCAAAGGCAGGTAGATCTAGGGTATCATCGCCGATATAGGCCACTTCTTCAGGCGCTACCCCCAATTTAGCCATCATTTCCAGGCAGGCTGAGCGTTTTTCCATCTTACCCAGTGTGACATGTTTAAGCTTGAGCTTGGCCAGCCTGGCTCGCAAAGCTGGCAGATCGCCGCCAGAAATCACCCCCACCTCAATCCCACAAGCCATAAGCATGTGCATGCCTAGCCCATCCCGCACATGGAAGCGTTTGAGGCTTTCGCCATTAGCATCGTAGTAGAGGCTGCCATCGGTTAAAACCCCGTCAATATCGGTAATCACTAATTTAATTTTTGCTAAACTCTGCATATACCCTTCTTGTTTTTGATTGGTTTGCGTTTTAAGATGAACCATTATAGCTTTTAGGAACTCAGCATGTCTATTTCAAGTAATATCAACCAGATTCAGGCCCAAATTTGCAATTTTTGCCAAAAATCCCACCGCTTGCCAGGTGAAGTTCGTCTCTTGGCCGTCAGTAAAACCAAGCCCTTTGAGGCCATTGAAGAGGCCATCTTGGCCGGCCAAACCTCTTTTGGGGAAAACTATGTTCAAGAAGGCGTGGAGAAAATCGCCCATTTTGCGGGCAAATATGATCTGGAATGGCATTTTATCGGCCCCCTCCAATCCAACAAAACCCGTCTGGTGGCCGAGCATTTCGACTGGATGCAGACCCTAGACCGGGCCAAAATCGCCCATCGTCTTAATGAACAGCGACCGGCCCACCTGCCCCCGCTTAATGTGCTGATTCAAATTAACATCAGTGATGAAGCTTCTAAGTCGGGTATCGCCCCTGAAGAAATGTTGGCCCTGGCCCAGGAAATTGCCCATCTACCCTGCCTCAAACTGCGGGGCCTGATGGCTATTCCCCAGCCTGAAACCGATATCGAGGCTCAAAAAGTTTCACTTCGTAAGATGAAGAACTTGTTTGAGCAATTACAGGCCCAGTTTGAGGGGGTTGATACCCTTTCTATGGGCATGTCTGATGATATGGAAGCTGCCATTGAATGTGGCTCAACCATGGTTAGGATTGGCACGGCTATCTTTGGGGCCAGAAATTACAGCTAAAACTTGCATTTTATTTTTACCTCCCTATAATAGGCCTCCTTTCGAAACGAAAGATAATTGAAACTTAAGAGAAGGCCTATGTCCAAACGCAACACCCAACAACGTCGCCACCAGATTGTCCAGATGGTGCAAGCCCAGGGCGAGGTTAGCGTGGAGCAGCTTGCCAGCCTCTTTGATACTTCAGAAGTCACTATCCGTAAGGACTTAACCGCCCTAGAAGAGAGCGGTTTTTTGCTGCGTCGCTATGGCGGGGCGGTAAAAATTCCTTCTGACCTGATAGAAGAAAATGACGAACATCTTTCGATTCAAAAGAAAGCTATTGCCCAACTGGCTGCCAGCTGCATTCGGGATCATAACCGCATTATCATCGACAGCGGCTCCACTACAGGGGCCTTGGTTCATGCCCTCAACCAAACGGGCCTGGTGGTGATGACCAATTCTCTTGCCTTGGCCAACGAATTAACCGCCTTGGAAAGCGAACCCACTGTGCTAATGACTGGTGGCACCTGGGATGCCCGTTCCGAGTCTTTTCAGGGCAAGGTGGCCGAACAGGTTTTGCGTTCTTACGATTTCGATCAGCTCTTTATCGGGGCCGATGGTTTGGATTTGGCTCGTGGCACAACCACCTTTAATGAGTTGGTGGGGCTAAGCCAGGTCATGGCAGAGGTCTCACGGGAAGTCAATGTGATGATCGAATCGCAAAAAATCGGGCGAAAAATGCCCAATATCGAACTGGAATGGGGCAGGATCAGCCGCATTATTACCGACAACCAAATCAGCCCTGCGGTGAAAGCGGAGATTGAAAGCAAGGGAGTTGAGGTTTTGGTGGCGAAATAAGTTTACAAGCGGGGCAATCTGCAGATTTTTTTGCAAATTTAAACCGCTTGCTTTACCACGCACGGCAAGCCGTACGTGGTTACGAATAAGTGAGGGGCTTTGCCCCTCAGCCTATACAGGGGCAAAGCCCCTGACTTATCAGTAACCGATTGCGACGCAGTCGCTGTCGGAAATTAACTAACAGAAGGAAAGTACAATGTGTGGAATTGTTGGTGCAGTAGCACAACGTGATGTCGCAGAAATTTTAGTAGATGGCCTACACCGCTTAGAATATCGTGGTTACGACTCAGCGGGCGTGGCAGTGGTGGATGTCAACCACAATATGCAAATCGTCCGTCGTGTGGGCAAGGTTAAGGCCCTAGACGAGGCCATTGAAGCCAGCCCAGTTTTAGGTGGCACAGGGATTGCCCACACCCGTTGGGCCACCCACGGTGAGCCGTCTGAAACCAATGCCCACCCGCACCGTTCAGGCAAGATCGCTGTGGTGCATAACGGCATTATTGAAAACTACGAGGAACTTAAGGTCGAGCTTCAGGCCCGTGGCTATGTATTCCAATCCCAAACCGACACAGAGGTGATTGCTCATTTAGTTGAATGGGAATTCCGCACGGCAGGTAGCCTGCTTGAAGCCGTACAAAAGACGGTTAAACAACTACGTGGGGCCTACGGCACAGTGGTCATGAACCAAGACGATCCAAGCCGTTTGGTGGTGGCCCGTTCAGGTTCGCCGTTGGTAATTGGTTTAGGCATGGGCGAAAACTTCCTGGCCTCTGACCCGCTTGCATTACTTAGCGTAACCCGTCGTTTCATTTACTTAGAAGAAGGCGATGTGGCCGAAATCACCCGCAAAACCGTGGACATCTACACCCGTGAGGGCGACAAGGTTGAGCGTGAAATCCACGAGGGCAACTTCGAGCAGGACGCTGCGGACAAGGGCCAATACCGCCACTATATGCAAAAAGAAATCTTCGAGCAGCCAGTGGCCATTATGAACACCCTTGAAGGCCGTATTGCTAACGGTAAAGTCGTGATCGATGCCATCGGTGCCAACGCTGAAGCCATCTTAAACAAGGTGGAGCATATCCAAATTGTGGCCTGTGGCACATCTTATAACGCAGGTATGGTGGCCCGCTACTGGTTTGAATCCATTGCAGGTGTCAGCTGCGATGTGGAAATCGCCTCTGAATTCCGCTACCGCAAGTTTGTGACCCGCCCGAACAGCCTGCTTATCACCCTGTCTCAATCAGGTGAAACAGCTGATACCTTAGCGGCCTTGCGTTTGGCCAAAGAATCCGGCTTTATGGCCGCCATGACCATCTGTAACGTGGCCAGTTCTTCCCTTGTGCGTGAGTCTGACTTCGCCTTTATGACCAAAGCAGGTGTGGAAATTGGCGTTGCTTCAACCAAAGCCTTCACCACCCAATTAACCTGTTTGTTGCTCTTAACCACAGCAATCGGTCGCCTTAAAGGCAAGGTTGATGAAGCCCAAGAAAAGAATATTGTCAGCGCCCTACAGCGTTTGCCTGCACAAATCGAAAGTGCCTTGGTTTTTGATAAGGAGATAGAAAAACTCTCTGAAGACTTTGCCGACAAGCACCACACCCTCTTCCTCGGCCGTGGTGAATACTACCCAATCGCGATGGAATCGGCGCTCAAACTCAAGGAAATCTCCTACATCCATGCCGAAGCCTATGCCGCGGGCGAGCTCAAGCATGGCCCGCTGGCCCTGATTGATGCTGATATGCCAGTGGTAGTGGTTGCCCCTGAAAATGATCTCTTGGAGAAGGTGAAGTCCAATATTGAAGAAGTACGCGCCCGTGGCGGCCAGCTCTATGTCTTTGCCGACCATGATGCAGGCTTTAATGCGGCCGAGGGCTTTAAAACCATCATTCTGCCCAAGGTGGATGAGGTAACGGCCCCAATCTTCTACACCGTGCCTTTACAGTTACTCTCTTACCACATTGCTCTCATTAAGGGAACGGATGTGGATCAGCCAAGAAACCTGGCCAAGGCCGTAACAGTGGAATAATCCAAGGCCTTTCTCATATAGCCCCAATAGTTTTCTATTGGGGCTTTTTTCATGGGGATAGGGCTTGACAGCCTCCCCAAAGCCAAAGAGAATGCAAGACCGATTAACAAGATTTAACCTATTATTAACATGACCCAAGATTTTAATTTCGGCGATGACCTGATCGCCATTGTAAGACGTGATGTGACCCCAGCTTTAGGCTGTACCGAACCCATTTCTTTGGCCCTGGCCTCGGCCATTGCCGTATCGCATCTAGGCAGCCAGCCTGTGCAGATTCAGGCCAAGGTGTCGCCTAATTTAATGAAAAATGGCATGGGCGTAACCGTGCCTGGCACGGGCATGGTGGGCCTGCCCATTGCCGCAGCCGTGGGGGCGCTGGCGGGCGATCCTGAAGGCGGCTTGCAGGTTTTAAAGAAAATCCAACCGCTTGATGTGGAGCAGGCCAAGGCCATGTTGGAGGCCAAGCAAGTCAGTGTCGATATTGCCAATGTGGACTGCCCTCTTTATTCCGAAGCCTTGGTCTTGGGCGAAAGCGGCTGGGTCAAGGTCTGTATTCAGGATTCCCACACCAATGTGGTCTTGATCGAAAAAAATGGCGAGATCTTGTTTAAGCAGGAAGTGAACCAAAGCGAGTTGCCAGACGACTCGGCCTTCTTTGATGGGCTTTCCGCCCAGGCTATCTATGATTTTTCCATGCAGGTGCCAGTGGAACAAATCGCCTTTATTGCCGAAGCTGCCCAGCTGAATGCTGCCCTTTCCCAAGAAGGCCTAGCCAAGGAATATGGCCTGCATATTGGCCGCACCCTACGCAAGCAAATTGATATGGGCCTGCTCTCCGATGATCTCCTTAACCGCATTGTGATTGAAACCACCTCAGCCTCTGATGCCCGTATGGGCGGGGCCCTTCTGCCAGCCATGAGTAATTCCGGCTCGGGCAACCAGGGCATTGCAGCCACCATGCCTTCGGTTATTGTGGCCCGCTTTGTCAAGGCCGATGATGAGCAGCTCATCCGTGCCCTCTTCCTTTCTCATACCATTGCTATCTATATCCACAGCAAGCTGCCAAAACTCTCCGCCCTCTGTGCGGTGACCACCGCCGCCATGGGCAGTGCTGCTGGCATGGCCTACTTACTCAAAGGAGATTTTAGGGCTATTAGCATGGCCATTTGTTCCATGATTGGCGACATCAGCGGGGTGCTCTGCGATGGGGCGGCCAACAGCTGTGCCATGAAGGTTTCAACGGGTGTATCTTCGGCCTATAAGGCGGTCTTGATGGCCTTGGATAACAGCCGAGTGACGGGCAATGAGGGGATTGTGGAGCATTCGGTGGATAAGTCTATCAATAACCTTTGTGCCATTGCCACCAAGAGCATGGCCTATATGGACAGGCAGATTATTGAGATTATGAGCGCCAAGGAAGTGGATTGCTAGGGCGTGTTCTAGATAAAAAAAAACCCTCAGAAAACCTGAGGGTCAAACCTTTCGATCTAATTCTTAGGAGGTATATGAATCACTGTTTTATAAAAGGAGACAAATAAAACAAGATCGAAAGAAAACTAAGGAAATTATTACTACTTTTCTTGCTTAACAGATGTTAGGAAGAACCGATGGCGCGTATATTATCTATACTTGCTAAAACGGTCAAGCAGCCAAACATAACTTTGCAAAATCCTTTTTTCTGTCAATTTTTTCAGCAATTGTTACAAATTGGACACATGGCCTGCTTGGGCAACACCATCTCCCGCACTGAAAAATTCAAGCCATCAATCATCAAGAGCTTGCCTGATAGGGTCTTGCCAATATTGAGCAAGACCTTAATGGTTTCCAGAGCCTGGAGGCTACCCACCACCCCCACAATCGGGGCAATCACCCCGGCTTCTACACAAGACAGGACATTGTTGCCAAAGAGTTGGCTGAGACAGGCATAGCAGGGTTGATTTTCCTGATAGCTAAAGACAGAGACCTGGCCCTCAAAGCGGATGGCTGAGCCTGAAATCAGGGGGACTTTAGCTTGAAAACAGGCCTGATTGAGCTGGTTACGCACCTCGACATTATCAGTGCAATCCACCACTGCATCAAAGCCCAGGATAAGCTGGGCAAATTCTTTCTCGGTCAGCTTGGCATAAATCGTTTCAATCGCAATATGGGGATTGATTTGGCCCAGTCTTTCCTTGGCAGATTCCACCTTGGGCTGGCCGATATTGCGGTCGGTATGCAAAATCTGGCGTTGCAGGTTGGAAAGGGAGACCTCGTCAAAATCCACCAGAGTCAAATGCCCCACTCCAGCTGAGGCCAGGTATTGGCTGGCCGCACAGCCCAAACCACCCAGGCCGACAATCAAGACCCGGCTGGCCTTGAGTTTCTCCTGGCCCTCAAAATCAACGCTTTTCAGCACAATTTGGCGGTTATAACGTAGGGCCTCTTGATCGCTTAATTCTATCATTTGAGTAGGCTATTAAAGGGTTGAATGGTCACATGTTCGCCGGCCTGGACAGGGCCCCGCTCGGCTTCTAGCACAATAAAGCAGTTGCTTTCATAAAAGGCACTGAAGATATGGGAACCCTGCTGGCCCACTGGGCGAACTTGGAGTTGCCCCGCCTCATCCAGCCAGTAAAAGCCCCGTTGGAAGTCCTGGCGGCCGACTGCTTTTTTAAGGGGTTGGGCAGCACAAGCGGTTAAATTCGGGCTTAAACTTGCAAGTTTTTCGGCCTTCAAGCCGCTTAACTTATAAAGGGCCGGCTGAACCAGTTGATAGAAGGTCACCAGGGCCGAAACTGGGTTGCCCGGCAGGCCAAAGAACCAGGCCTTTTGTAACTTGCCAAAGGCGAAGGGCTTGCCCGGTTTCATGGCGATTTTCCAGAAGCCGATTTGGCCTAATTTTTCTAAGACATCCTTGGTAAAGTCCGCCTCGCCCACTGATACGCCCCCGCTGGTAATCAGCACATCGGCCTCTTGTTGAGCCTGGGTAAAGGCTGTTTCAAACTGGGCTGGGTCGTCAGGCAAAATACCATAATCCAAGATCTCACAGTTAAGTTTTTCCAACATCAAGCGAACAGCAAAGCGGTTGGTATCATAAATCTTGCCTGCTTCCAAGGCTTGGCCAACTGAGGTTAGTTCATCGCCGGTGGAGAGGATGGCCACTTTTAGGCGGGGGTAAACAGGCACCTCCGCAATGCCCAGCGAAGCCAAAAGGGGAAGCGTGGTGACATTAAGCAGATCGCCCTGATCCAGCACCTTGTCGCCCTGCTTCACATCTTCGCCCACATAACGGATATTTTCGCCTAGTTTAGGTTGTTTATGGAAGGTAACCGAACCATCAGGATTAAGGCTGGTTTCCTCCTGCATCACCACGGCATCAGCCCCGGCAGGGATCATGGCGCCGGTCATAATCCGCACACACTGGCCGGCAGGCAATTGGCCCTTAAAAGGTGAGCCCGCAAAGGACTTGCCAGCAACCGTCAAGGCTGAATGATGGGCTAAATCCGCCACCCGCAGGGCATAGCCATCCATAGCCGAATTATCAAAGCTGGGCACGTTGATAGGGGAGTAAACCGCCTGGCTTAAAATACGGTTGGCCGCCTGATGGAGAGGCAGGGTTTGGGTTTCAGAAGGGCTTGGCAGACGCTCGAACATATTGTCCAGCGCCTGAGAAAGTGGAAGTAGGGCCATAAGATTACCTAAATGAAAAATTTAGGCTATTTTACACCCTTGCAAGAAATTTGGGAAATGAGACCGCTTGTTTTAGGGGCATTTGGTAATGTGTAAGGGTTTTAGGCGTTTTTTTGTAACCGTTTAAATATTTATTGTGGAGGTTTAGTTTAGGATGAACTTGGTTTAGGACAGTTACTTTTATCAATGATAATTTAAGGCTAAAATCAGATATTTAGTATCATATATGATACTTACAAGCCTAAAATTGCTTAAATGATTAAAAGTTCCAAAAACAGACAGTATTTTCATTCATCAGGAAAATAATATAAGTCTTTCAATAAAAAAGCGGTAGGTTTTTGCAAATTTCCGCCAAAAATCTACCGCTTGTGATCATATTATCTTGTTATCTTGAGCATTTCCCTGCTTTTTCAAGCATAATATTACAACTGCCTTTTGTCTTTTTCGTAGAGCCTGTTGCTTTGGTGCTTCCTGTTACTTCTACGCATGTAGGTGAGACAACCACCCCGAATGAAACAGGGTTTCCGCCAATTACGGTACAATTATGCTTTCTGCCATTGATAACAGCATTATATTTGGTTTCATACATTCCCCTATCAATATTAGATACTTTTACTTGCTCTGGATCAACACCTAAAGCAAAAGCAGTTTCCTTTTCTAACTTCTCTTGTCCTGCACAAGCAGATAGCAAAATACCTAAACCCATAATAGCAATGATTTTTTTCATGGTAGCCCCTTTATAAAAAATAACGGATATAAGATATATTATTATGAAATACATCTTCTACAATTATAAAGGAAAGGAAGGAGGGAAAAGGAAAATATTATCAATATTTGTGATCAAGATCACATTATTTAATTTTATAAATCTATTTTTATTATTCAAGCGGTAGGCTCCTTGCAAATTTCTGCAAAAATCCT